>JBCBOD010000128.1:0-10365 GCA_039821425.1 Pseudomonadota bacterium
CCCTTACCTCCAAGTCGAAGGCGGGGCGCGGTATCTGGCACAACAGCTCGCCCGCTTTGACGGCAACATTATCTTCGCGCTTGCCGCCTATAACGCTGGCCCGGGCCGCGTGATCGAGTCCAGCGGCGTGCCGCCGTTCCAAGAGACGCAGCACTACGTCACCGTAATTCCGCAGAAATACAACGAATACCTTGCGCGGATTGGCGGGATCGAAGCGCTTGGCACAATCGACCCTGCCCTGTTGGCGAACTCGAACCTGTCGATGATGGGCACGGGCGCAGCCTTCTATGGCAGCAACTCACCAACTGCGATCCGCCAAGCCGCCCTTCGCGTTCGGGATATCGTGACCCGCATTGGCTCCACCAGCGATTTGCAAGAGTCCATGGCGTTGAACACCTACGCCCGGGCTGAACTGGTCCGTCTCATTGCCGCAATGACAAGACTGCAAGCCGCACGGACCCAACCCCTTAGCGCTGAGCAACTGCGTCTCGCAGCGGCTCGGATGCAAGAACAAGAATTCATGAACTTCACCATAGAGGACCTAGATTAATGCGCGCTCTAACGCTTCTCACCAACTACGTCCGCAACACCCTTCGGACGCACGCTGTCGCACTGCTTTTGCCGCTCGGCATCGCGGCTCCCGTAACCATCATTACGGCCCCTGCATATGCGCAGGGTGTGCCGGTCGTGGACACGCAGAACATCGCCCAGAACATCCAGCAACTCCGCCAGATGATCGAAGACGAGCTTCTGCAGAACGAACAGCTTTTGCAGCTTCGTGAGCAACTGACGACACTCACGGACCAGCTCGCGCAGCTTCAGGAAACCTATGCCGCTCTGACGCGACTGGCTGAACTCCCCGAAGTCATCGCGACAGAAATGGAAGCCGAACTCAACGGCATTCTCGATCAGGAATTCGGGGACATCCAGGCGACGATCCAAGCAATCCGTACTGGCGACTTCTCGGGTCTCAGTGGCTCCGGTGCGGGCGAGATTGAAACCCAGATGGACCGTGTTCTTGCGGAACTCGGCTTCGATGAAGACACGCTTAGCGAAATGGCAACCAGCGGAAATGCTGGTGCCGAACGCATTGCGACGCAGGCCACGACTGGCGCCCTCGTCTCTGCCGCCGCGCAAAACAGCTATGAGGATGCGGGCCAATCGCTTGAGCGTGTAGACCGCCTTGTCGGTCTGATTGATGACATGGACGAACTCAAAGAGAGCGTCGATCTGAACACGCGCGTGACGGCTGAACTGGCAATTGCACTGGTCGCAATGTGGCAGCTCGAAGCCGTTCAGACCGTAGGTGATGGCACCGGGGGTGTCATCGACGCAGCCACCATCGCCGAAGAACAGAACTTCATGGAATTCACCATTCCTGACCTCGGCGACTAACATTGAGGGATAGAGACTTTGGACAACGAAAAAGAAATCATTGAGGAAGAACTGGTTTACGGTGCATTGCGCCGTGAGCGGTTGTGGCAAAAGCTCGGGCTTACCGGACTAGCCTTCGGCGTTGTCGGATGCCTGAGCGCTGTTGCGGTAGCCATCCTCGATGTAGACCCGCCCCCGGTGGTCGTACCATACGATCCCGAGACGGGCTTTGCGTTGCCTGAAGTCTCCGTTGGTGCAAGCGCGATCACCGGCAACCAGGCCGTGATCGAAGCTGAAATCTTCCGCTATGTAACTGATCGTGAGGTCTATAATCAGCTAGACAATGATGTCCGGATTAACAGCGTGTTACAGCGCTCCGATGGCCGTGCAGAAGCCTCTGTGCGCCAGCAATGGAACAGCGCGAACCCGCAATATCCTCCAACCGTCTATGGCAGCAATTCCACGCTGGATGTTGAAATCCTGAGCGTGAACTTGATTGGTGAAAACCGCGCGACCGTTCGGCTCCGCAAGCGGCTCACCTCCATTCAAGGCGTCCAAGCTGGCCTGTTCACCGCGACCATGCTGTTCGAGTTTCGACCCGAAGAAGCGCGCACAATTGATCAGGTCTGGACGAACCCCTTTGGCTTCACCGTGATCGAGTATTCGATCCGTTCAGACAGATTGGAGAATTAAGATGCGCCGCTTTGGACTTGCATTTCTATGTCTGGTTATCATGGCTTCGACCGCATTTGCGGAAAACACGCCTCGGCGTGGTCCAAATGACAGTCGTGTCCGCATTGCCACCTATGTCGATCAACAGGTTTACCGCCTGAACGTATCGCTCACCCACGTCACAACCGTTGAATTTGGCGAGGGTGAGACGATCCGTTCGATCCTTGCTGGCGACACAGAAGGTTTTGAACTCGACGGCGTGCCCGGTGGGCAGGCATTCGCGATTAAGCCTCTGGCGCGCGGTGTCCATACAAACGTCACCGTCTACACAAACCGGCGCAGCTACTATTTCAACGTGATGGAAGTGTCTTCACCGACCTTCTATGTTGTTCAATTCCGGTATCCTGACGAAGAACGGCGGCCACAGAACGCAGTCGCCGCGCAAGCACCGAATTACAACTATGGTGCTAGCGACCGCACGGAAATCACGCCCACACGGGTATGGGATGATGGCACGTTCACCTACTTTCAATTCGCACGGAATGCCCCGATCCCTGCGATCTTCCGGTACTCGAACGGTCGTGAGCGAACCGTAAACACCCAACAGACTGAGCCCGGTGTGATCCGCGTCTCTGGTGTCAACGCCCAATGGGTCCTCCGCCTAGGTGAAACGGTGGTCTGCATCCAATCTAACGCTCTTGCCGCAGGAGGCACATCATGAGTGATGATCCAAACCAAGCGGACGTAAACGAACGCCTCGCACGCCTTGAAGCTGCTGGTGGCGGTGCTAGCCCGGCGGCCACGCCGCGCCGCTCGCCTCTCATGGCGCTGTTGGTGGTGGCCCTGATCGGCCTTGCCGGTGTGGTCTTCTATCTGCTGAACCAGCCGGAGGAGGAAGTTGTGTTGCCTACGGCGACACCTGACGAATTCCAGCCGGAAGGCGATGGCTTTGGGGCAATCGAGCCCTTCGTGCCGCCGCCTGCACCTGAACCGGAAATCGTAGAGGTTCCGGCTCCTGTCGAACCTAACGCCGAATTGCTGGCGCAGATCGCAGCCTTGCAAGCGCAGATCGAGGCCATTCAGAATGCGCCCGAGCCTGTGGTTGAAGACGACACAGCGGCAGCGGAGGCAATCGACGCTCTCACAGCACAGATCGCGGGCTTGCAGGCCGCATCTGAGGCCGCTCAACAGCAATTTGCTGACGAGCTGGCCGCGCGCGACCGCGAACTGCAAGAGCTTCGCATGGACCTCGACCTGGCACGGCTGGAAGCCCAAACCCCCGCCCCTGCCCCGTCTGGGCCCTCCGAGGAAGAATTGCGACGTCTTGAAGAAGCTCGTCGGGAGGCTGAACGTGAAGCCGCGCGTCTTGCAGAATTGGAGCGTAGGGCTGAGGAAGAACGCGCTTTCCAAGAGCGCCGTATCCAATCGCCAACCATTGCCTTTGGCGGCTCAACGGGCGGCCTCGGTGCCGATGGTGCTGAGTTGGCCGAACGCACTTTCGGTGACGTTACCGACTTCGTACTCAACGGTGCCCTGCCCTCAGCGGTCACACAGGCCGAAGTGATCGCAAACCCCTCTAATACCGTCATGCAAGGCACAGTAATCCAGGCCGCGCTTGAAACGGCGATTTCGAGCGAGCTGGCAGGCCAGGTCCGCGCAATCACCTCGGAGAACGTCTACAGCTACGATGGGACCCGGCTGCTCATCCCTGCTGGATCGCGGCTTATCGGCCGATATCGCTCCGGCGCAGATATCGCACAAAGCCGTCTGACCATTGCTTGGGACAGGATCATCATGCCGAACAACCAAACGGTGGTGATCAGCTCCTTTGGTGCCGATGAGCTTGGCCGCTCGGGTACAACTGGCTTTGTTGACACGCGCTTTGCAGAACGCTTCGGCTCCGCTGCTCTCATTTCCTTGATTTCCGCGACACCTAGCGTCGCCGCCAATCAAACTGAGGATGAGATTGCAGAAGATGTTCTTGAAGACATTGGTGACGATCTTGCCGATGCGACTGACAGCGTGATCGGTGAGTACCTGTCTATTGGGCCTGTGATCTACGTAGATCAGGGTGCGCGCATCACGGTCATGGTCGATCGCGATTTGGAGATTTTCTGACCCCATGTCGCTCAGCTACCTTCAATCCTCCATCGACCGTCTAGAGGACGCCAAACGGGTTGATGTGATCGAAATTTGCATCAACCCCGATGGCTCTTGCTGGGGTGAGTTTCAAGGCGACCATTTCATGTCTCGCCTTGAACAAACTCTGACAGAGGATCAGGTGAAAGATCTCGGCAATCAGATCGCATCTGATGCCGGGACGCCTCTTTCCAAAGACAAGCCCATCGTGTCGGTCTCGATCACGTATCGCGACCGGCCGATCCGGGCGCAGGTCATCACTCCCCCCGCCGTCAGCCGGGGCATGTCGATCAGTCTACGGTTCTTTTCCAGTCTGCCACTCGATTCAATCGAGTTGGGCTTTCTCTACGGAAAGGAGCGCAAGCTGGAGGAACTGCGCCAGGACAAGAACCGCCAGCTTCGCGAAGTTGTTGCCAGTGGCGATATCGACGCTGCAATTCGTCATTGCGTTGAGAACAAGCTGAACATGATCGTCTCTGGTGGCACGTCCACCGGTAAAACGGTCGCTGCAAGGAAGATCCTTTCCTATGTCAGTGACGATGAAAGGATCCTCACCATTGAGGAAGCGGCTGAGCTGCTGCCCACGCAGCCGAATTCGGTCACTCTGATTTCCAACCGTGATGCGCCACACCAGACAGCGGATATCCTGCTGACTTCCACGCTTCGGATGCGGCCTGACCGGATCATCCTTGGCGAGGTGCGTGGAAAGGAAGCAATGACCTTCCTTGAAGCCATCAACACCGGCCACGGTGGCTCGATGACCACCCTGCACGCCGAAACGCCTCAACTGGCGGTCCAGCGCCTAGCAATCGCAGCGTTAAAGACAGAAGTCCCAATACCTTATAGGGATATGGTAGACTACATCGAAAGCTCAATCGACGTGATCATCCAGGCGGGCCGTGAAGACGGCAAGCGTGGGATCACGGAATTCTATTTGCCCGGCACAGAATTAGGAAAGGAGGCCGAAACATGAGTAATGGTAAGAGCTACATGCCGAAAATCCTAACCTTCTCACCAGATAAGAAATTCACTCATCAGCACATGGAAGATGAGCTTGCAAAGTACACACTAGAAGGCTGGAAAATTGTCTCAATGACGCACATGCAAGGCTATCAGCCAATTTACACTGTGCTGCTGCAATACGAATTTTCGGAAGAAGAAATGCAGGGAGAAAAGGAGAGACGAGCATGAAAACAGCTAATTTGCTGCTCGCTGTTGCCGTTGGCACATCCCCGACGCTCACATCCGCCCAAGGCTTGGTGCCATCAATGGAGCGCGAATACGAGTTTTGCCAAGAACGTCCGCCTGAACCGGAGTGGATGCAAAACATTGATCGGAGCGAAAATCACAAGCGCCTTTTGATTCAGTCGATTTATCGGCTCGAAGGATACGAGCGCGTGTCTGAAGCAGGGAATTGTGCATGCGACACCCTCTATCCCTCCTGGGATAGCGCCGTGCAGCGTTTCAACAACAATTACCTACATCTCGAACAGTTTGAACTGATGCAAACCCGACGCCATTTCGAGGATGAGGGCACCGCTGTTCGGAGGTCTGTAAGGGCGCTGTGTGAAGCTGAAGGAAACTGGTGATCTAGGAGGAAAACATGAGCGTCGTTTCATACATCGTGGACGAAGCGCAAGGATTTTTGGATGACGCTGCCGAAACGCAATTCGGTGCAGTAGCCGCAACAGTCGGTACTATTGCGACGTTGGGCGCAACCCTCGTTCTTCTCTTTGTCGCAATCAACATGATCTTCCAGTATCGTTCGATGGATGGCCGCACTGCATTTTGGCTTGGTGTCAAATTCATTCTGATAGCGATATTCGCACAGAACTGGACGCAGTTTAATGCTCTGTCCTCGGCCATTCTCAATGGGATCGACAGCATCGCAGGTTCCTTGATCGCGGCTGTCGGCGGCGGCGCACCCGGTCCATCTGGCACCTATGCCGAACAGTTTGACGCAATGATCGCTGATTTTGGCAATTACTTGAATGCCGCAGGCGAGGAATTGAACTGGATGGCGGGGGCAATCTTATCGAACCTCGGTGTTTTCTTGCTTTCCTTATTGGGAGCCCTGGCTGCTTTCATCATGGTGGCTTCGCGCCTGATGATCGCACTACTCTTGGGCCTCGCACCCATCATGATTTTCCTCACACTGTTTGAAGTCACCAAAGACTATTTTACGCGTTGGCTTACGGCGGTGATATCCTTCGCAATGTATCCCATCGTCATTGCGGGCGTATTCTCAACGATCACTGGTGTCTCGGCGTCGCTTCTGGGTGAACTTGGCGACCCTGCTGCTGCTCCGAATATAGGAGCGCTCCTGCCGTTTATTATGATGGTTTTGATGGCGAAAGGTTTCATTCTAGCGACGCCTTTCATAGTGCGGGCTATTTCCGGCAACATCATGATGCCTGCAATGACCGGCGGACTCGGCGGCAGCTATGAATTTGGTCGCGGCTTTGCCGGTTCGCGCCAGGCACGCAACGCATATCTCATGGGGAACGCTACCGGGGCCGCTGCTGCTGGTCTAAGGGCAAGAGCCATGATGGGGGTTGAACCAATGCCTACCCGTCAGGGCTACGGTCAGCCGATACAGCCTCAGCCCGCGAACACTCAGCCAGCACCAAGCGCAAACGCCGGGCAAGCGCCAAACTATCAGGCACAAATGGACCGCAACAAGCGGATCGGCAGATGACCTACTCACCATCAATGGACGGCCCGCACTGCGGGCCGCCTTCACTTTACCAACCGGATACTCATGGAACAGATCGTCGTTGATCAAAATCTTATCATGCTCGATGGAAAGCCGCTCGCGCTCGTCACAAAGACAGGGATCGTAGAGTGGGAAACCGAAGGAATAGCCTACACCTGCCGATACGATGAAATCACAGACGATGGGGACAACAAGGGCAAGTACAGATGCCTCTATGAAAAGGAGGGATCACACGAAATCTTCCTACTTGTCGTGCCGCCTTCTGACCCAGATGGATTCAGCGTCGTACTTTTCGATCATCCGCCGCGTACGCTCCACTAAGACAGCATAGCCTACTCTCGCACACCACCAGTGCCATCCGTATCGGTGTCGCGCTCCTCGTTGAATTCACGCAACTCACGAAGATCTTCCTCAGACATGCGCCCTGCGGCAACGGCCACCTCGGCCGACCGCATTTGCGCAGCTTCCCGATCCTCAACAGTCACCGCCTTATCTTCCATCATCCGCGCAGCCTTGGCCGATGCGTCAACCGCCCATTCGGGTGGATCACGGAAACGGAACGCTTCCTTGTCCAGATGACCAACGATTTCCGTCCTGCGGCCAGAATTGTCGTACAGCGTGGTTTTGTCGGCCTTCTCTATGGCAGACGGCAGATTTTCCAACGAACGCTCATACCGCCTCACAATGTCCTCCTGCGGCACATCATGACCGCCTCGCGCGACGCGTTCTGCAACGCGGTCAATGCTGCCCTGTGGCGTACCGAGACGCACATAGTGCAGCTCGACCTCATACCCTCGGGCCTTCGCCTCATCCATGAGCTTCAGAGTACGGTTGCCTGACAGTGTAGTTTCGACAGCAAAGCTCTCGCGGCGGTCCAAGAGTTCCTGCTGCTGACGAATTGTCTCACGTGCGGCCTGTACTGCACCCGCCCGGATGTCGGCAGGGCTCAGTCTGGCGGCAACTGCATCTGGATCAAGAACGGGACGATTTCCGGCGACACCATAGGACGTAAGCGTGCTTTTGCCTGATCCATTTGGTCCCGCCATCACGAAAAGTGATGGGCGATCCTGGGTCATGCTTTGACCGCTCGACCTTCATCACGATAGCCAAGTTTCTCGGTGCCGTCTGACGTGACCCGTTCCCACTCGCCATCCTCGCCCCGTTGAACAAGCGCGTGGCCGTCCTTCAAATCTTGCGCAAACTGCTTCTCTTGCTGATTGGCAAAGGGCGGCACAGGATCAAGCTGGTCCTTGCTGTCTGCCACTTCGGGCAGGCTATTCTTCAAATCTTCAAGATCACCCATACGCCTTTCTAGCTCGGAAACGTCAGCTTCGGTAGGCGCTTCTAAGATCAACTCCGTTTGCGTCGCCAAATCCATTTCGATCTGCCTCTGTTGCTCAGCCTCGACGGCGACAACACCCTTCGCCCTCTTACGCTTTGATGTGCGCAGTGTTGCTCTTTGATCCGTAGCAACAGCCATCTTGATGGATTCACGCTTAGGAGCTGGTCGATCTATCGGAGCAACCGGTGACTTGGCTGCTTCTCGTTCAGGTGTCGGATCGGGCTTCGACGCCGGCGTTGGTGCTGGTGCTGGTGGTGGCGCTTCTTTGACGCGCGCTTTCTCAGACAGACTCACCGTTGTATCGCCGTCGGGTTCATCCTCCGCCCTACCCTTCTCATCCTTCTGAGAAATGCTGGTGGAAACTTCGTTCTCAGGAAATGGCAAATCCCCCGATTGCGCGCCATGAATGCCCTTGAAATACGGATCATTGAAATATTCGATGCGCTTGGCACGGATGGGCATCTGCGCGTCGATGACCATGACAATTTCCTCAAGCGGCAACCGCCTGGCTTCGTCCTCCGGAAGCAATGAAACTTCCTCCGTCCTCACCGACTGACTGCGACCTTCAAACGGGTTCTTGCCGATCGCGCGCGACCGCGTGACCACCTTCTTCGTTGTCTTGCCGACTGCCTTGCTCAATTCCTCGACGGTCTTTTCGTCCGAAGGCGTGAGGTAGAGCTTCACCCCGGCGTTCCCCTGCAACGCGCGGCGGGTGTTCTCACCGTAGATTTCATCAAGCGCAGGGATCGTCTGTGTCACGATAGCAAGATGCCCGCGATACGCCCGCAGCGTCTCGATGCTCTTCGTCACGATAGGCATTTTCCCAAGGCGGTTGAACTCATCGAGCATGATCATGACCGGCCACGGCTCGTCTGGACCTGGCTCTTTGTCCTGCATCGACGCCAGTAGGTCAGAAAAGAACAACCGGATCAGCGGGGCCATAGGCTCCACCATAAGCGGCTGCACGATCAAATAGACACTGAACGGCTCCTTTCGGATGTTCCGAAAATCGAAGTCGGACACCTGCGTCGCAGCGTCGATGGCCGGGTTTTGCCACTGGTCCAAACCCGATGTCATCAAAAGCGACACATAGGATGTGAGCGTGTCGTTGTTCGTTGACGCCAGCCGCGTGAAAATCAGCTTCGCCGCCTCGTTTTGAACCTCGACACCACGCGCCATGTATTCCTTCTGCTTATTCCCACCGGACGCAGCGATGCGGTAGATTTCGCCAAGCGTCGGTTTCTTGCGCTCGAACGCCAACAGACCGGCGGCAACGAACAAGTCGATACCACCTTTCAAAAGGCCCTGAACGCGGTCGTTCTCATTCTGCAGGAAGAGCGAAGCAAGTAGCTGCAACTCCATCTGTTGTTGCGCCGCGTCCTTCAGCTCGGAAATGCGCAATAGCGGATTGTAGCGATGTGTGCGGCGGTCCTCAAAATCCGTGGGTGCAAAGCGGAAAATCTTGTCGCCCTGCTTGCGCCGATGCCGCGCCGTAGCTTCGAAGTTTTCACCCTTCACGTCCAACACGACGGCGGAACCTTCCCAAGTAAGAAGGTTCGGGATCACGAACCCTGTGGTCTTGCCTCGGCCTGTCGGCGCGACGATCAAGGCGTGTGGAAAGGTTTTCGCCACAAGGTATTTGCCCTTGCGCTTCGGCTTGGACATCTTGCCCAGGATAAAGCCGGTGCCGGGCTTGCCATAAAACCCGTTCTTTGCCAGCTCCCCGCTTTTCTGCCAGTGTGTCAGACCGAACGCGGTCAGCGCTGAACCTGAGACGGCAATGCTCATGAGCATTCCGGCGACGCCGAAACCTGCCATGATCAGGTTCACAAGGCGGAAGTCGTCAGGCCGATAGTCCCGCAGATAGAAGTAGTTTTCAGCCAGATAGAAAAAGTCGATATCCGCCTGAAAGCCCAAGTCTTTGAAGGTCAGAACAGCGGACGACACGACATAACCGATGGCGACGGCCACCAGCGTAAGAAGAAAGACGCCAAAGGCGATGCGACCCTTACCCATGGACTGGCCCTCCTTCGCGCTCGGAGTCGACCAAGCGGTCCTTTTGCAGCTCGTATTGCTCGTCGGCAATCTCCTGCACGACCTCTCTGTAGGCTTCGGAATTCGC
>JBCBOD010000064.1:0-21197 GCA_039821425.1 Pseudomonadota bacterium
ACCCTTCCATCCGGGTGAGGCAAAGCAGCTTGTGTTCGGCAGACGCCCCCGCTCTTGTCCTACAAAAATAGTGTGGTTTTCTGCAGCCTCAATCCCACTTTCTAGAATATTTCTAAGTTTCGCGATGCGGTCCCATTTTCCCTCGGCCAGATCGGCCTGTGCTGCTGCAGCGGCGGCCCCCATTCCAGCAATGGCGATGACGTTCTCCGTGCCAGAGCGGCGGCCCATTTCTTGTCCGCCGCCTTTGATTTGCGCCGCGATATCAGCGCCTTGCGGCACGACTAGTGCACCGACCCCTTTCGGGCCGCCAAACTTGTGAGCAGAAAGAAACACCATCGCTACCCCCGACCATTCGTAGGCAAAGGGCACCTTGCCAAAGGCTTGGGTGATATCGCTGACCGCCAGAGCCTTCGGCAAGTCCTGCAAAATCCCGGTTTCGGAATTGGCCAGTTGCAGCGCAGTCGCGCCCGGATCAGCGACCTGCACAGCGCCATCCACGACAGCCAGATCAGGCGTAATCCAGGCATGCACCGCATCATGCTCCAACCCGGAGCCGTGCAAATCGCGGCCCGCGAGGGCGAGTGCCGCGGCCTCGGTCGCGCCAGAGGTAAAGATGATGTCGGCGTTCGCGGCCCCCAGCGCCTCTGCCAACTGCCCGCGTGCCTTCTCGACCAGACCCTTCGCTGCCCGCCCTTCGGCATGCACAGAGGAAGGATTGCCCACAACATCCATCGCCGCCAGCATCGCGGCCCGGGCTTCAGCTCGGAGCGGCGTTGTCGCGTTATGATCCAAGTAGGCTCTCAACTTCTTTTGTTCCCAAATACCGCGGGGGGGGTCCGGCACGGACGGGGGGCTGGCCCCCCATCACGCTTCATCAACAACCTCGAAGAGCGCTGGCACTGCAGGACACGGTGCCAGTTCATTTCCCACCACATCGGACAGGCGCGCCTGATGCAGGAACACATAGACATGGGCGCTCAGCCCCTCCCACAACCGGTTGGTCATGGACTGCGCGCGTGATCCCGACGCGCCACCAGAGGCCCCGGCCCCCTTATGCATCGCGGACACCGTTTCATCGACTGCGCCAAGGATCTCGGACACCCGGATGTCTGCCGCGGGCCGGCCCAGACGATAGCCTCCACCCGGGCCGCGGACCGATGTCACCAAACCCGCGCGGCGCAGCTTGACAAAAAGCTGCTCCAGATAAGCCAGTGAAATGTCCTGCCGCTTGGAGATATCGGAAAGTGTCACCAGCGTTTCGGACCCCTGCAGGGCGATATCGGCAAGCGCGACCATGGCATAGCGCCCCTTGGTGCTTAACTTCATCGCCCCCTCCGAATTGCCGCGCTACTGCATTGACGTGGCTGCGCGCTGTCATTACTTCACCGACACCGCGCTGCGACCGCGGTCGAACTAGTTTAGAATCTTTCTAAGGTGTCCGAGCATTTTCGTCAAGAATGCCCGTTGCACCGGCAGCAATGACGGAACTTGAATGCCCGAAGTCATCTTTCCCGGTCCCGAAGGGCGCCTTGAAGGGCGCTACCACCCGCAAAAGGACCGCGATGCCCCCATCGCCATCGTCCTTCATCCGCATCCGCAGTTTGGCGGCACCATGAACAACCGCGTCGTGCACAAGCTGCATTATGCGTTCTATGACATGGGCTTTACCGTACTCCGCTTCAACTTTCGCGGTGTGGGGCGCAGCCAGGGGGAGTATGATCAGGGTGTGGGTGAGCTGTCGGATGCGGCATCGGCGCTCGACTACCTGCAGTCAATGAACAACAACGCCAAGCATTGCTGGGTCGCAGGTTTCTCTTTCGGGGCGTGGATCGGCATGCAGCTTTTGATGCGGCGGCCGGAAATCACGGGCTTCATCTCTGTCAGCCCGCCAGCGAATATGTATGATTTCAGCTTCCTCGCGCCCTGCCCGTCTTCGGGGCTCATCATCAACGGGTCCAATGACCGCGTTGCGCCGCCTGCTGATACCGTCAGTCTTGTAAACAAGCTGCACGAGCAGAAGGGTATCACCATCACCCACGAAGAAATGGAAGGTGCAGGGCACTTCTTTGAAGATCCGCATATGGATCCGATGATTGACCACGTGCGGACCTACGTCCGCCGCCGCCTGACCGAAAGCACGCGCTGACATGGCAGAAGACTACGTCGAAAAGGTTGCTGGTGAACTGGCCGAGCTTGCGCTCGCCGATGAAAAGCGGACAGGCGACGAAAAAATCGTGAACGAAATCAGCGAGATCGTCGGATCATCCTCACAGACGCTGCAAGAGGCATTTCTGACAGCCGTGCGCGTCCGCCGCGCAGAACGCCGCGCCCGCAACCTGCTGACAGAACGGGCAACCGAGCACATCATCCACGGCACAAAACTGCTGACCGATGAACGCGACGGGACAGAGGAAGAGACCGCCAGCGACAGCGATCTGGACGATTTGCGGTCTGATTTTGAGCGTCCGGCCCGCAAGCCTGACGCAACAGACGGCTGAACCCAATTGCAGTCACGGATTGACGCCCAGCTTGCCTTTCTGACCGAGGCGGACAAGCTGAAATCCGTGTTGCGCGGCACCACGCTCTGCGATGGGTCGCGCCGCGAAAATACGGGCGAGCATTCTTGGCATATCGCGCTCTATGCGATGGTCATGGCAGAACATGCAATCCGTCCCATCAATATTGACCGTGTGATCAAAATGCTCTTGATCCATGACCTGGTGGAGATTGACGCTGGCGACAATCCCATTCACGGGGATCATGACCCGGCTGAAATGGTGGCGATTGAACAGGCCGCCGCAGACCGCATTTTCGGCCTGCTACCCGATGATCAGGCCCGGAGTTTCCGCGCCCTTTGGAATGAGTTCGAAGCGGCGGAAACCGACGACGCGATTTTTGCCAAGTCCATCGACCGTGTGCAGCCTGTGATCTCCAACCTGGAAACAGGTGGCGGCACCTGGCCAGAGTACAATGTGACGGCGGAACAGCTGCAAACGCGAGTCGGCGCAAAGGTGGAACGTGGGGCACCAGCGATCTGGGCAGCCCTGAAATCCCGGATTGATGCGTGGTTTTCGACGCAAAAATAGGCATTTGCCCCATCCAGACGCTACACATCTGGTTACAATGCTGACACATCAGCGCCCGTACCGGCCAGTTTTTGTGAAGCGGTGCGCGCCAGTTGGTTCACAGATGCAAGGTAGCATGACGCATCGAGAGAGTGGGGTTATGGCTTTGTTTCAATGCCTTGGCGGCCCTTCCTGAAGTTTTGGTGAAAGAATTTCCGACAATCCGATCAAGCAGTCACATAAATGCCACGCCCGCCGCACCTTCGGAACGCGATGACCTGTTTTGACGTTGAGGATCAAGCGTAGGATTTCTCTACGAGCAGCAGAAGGACCAGCAAAATGGCCTCAACAAAAACGACTGCGGCGGCATCATCAAGAACGCCAACCACGCCGCCAAAGCAAACACAATCGCCGCAAAAGCCCGTTATCACGGACTACGCGAGCATCTGACGGTTTCGACGCCTTCGGTCGGTGGGGTTGCTGCCGCGGATTGTCCTCCCCAATCCTGCGCACCCTCACTGGCCCTTTTTTCGACGCAAGGCTAGGTTCGGGCCATGACCGCCTTGACCAGTATCCGCAACATCGGGCCTGCCTTTGCCTCATCGCTTCAATCCGTCGGGATCATGACGGCCGAAGACTTGCGCGCGCTTGGTGCCGATGCGGCCTACGCCAAGCTTCTGGAAAACGGCAGCAAACCCCATTTCATCGGCTACTACGTGTTGCACATGGCGCTGCAGGGGCGCCCGTGGAACGACTGCAAGGGCGACGAAAAGAAAGCGATGCGTAAACAGTTCGACAAGATCAAAGCAGGCAGCTTTGACGAAAACCGGTCAGAGCTTGAAAAAATCCTCAACCAGATTGGCGTTGTGGATTTAAAGTAAATACCCTTTACATCACGCATGTTCACGGGTATGTTAATGGCATGAACATAGAACAGGACATTGATTTTGAACTCGGCCGCCTGCGCAAGATTGCAGGGCGGATGGACGCACTTTTCTACATCCCCCGGACCAACATCTCGGTCGGTCTGGATAACATCGTGGGTCTGCTGCCCGTGGTCGGTGATACGCTGACCGCCCTGCCCTCGGCCTACATGATCCACAAGGCTTACAAACTGGGGGCCTCATCCGGCACGCTGGCCTTCATGGCGCTCAACACCATCCTCGACCTTTTCTTCGGCATGGTCCCAGTGATCGGTGACATCTTCGACGTTATCTATAACGCCAACATCCGCAACTACCGCGCGCTGGAGCGCAGCCTGAACAAGAAAGCGGCCGCGGCGCATGAGGTCACGCCCTATCATCCGCCGGTTGCGGGACCAGAGGTCGCTTAGGGCTGCGTTTCTTCAAGGATAAAGACGCCAAGTTCGGTAAAACTTGACCCTCCGTCGCTGCGGGTCCAGGTGGTGTTGACGCTGCCAACAGCTTCATCAGCGTCTTGCCCACTGATCAGGCCCTCATAGCTACCCGTTCCGTTAAAAGTGATCTGGCCGTCCTGATAGGTCGCACCAGGCTCTAACGTACCGGTAAACGCGCCGGTGCTGTCAATTGCCCCGATGGCGAATGTCAGATCAGACGCCATCGTGTCAGATATCTCACTCAAGCCTTCCGCATTAACGATGACACGGTTGTTAATCGTGCCTGTGACCGTCATCGCCGCAAAATCGGCGGTTAGACTGATATCGCCCGTCACCCCACTGCCGGAATCGAAATCATTCTCTTCGAAACTTGATGAAACGTAGTCGCCCGCATAGTCAATCGACCCTGCCGTCGGCAGATCTGCCGCAGTCAGGCGCTGATATTCAACGCTGGCTGTACCGCCGAGGCCTTCACCAACGGCCAAGGTCACCTCCGACCCGTCACTGACGGCGCGAAAAGCAAATAGATCTGCGCTATTGTTGCCGTAACCCAGAAAACGACCGGTGTCGTTGCTGCTAAAACGCGTCATTGTCACGGAACTGCTAGAGTCACTGGCAATCAGTGTATCGTTCACCTGATCAAATGTGACGGTCACAACGGCGGGCCCCGTCGTTGCCGCAGTTGCCGCAACAGTCACTGTTTCAACACTGTTTGAGGATGTACAGGCTGCGCTTGTGCAGATTGCCAGACCAATCAACTTTTTCACTTTCAGGACCTTTCATTTCAGTTTGGCATTGAGATAAGAAACAGTCCCGGCAAAAATACGGCCTGTTCGTGTTGATTGTGTTCAAACGAAAAAGCTGCCCCAACGTCATGTCGGGACAGCCTTCGAATGTTGCGCGGATCGGGGCGAGCCCCGACCTACGTAGCCCCGGAGGGGTATGGACGGAGCCGCCGTAGACCGGGGTTTACCCCGGCAAACGCTTACCCGACCAGTTCAAGCCCGGAGAAGAAGAATGCGATTTCTTCTGCAGCCGTCTCTGGCGCGTCGGACCCGTGGACGGAGTTTTCGCCGATGGACAGGGCGAATTCCTTGCGGATCGTGCCGGGGGCTGCGTCTTCAGGGTTTGTCGCGCCCATGACTTCGCGGTTCTTTGCAATCGCGTCTTCGCCTTCCAGTACCTGCACGACGATCGGCTCGGAAATCATGAATTCGCAGAGTTCGTCAAAGAACGGGCGTTCCTTGTGCACGCCGTAGAACTGCTGTGCTTGAGCAAGCGTCAGCTGGATCCGCTTGGACGCGACGATGCGCAGGCCCGCCTCTTCGAATTTGGCTGTGATCTGACCTGTCAGGTTCCGCTTTGTCGCGTCGGGTTTGATGATGGAAAATGTGCGCTGGATCGCCATGTCTAAGCCTCTTTGTCTGCTGCGGGGGCATGCCCCGGAAATTCCTGCGCGCGCCCTAGCACGGGCCATGCCCCGTGAAAACCCGTGAATTGCGCAAGCCCGATCCCTGCGCTAGCCTTGGCCTATGTGGCAGGTCATGCGTCATCCGATCTTCGGCCGTTTGTTTGCCGCACAGGTTGTGGCCCTACTGGGGACAGGCCTGTTGACAGTGGCTCTTGGGCTTCTGGCGTTTGACCTCGCCGGCGCGGATGCGGCGCGCGTGCTCGGCACCGCCTACACGATCAAAATGGTGGCCTATGTTGGCCTTTCACCGGTCATTTCGGCGCTTGTGGTGCATGTGCCCCGCCGCGCTGTCCTGATCATTGCCGACATTCTGCGCGCCACCGTCGCACTGACCCTGCCGTTCATTTCAGAAGTCTGGCAGATCTACCTGGCAATCTTTCTGCTGCAGACGGCCTCGGCCAGTTTCACACCCACGTTTCAGGCGACGATCCCCGATGTGATCAAGGATGAGGATGATTATGCCAAAGCGCTTTCCCTGTCGCGCCTGGCCTATGATCTGGAGAGCCTGATCAGCCCGACGCTTGCCGCCCTCTTGCTGACAGTGCTCAGCTATCACTGGCTCTTTGGCGGGACGGTCGTCGGATTTCTGCTGTCCGCCCTTCTCATCCTGACCGTGACCTTGCCCAAACGCGCCAAGGCGCAAGAGCGGCCCTTTCGTGAGCGCCTGACGCGCGGCATCCGGATCTATCTGGCGACACCGCGCCTGCGCGGGCTTTTGTCCGTCACGCTGACAGCGGCGGCCGCCAGTGCCTTTGTCATCGTGAATACAGTCGTCGTAGTGAAGATGGGGTTTGCCGGAACTGATGGCGACGTGGCGCTTGCGCTGGCCGCTTTTGGTGGCGGGTCAATGCTCGCGGCTTTTGCCTTGCCGGGGGTGCTGAAAGCACTCGGCGACAGGCCAGTCATGCTATGGGGCGCGGCCCTTCTGACCGCCGTGATGTTCTTTGAGGCCGCCGTCAGCCCGGGCTGGATCCTTTTCCTCGCACTTTGGGCCCTGACCGGCATGGGCTACGCGGCCACTGTCACGCCGCAAGGCAGGCTATTGCGCCGGTCGACCCATGCCGAAGACAGAACCGCCATCTTTGCCGCCCAGTTCGCCCTGTCACACGCCTGCTGGCTGATCACATACCCGCTCGCCGGGGTGCTGATGACCCTTTACGGCGCACAGGTGACGATGGCGGTCTTTGGGGTGATCGGGCTTGTCGGCCTGCTCGTGGCCATGCGCGTGTGGCCAGAGGGTGACCCGGTGGTCCTCACCCACAGCCATGATGACCTGCCTGCTGACCATCCGCATGTTCGCGATCATGGCCGACGGCACGCCCATCCCTTTGTCATCGACGACGCGCACGACCATTGGCCAACACGCGGGTAGGACGCAATTCCAGCAGGCCAGCGGCAAGAACCAGCGCGCCGCCTACAAGCTCCCACACTGAAAGATGCTCGCCGACGATCAACGCGGCAGAGACGGCGGCAACCAGGACTTCGGCCATCAACAAGATGCCGACCCGCGCCGGGTCAAGCTGTGGTGTCGCCCACATCAGCCCGACAATGAACAGCGCCCACCAAAAGCCACCGGTCAGCAATACCCACAGGAAAAGCTGGAAACCATCACCGATTGCACCGCTGTCGGTCCACCCCCCCAACCAAGGCGCCAGTGCAAGGCCACCCAGCGTCGCGCCTGCCGCAAAGACAAACCCACCCTGCACCGCAGGCAATGCGCGGCGCACACGAATCCCAAGGCTTGCGACAGACCAGAAGAAACCTGACGCCAAGCCCAGCCATTCGCCCAGATTGCGCGGAATCGGCACGTTCCCCTCGGCCCCCAGCATCACCAGCAGGCCGAGGATGCCCAGGACCAGCACGCTCGCCCGTGTCCGCGTGATCGGCCAGCCAAAGAAGATGCGTCCCAGCAGCGTGCTCCACACAGGGGTCAGGAAGAAGAGGATGATGACAACCGCGACTTCACCGTAAAGAAAGCTGACCGAGTAAAGCACAAAAGCGAAACCACCGAGAGCCGTTGCCGCCACTGCCCAAAAATCTGCCTGTCGCAGTTCCGCGCGCCCGGTCCAGGCAAATGGGAGCAGCGCCACCGTCCCCGCCGCCGTGATCGCCAGCGTACCCCAGACCCCGGTCAGGCCCAGGTTCGCAATCTCGCGCACCGGCAGCCAATAGAACCCCCACAGGGTTCCGATCACCAGAACAGCGGTACTGGCAAGACAAATGGCGCGATCGTTTTCCATGTCACTGCCCTAGCCTGTCACGGGGCAAAGCACCATCCATTGACCGCGCGCGCACGATCCATCATAGCCGCGCCATGCTCAAGATTTCCGACATCACCTATTCCGTCGAAGGCCGCACGCTGGTCGAACACGCAAGCGTCACAATCCCCACCGGGCACAAGGTGGGTCTTGTCGGGCGCAATGGCTCTGGCAAGACAACGCTTTTTCGCGTGATCCGCGGCGAAATGGTGCTGGATACCGGCAATGTCGATATCCCCAAGGGCTGGAAGATCGGCGGCGTCAGCCAAGAGGTGCCGGGAAACGAGGTGTCGCTGATCGACACGGTGCTCGCCGCTGACACCGAACGCGCCGACCTGCTGGCAGAGGCAGAGACGGCGACAGACCCCGCCCGCATCGCCGAGGTGCAAACCCGCCTGACGGACATCGACGCCTGGTCGGCCGAGGCACGTGCCGCAACCATCCTGCGCGGGTTGGGCTTCATGCCGGATGAACAGCGCATGCCCTGCTCTGCTTTTTCAGGCGGTTGGCGCATGCGGGTCGCCCTTGCGGCCGTTCTGTTCAGCGAGCCTGATCTGCTGCTGCTGGATGAGCCCACAAACTACCTCGACCTTGAAGGCGCGCTCTGGCTGGAGGCTTACCTTGTCCGCTACCCCCACACGGTGCTGATCGTGAGCCATGACCGGGAGCTCCTTAACCGGTCTGTCGGCGGCATCCTGCACCTCGAAGACAAGGGGCTCACCTACTATACCGGGCCCTACGACAGTTTCGCCAAGCAGCGCGCGGCCAAACGGGCTGTGCAGGCCGCAGCGGCCAAGAAGCAAGAGGCGCAGCGCGCGCATCTGCAATCTTTTGTCGACCGCTTCAAGGCCAAGGCCTCCAAGGCCAAACAGGCCCAATCCCGCGTCAAGATGCTCGAAAAGATGGAAACGATCCGCGCGCCAGAGGATGCTGCACGTACCGTCTTCACCTTCCCGGAACCCGAAGAGCTTTCGCCCCCCATCATCGCGACCGAGGGCGCCGCCGTGGGCTATGGCAACCACATCGTGTTGCAAAACTTGAACCTGCGCATTGATCAGGACGACCGCATCGCGCTGCTGGGCCGCAACGGCGAAGGCAAATCGACCCTTTCGAAAATGCTGTCTGACAGGTTGCCTACGGCACGGGGCAAGATGGTGCGCTCAAACAAGCTGCGCATTGGGTTTTTTGCCCAGCATCAGGTGGATGAACTGCGGGTGGAGGAAACGCCGCTCGACCACCTTTTTCGCGAACGCCCTGACGAAGGCCAAGCCAAGCTACGCGCCCGTCTCGCCGGGTTCGGGCTCGGTGCCGATCAGGCAGAGACAGAGGTCGGCAGGCTCTCTGGCGGGCAAAAAGCGCGTCTTTCGTTGCTGCTCGCCACCCTGCCCGCGCCGCATCTGCTGATCCTGGATGAGCCAACCAACCACCTTGATATTGAGTCCCGCGAGGCACTTGTCGAGGCGCTGACCGCCTATACCGGCGCTGTGATCCTCGTCAGCCATGATATGCACCTGCTCAGCATGGTCGCCGACCGGCTTTGGCTCGTCAAAGACGGGCGCGTGAAACCATACGAGGACGACCTGCCCGCCTATCGCAAGATGCTGCTGAGCGCGGACAAACCCGCCGAGAAAGACAAACCGAAACCGGCTAAACCCGCCAAACCCAGCCGCGACACGCTGCTGTCCCTGCGGGCCGACGTGCGCAAATCCGAGGAACGGGTGAACAAAATCAACGAGATGCGCGACAAGCTCGCCACGAAACTCGCCGATCCGGCGCTTTACGAAGACGGCAAAGCAGGCGAGTTGGAGACCTGGAACAAGAAATACGCCGAAGTGATGGATGGGCTAGAGCGGGCCGAGGCGCTGTGGATGGCGGCACTGGAGAAGTTGGAGAAGGCGGAGGGGTCGTAAGCCTAAATGATGGATCTTCCTGGATGACAAGAGACTTCTACTTGGGCCACAAGACTGACAGTGTTCTGGGACGAGAAGGCGTCACGCTTGATTGGCCACTATCAATTCCCGGATTCACACCCGAACTATTTAACAACTTCGTTGTTCGACCTCCCGCCGGAAGCGATTGGCGAAACCTCTTGCCGCCAGAACGCCTGATGCAAACCAAACCTTCTGTCAGGCCGTTTGCGCTTTACTATGAATGGTCCTGCAACCTTGTGCTGCTGGCTGAAGGTGTGTTTTCGAGGTTCATCTCTCATCGCACGACCTTCACCACGACGGAAAGAGGACAGGTGGTATTCGGCGATAAGGCTCTCCCCTACGTCTTTTGCTCCTTGGTCTTCCCTAGCGTTTTCGAAGAGGGTGCGGTGCTGACAAATTCTGAGTTCTTCCTTGCGGAGACCAGCGGGTATCATATTCACGGCACCCGGGTGTTACGCGGCGAACACCCCTTAGAAACCTCGCCTAAGGTCCATGAAAGCGGAATAACCTTTGATTGCCACCAAGAGTATAAAGACAAACAAAAGCAAAACTTAGGAATGAGTCTTCTTCCTTCCAAAGTTCGTTGGCATGGCAGTAATTTACCACAATTGTTTGCGACGTCGCTTCACCTCTACGCTGACGAAAGGACTATTGCTGCGCTTTCGATGCAAACCGAACCAGGCATGGGGTTTCCGTATCAGGCGATCAGGGTGGAGACACCTGAGCAAATGCCCAGAGCTTTGGGATAGTTAGATCGCCATGACAGACCTCGCCGCCCTCATCCCTGCGTTTACGACGCTTTTCATCATCATTGATCCGCCGGGGCTGGCGCCGGTCTTTATTGCGCTGACCCAAGGGATGACGGCGCAACAGCGTCGCTCCATCGCGCTGCGTGCATTCATGGTCTCCATCGGCCTGATGATGGTTTTCCTGTTGCTAGGTGAGGCTGTGCTGGGCTTTGTCGGCATCTCCATGGACGCCTTCCGCATCGCGGGTGGCATCCTTCTGTTCCTCACCGCCCTCGACATGCTGTTCCAGAAACGCCAGGCCCGGCGCGAGGAAAGCGCAGCAGAAGGTCAGGCCGAACATCAGGATGATCCGTCCGTCTTCCCACTCGCCCTCCCGTTGATTGTCGGGCCCGGCGCAATCACCACTGTCATCCTGCTTGCCGGGCAGGCCGATGGCACCGCCGACATGGCTGCCATCGCGGGTGTGATCCTTGCCGTGCTGCTGATCGTGCTCCTCGCCTTCCTCGCCGCCCCGGCCATCGAGCGGGCGCTTGGAAAGACCGGCCTCAACATCGTCACCCGCGTGCTGGGCATGCTTCTGGCCGCCCTCGCCGTCCAGTTCGTTTTGGATGGATTGCGGGGTTTCGGGATCGGCGGATAGGGCCTATATTTGCGCCATGAGCACCGATCAGATCATGCAACTGACCTACCTTGTGCTGCTGGGTGCGGCCATTGGCGGCTCTGCCATTGTCGCGGGCCGCAAGAACATGGGCAAAATGGCACAACAGGCCGCGATCTGGGGCCTGATCTTCATTGGTGTTATCGGGGCCTATGGCCTTTGGGATGATATCAGCGGCGACGTCAATCCAAGGCAGGCGGTCATCAGCGACAACGTGATTGAGGTGCCATTGGGCAATGACGGGCACTACAACCTGACGTTAGAGGTTAACGGCTCGGCCGTCGATTTCGTCGTCGATACTGGCGCGAGCCAGGTGGTGCTGAGCCAGGCTGATGCGGCGCGCGTGGGCCTCGATCTTGCGGATCTGCGCTATACTGGCACCGCTTTCACCGCCAACGGGGCCGTGCGCACGGCGCCTGTCACGCTGAATGCCGTCACTCTTGGGCCGATCACGGATCGCGGCATCAGGGCCGTCGTGAACGAAGGGGCGATGGACAGCTCGCTGCTTGGAATGACCTATCTGAACCTCTTTGAACGGATTGAGATTGCAGACGACCGGTTGGTGCTGACCCGATGATCCGGGTGATTTTCCTGGCCCTGTTGTTGGCGGCCTGCACACCGACACCCAATGAACTGCCGGAAGATTTCGACAGCAGCTTTGCCTTTTAGTCGTTTCGACAGATTATGTATCGCCTTTCACTGCCTCTGCGCGGTGCTCCGAACGTGAAAGGCGATGTGTGGTTCATCTGAATGTCGAAACACCTTAGTCGCCTGTTTTTTCGGCCTTCTTGATCCAGCGCCCACCGTCCTGCGCCCAATACTGCGCAGTGCAGCCCGCATCGGTCAGTGCCTTCCATTGACCGCGCGCATGGGTCAATGCGGCCTCATCATGCCCGTCAAAGAGGATGCACACGCGCGACAGGCTGTTCACCTCTTCCACGCTGACCTCAGCCCCGGCAATACCCATCACGCAGTCGAAACCCTCACCCGGCACGTCGCCCAACAGGACCGGTTGCGCCGCATCATGTGGTCCGCCAGCAAGCCCGTGCGGCAAAAAACCGTCTTCGGGGCGCTGCCAGAGCAGATCATCAAGCCGCTTGAGCAGCGCCGCATCAGGGCCCCGCACAAGCACGCGCCAGCCCGCCTCTCGCGCCTTGCCAATCAGCATAGGCAGCGTCGCCTCAACCGAGCTCTCGGTCAGATGATAGAAATAGGCTGCACCCATATCCGTTTCACTTGGTCCCAAATACTGGCGGGAACAGTCAGCCCGCCGAAGGCCCATCAACCCTCGTAGTTATCCGAGATCAGGCGGTTCAACGCCATCACGCCCCATCCGGTTGCGCCAGCGGGCGCCAGCGCGGTTTCCTTCTTCACACTCGCAGTGCCCGCGATATCAAGGTGTGCCCAAGGCACATCCGGCTTCACAAAGCGCTGGAGGAACTGTGCGGCTGTGATCGAACCCGCCGGGCGCCCGCCCACGTTCTTCATATCCGCAATGCGTGATTTCAGAAGCTCGTCATAGGCGGGCGACAGTGGCATCCGCCATGCGCCTTCGCCCTCAGCCTCTGCCGCCTTCAGGAAATCGCCAGCCAAATCATCCGAATTGGAGAACACGCCCGCATGCTCATGCCCAAGAGCGATGATCACGGCACCCGTCAGCGTCGCGAGGTTGATCATACCCACCGGTTTGAATCGTTCCTGCGCGTACCAGAGCACATCGGCCAGCACCAAGCGCCCCTCTGCATCGGTGTTGATGATCTCGACCGTGTCCCCTTTCATGGATTTCACCACATCGCCGGGGCGTGTCGCGGTGCCGGACGGCATGTTTTCCACAAGTCCCACGAGGCCCACGACATTCGCCTTGGCCTTCCGCAGGGCAAGCGCGCGCATCACACCAGAGACAACACCAGCGCCGCCCATATCCATGGTCATGTCTTCCATCCCACCGGCGGGTTTGAGGCTGATACCGCCAGTGTCAAAAACGACACCCTTGCCAACAAGCGCAAACGGCGCCTCATCCCCGCCGCCGCTCCATGACATCACGACAACCTTGGACGGGCTTGCCGACCCCTGCCCCACACTCAGAAGCGTGCGCATGCCAAGCTTGGCCAAATCCTCCTCTTCGAGGATTTCCACCTCCAGCCCCAACTCTTGCATGGCTGCCAGACGCGCGGCGAAATCATCGGTGGTCAGCACGTTGGCAGGCTCATTGGTCAGATCGCGGGTGAAAAACACGCCTTCAGCGACCGCAGCCAATGGGGCCGCAGCTTTCGCGACGGCCTCTGGCTTGGACACTGCAAAGGTCACCTTGCCGCGCGGCTTCGCATCGTCGGTCTTATGGGCGTCAAACGCATAATCTCGCATCGCGATGCCAAACGCGATCTCTTCCGCGCGCGCGACGCTGCCCGCAAGCACCAAAAGGTCTTTGCGATTCATCGCTTTGGCGATCTTGGCGCCAGCTTTGCGCGCCTCTGCGACAGTAGGACGGCGGCCGAGCTTGACGACGCACACCGCGTCTGACGCCATGCCACCGGGAAATGTCAGCGATGTCAGGTCACCCGGCGCCATCTTTTCAAAGGCTTCGCCTTCAACCAACCGGGCCACGGCCTTGCGCGTCAATGTGTTGACCTTGCGTGCGCCGGCGTCGAGCTTCCCGTCCTCATCCACAAAGATCACGACCTTCCCCGTGGCCTCTGCTACCGCGTTCAGGTCAACCTCTTTGAAATCAATTTGAGTGGGTGTGGTCATGGGGGCTCCTCAGCTTTGGCGGTGACCTGCCATAGGTAGCGGCTGCCCTGATGATTGGCCAGATAGCAGTTCAATCCGCCGCAGCCTTGGGGTAGCTTGGCGCCAATCAACAGGCACGCCCAACACAAAGGACCACAGGTGGCGCGATTTGACAGATATATGCTGTCGCAGCTGATGGTGCTGTTCGGGTTCTTCAGCCTTGTTCTGGTGCTGATCTACTGGATCAACCGGGCCGTACTGCTGTTCGACCAACTGATCGCCGACGGGCAATCGGCCACGGTGTTTCTGGAGTTTACGGCACTGTCACTGCCCGGTGTGATCCGCATCGCACTCCCCTTGGCTGCCTTTGCCGCTGCCGTCTACCTGACCAACCGGATGCGCACGGAATCAGAGCTGACGGTCATGCAGGCCACCGGTTTCTCGCCGTTCCGGCTTGCACGTCCAGTCTTCACATTCGGTCTGATTGTCGCGCTGATGATGACGGCGCTGATGCATTTTCTGGTTCCGCTCAGCAGCGCGCAGCTCGATGAACGCGAGGCAGAGATTGCGGAGAACATCAGCGCGCGCCTGCTGACCGAAGGCCAGTTCATCGAACCTGCCAACGGGGTCACGGTCTACATTCGGGAAATTACGCCGGCAGGTGAGCTGCTCGACATTTTCCTCTCTGACACACGGACGGCCCGCGAACAGATCACCTATACCGCGGCGCGTGCGTTTTTGATCCGTGAAGGCGGCATCACACAGCTCGTCATGATCGATGGCATGGTGCAGACTTTGCTGAACGAGGATCAGCGTCTTTTCACCACGCGATTTGATGATTTTGCATACAACATCAGCGCCCTGATCGGCGACCGCGGCGGGGCCCGCTTGCGCGATAGCCATTTGATGACATGGGATCTGTTGAACCCCACGTCCGCCTTGTTGGAAGAAACGCGCGTGACCAAGGCGCGCATGCTCGCCCGTGCCCATGACCGGTTTGCGCAATCCATCCTGGCGATCATCGGCGCACTTCTGGGCTTTGCGGCGCTGCTGATCGGGGCGCACAGCCGTTTTGGAGTCTGGCGGCAGATCGTCTTTGCCATTGTCCTGATCGTGGTGATCAAGGCGATGGAGACAACAGGCATCCGCATGGCGCGAAGCGATCCCACCCTTTGGTTCGCGGTCTATCTGCCCAGCCTGACCGGATTTGTGATTATCTGGTTTTTGTTGTTCTGGGCCGGTCGGCCAACGCTGTTCCATCGCAAACGGCAAGAGGGTCTGGCCACATGATCCTGCACCGCTACTTTGCCCGCCGTTTCCTGATAGCGTTCCTTGGCGTTGCGGCGGTCTTCTTTCTGCTGATCCTGTTTATTGATCTGGTCGATCAGCTGCGGCGTTTTGGTGGCGAGGATGTGGGCTTTGTCGATCTGCTGGCCCTCAGCCTGCTGAACCTGCCACAAACCCTCTACCGGTTCTTGCCGCTGATCATGATCCTTGCGGCGATCTCGCTTTTTCTCAGCCTCGCACGCTCGTCTGAGATGGTGGTCACGCGGGCGGCCGGTCGGTCGGCTATGCGTGCGCTTTTGGCGCCGCTGACCGTTGCGCTTCTGATCGGCATGGTCGGTGTGATGATCCTGAACCCAATCGTGGCAGCCACGAGCAAACAGTACGAACAGCGCAGCGATGCCTTGCGCGGCGATGCATCCGTGCTCGCCATTGGCTCAAGCGGTCTCTGGCTGCGTCAGGGCGGGACACAGGGCCAGACGGTTATCCGGGCGCAAAGCGC
Source organism: Pseudomonadota bacterium (assembly GCA_039821425.1). GTDB lineage: Bacteria > Pseudomonadota > Alphaproteobacteria > Rhodobacterales > Rhodobacteraceae > Yoonia. The sequence continues at coordinate 16,003 of JBCBOD010000064.1, forward strand.
CAATCTGGATGGAACCCGGCTTAGCAATGTCACCTTCATCACGTTCGATGACGCAGGGCGCCCATCGCGGCGGATCAACGCCGAGACAGCATCGCTCACTGATGGCGCCTGGGTGATGCGCAACGCGAAAAGCTGGGCGCTTCAGGACAAGATCACACCGGAAGCAGCGGCCATCGTGCAAGATCAGCTGTCGATCTCGTCCACCCTTACCGCTGACCAGATCCGCGACAGTTTCGGAACGCCATCTTCAATCCCAATCTGGGGACTGCCGGAGTTTATTGATCGGCTGCGCACCGCCGGATTTTCTGCACAGCGCCATCTTGTCTGGTTCCATACCGAACTGGCGATGCCTGTGTTTCTCGTCGCCATGGTCCTGATCGGGGCGAGCTTTACGCTGCGCCACCAACGCGGCGGGCGCACCGGGCTGATGGTGATGCTGGCAGTCCTTCTGGCCTTCGTGATCTACTTCATCCGGAACTTTGCCCAGGTCCTTGGCGAGAACGGACAACTGCCCGCATTGCTGGCGGCCTGGGCCCCGCCCATTGCAGCGATTGCCCTGTCCTTGGGCGTGATCCTCCATAACGAGGACGGCTGATGCGCGTTCTGGCACTTCTGCTTTGCCTCTTGCCCGGCACCCTCTTTGCGCAGGGCGCGGCGACTTTGGTCGCCGACGAGGTGGCGTTGAATGCCGACGAGCAGCTTGTCGCCAACGGCAATGTTGAGGTGCTCTATGACGGCGCCCGCCTGCTGGCAGAGGCGATTATCTATGATCGGCCAAGTGATAGTCTGCAGGTTGTCGGACCGATTTTTCTGGAAACGGCTGATGGCACCCTGATCACCGCAAATGCCGCCACCCTCGACCCGCGCCTTGAAAACGGTATCCTGCAAGGCGCGCGGCTTGTCCTCGACCAACAACTGCAACTGGCCGCCAGCCAGATCGACCGGCGCGAGGGGCGATATAGCCAGCTCTACAAGTCCGCAGCGACGTCCTGCAACGTCTGCGGCACCCGCCCGCCTTTATGGGAAATCAGGGCAGAGCGAATCATCCATGATCAGGAAGAGCTGCAGCTTTACTTTCGGAATGCCACCTTTCACGTGCGTGGCGTGCCGGTCTTTTGGCTGCCGCGCCTGCGCATCCCTGATCCGGCATTGGAGCGCGCAACGGGCCTTCTGATCCCTGAACAGCGCAACACCACAGAGCTCGGCTATGGGCTAAAGCTGCCATATTTCATTGTGCTCGGCCCATCGCGCGACCTGACGGTCACCCCCTATTTTTCGCCCGAGACCCGCACGCTGGAGCTGCGCTATCGCCAAGCCTTTCGCCGAGGCCGGATCGAAGTCAACGGCGCCGTCAGCGATGATACGCTTGAGGAAGAAACCCGATCCTATCTCTTTGCCGAAGGGGTGTTTGACCTTGATCAGGATTACCGCCTGACCTTCGACATCGAAACGGTCAGCGACCCGGCCTATCTGCTGGACTACGACTATTCAGAGAAAGATCGGCTCGACAGTGCCATCGCCATCACGCGCGTTGATGCGCGGACGCTCTACCAAGCGCGCTTTACCTATTATCAGACACTACGTGAGGATGAGGCGAACGGATCGCTCCCCCCGATTATTGTCGACCTGCGCTATGACGGTCGCCAGACAGCGGAATTCGGTGGCACATTGAAGTATGACTTCAGTCTCGACACCGCCTATCGCTACACCAACACCGATGGGGAGGAAGGGCGCGATGTCACGCGCGGTGGCGTGAGCGGTAGCTGGCAGGAAACATGGATCAGCGGCGGTGGCGCGGTTCTGACCGCAGAGGTCGGCAGCCGGGCCGACCTATATTTCGTGACCGATGACAGCGCCTTTGCAGATGAGGATTTGCGCATCGCACCCTTTGCACAGGTCACGCTGCGGTGGCCACTGGGGCTGCAGACGGATACGGGCGTCGCGCATCTGATTGAACCTACCGTGACGCTGGGTTGGGCCGACACATTTGGCGGCACACCACCGAATGAGGACAGCATCCGCACCGAACTTGACCGCGGCAACCTTCTAAGCCTCTCGCGGTTTGCCGGTGAGGATGCAGTTGAGACCGGCCTGCAGGGCGCCGCTGGTCTGACGTGGACGCGGCTTGGAAAACAGGGACAAACTGCATCCCTCGCCGTCGGCCGGGTCCTGCGGGAGGACACGCAAGACGGCTTCACCGCCTCTTCCGGCCTAGATGGTCAAAGGTCCGACTGGTTGCTCGCCACGCAATTCACCGCGCAGGGCGGATTTCTTTTCGATGCGCGCGGCCTGTGGGATGGGGCCGACGGGCTGACCGTCGCAGACGCCCGGATTGCGTGGGAGAACGCGCGCATCGGGCTTGGCGCAAACTACATCTGGCAATCAAGCGATCTGGATGAAGACCGCGACGGGACCCTCTCGGAATGGACGGTTGATGCGGCCTTTGTTTTGTCGGACGCCTGGTCGCTTGAACTTGACGGGCGCTATAACGTGGCGGCCGACAAGCCCGTGCGCGGCGGCATCGGTCTGCAATGGCAAAACGAATGCGTGACCATCGACGTTTCCGCCTCGCGCCGCTACACGTCTTCCAGTACGGTTCCGCCAACAACAACCTTCGGGCTGAGCGGGACAATCGGCAGCTTTGCCACCGGTCGCGCAAGAAGTGGATGCAGGAATTAAGTGATGACAGGTTTTCGTGTGTTGAAAACTTACCTTGGCGGCCTTTTGGTGGTCGCGCTGGTGTTGCTAGCGCAGGCCTCCCTGGCCCAGGGCCAACTGTCGCCCGTTGTCACCGTGAACGACCGTGTGATCACGGCTTACGAGCTTGAGCAGCGCCGCCGTCTGCTGCAGGTCTTTCGCACACCTGGCGATCTGAACCGTGCCGCACGCGAAGCGCTGATCGAGGATCGCCTGAAAGAGCAGGAAATGGCGCGCTTCAACATTGCCCTGCCAGAAGCCGCACTAGAACAGGCAATGACAGAATTTGCAGGCCGGGCGAACCTGACGCTGCCGCAGTTCCTGCAGCTTTTGTCACAAAACGGCGTAGATCGGCAGACGCTCGAAGACTTCGTGGGGGTCGGCACACTCTGGCGCGACTTCATCCGCAGCCGGTTCAGCCGTCAGGTCACCATCACCGATGCGGATGTAGAGCGCGCGCGCGCGCAAGCTGGCAATCGCCCGACGCAGTTGGAAGTGTTGCTGAACGAAATCATCATTGCCGCACCACCGGAACGCGCGCAGCAGGCGCAGGCGGCGGCGCGCCAGATCTCTGCGATGCGCTCATTTGCGGCGTTTGAGGATGCCGCGCGCCAGGTCTCTGCCCTCCCCTCGCGGGAACGTGGCGGACGGCTCGACTGGCTGCCTATAGACAACTACCCGCCGCAGTTGCAAAGCGTGATCCTCGCACTCAACACTGGCGAGGTCACCGAGCCCATTGAGATCCCCAATGGCATCGCCCTTTTCCAGATGCGCGGCAAGCGCGAGGTGCGCCGTCCTGTTGCGGCGCCGGTCAGCATCGACTACGCGGCCTACTACATCCCCGGCGGCCAATCTGACGCCGCACTGAACATCGCTGCCGGTGTCCGTGACCGGATAGATACCTGCGATGACCTTTACGGCGTCGCCCAAGACCAACCGGCCGAGGTGCTGGACAGGCTGACGCTCGCCCCGTCCGAGATCCCGTCTGACATCGCGCTTGAACTTGCCCGCCTCGACCCCGGCGAATTCTCTTTGAACCTGACGCGCGACAAAGGTCAGACGCTGGTCTTCCTGATGCTTTGCAGCCGGAACACGACAGATAGTGCCGCTGATGACGCAACGATCCGCGCCCAGATCCGTAGTCAGCGGCTGTCGGGTCTGGCCGATGCGCTGCTGGAAGATTTGCGCGCTGCCGCCACCATCCGTCCGTGACGCAACCCATTGTCATGACCTGCGGCGAACCCGCGGGCATCGGGCCAGAGATCGCAGTGGCCGCATGGAAGGCTGTCAAATCTGAGGTGACGCTCTTGTGGCTGGGGGATCCCACGCATTTGCCAGAGGGCACGCCGGTCCACCTCGCCAGAGACCCAAGCGACATCCACCCCGCGAAACTCAGCGTCCTGGTGCGGGATTTCGGCGCGCCCGTCACCCCCGGCAAGCCCAACCCACTGCACGCCCACGGCGTGATCGCGGCGATCTCGGACGCGGTCGACCTTGTCCGCGCGGGCGCCGCACGCGCCATCTGTACCGCGCCGATCCACAAGGCGGCGCTGATCGACGGGGCAAGCTTTGCATATCCCGGACATACCGAATACCTCGCCGCTTTGGCCGGGGTTGAACGTGTGGTGATGATGCTCGCCTGCGATGCCTTGCGTGTCGTCCCCACCACGATCCACATCGCGCTGAAAGAGGTGCCTGGGGCCCTCACCGCCAGCCTACTGACCGACACCCTCCTGATCACACACGCCGCCCTCCGCCGCGATTTTGGGATCGCAGAACCCCGTATCGCCGTTGCTGGCCTAAACCCCCATGCGGGTGAGGACGGCAAGATGGGTGACGAAGAGATTGAGACAATCATTCCGGTCCTGAACGCCCTGCGCGCCGAAGGGATGCAACTGATTGGGCCACTTTCGGCGGACACGATGTTTCACGCGCCCGCCCGCGCTGGCTATGACGCGGCGGTCTGCATGTACCACGATCAGGCGCTGATCCCGATCAAGACGATTGATTTCTCCGGCGGGGTGAACGTGACATTGGGCCTGCCCTTCGTGCGCACCTCGCCCGACCACGGCACTGCGTTCAACATCGCAGGCCAAGGCAAGGCAGACCCGTCTTCGATGATTGCGGCCATCCGCATGGCGGCCAAGATGGCGAACGCCCGTGATTGACGCCCTGCCGCCGCTGCGCGAGGTCATCGCAACACATGGGCTTGCCGCAAAGAAATCGCTTGGCCAGAACTTCCTACTGGATCTGAACCTGACGGCCAAGATCGCACGGATGGCGGGTGATCTGACGGGTGCAGACGTGCTGGAGGTCGGGCCGGGCCCCGGGGGGCTGACCCGCGGGCTTTTGGCCGAGGGGGCGCGTAAGGTCCTTGCGATTGAAAAGGACCCGCGTTGCATCCCCGCGCTGGAGGAGATTGCCACAGCCTACCCCGGACGGTTGCAGGTGATCAGCGGCGACGCGCTGGACATCGACCCGCTGGGACATTTGATCCG
>JBCBOD010000213.1:0-2885 GCA_039821425.1 Pseudomonadota bacterium
CTCGATCGAGTTTAGCAGCAAGAAGAATGCGATCCCGATAATGATCGCATATTCAAGTGCGGGAAACAGACCGAATTTCATTGCGACGCCGGCGTGCAGAACCAACATCATTACAGCCGCCGTCTTGATCAACCGATTGGCGATCAGCATAATACCGATGGCCGCCTGCATGACGACAAGAGCAAGGCCGAATGTTCCGTCCGCAACCTTGCGTGGCGCGACCAGAGATCCCTCATAAGCGGTCAACAGAAAGCTCATCCCCGTGAAAATGCGCAGGATTTCCATGAAATCGTGACGAAGTTTCGTCTCTGCAACGCGGAGCGTGGGAAGTTTCCCGTCGACCCAAACGGAGAACACGACCATTATGGTTGCGAGACAAATTTACACCAGAAAAACCGGGTCAGAGAAATTGAAATTAGCAAGCGGCACTGCGTCGCGCTCGACAAACCAATTCACATGGGCCGCGGCACCTTTCCCGATCACGCACATCGTCAAGGTTGACCCGGCGGCGCTCCACTTTCTCACATTTTCCCTTTAGCCTTTTATTGAGGCGCTTGCGAAACAAACCTACTCGTGTTCACCGTTGTTGCGGCGACCCGAGTTATGCATGGCGAGACTAGGTTTCTTCGCAACCGTGGTGAAGGTTGCTACAGTGATCGCGGCAGCCGCAATCAGGACAGAGTGACCCAGCAGGCTCACGGCGAAGAACGTATAACTTCCAATAGCGGACGACGCCGCCACAGCCCACATCGCGCCTAACATTTGGAACGCATAGTGCCGGGTTGCCACGTCTGGAATGTGACGAAGCGGGCTTACTTCGAGATCGAATATGAAGTTCCACGCAAAAACGACATGCCTTCTAGCGTCAGTTAGCATCGCGTTGCTCCTTCGTTCAAAAACTGTCATTGATGTTGCTCACCTTTGTTATCTCTACGCAGCTATGGCCTGCGTGGACCAAACTTAATCGCTCTTCAGCTGATAAGACCGGTCTAGCACGCTGTGACCGACGGCGTGCAGTGTGCCAGACAGCAGACTTAGGTTTTTAGAGCGGAGTGACTAGGAGTTAGTCTCTGGCCATTCCGGTGCCGATCAGTAAAGGATAGGTTGAACATGTTTGTGAAGTGACGACCGTAGAAGGGAAATTCCATGTCAAACTCAGCAATTGATCGATCCTACCTCAGATCTCTGCTAGAGGAGGACGAAGTCGAAATGAGCGTGGTCTTTTCGGATCCGTCCGTTCCTGACAACCCGATGATTTTTGTGAGCGATGAGTTCGAAGATCAGACTGGCTATACGCCTGAGGAAGCTACTGGGCGCAACTGCCGCTTTTTGCAAGGACCAGAGACCAGTCCTCACGCAATAGAGGTAATTCGCCAAGGTTTGAAGGCGGAGACACGTTTTACCATCGACATCCTGAACTATCATAAAGACGGATCACCGTTCCTGAACCGGTTGCGCATACGGCCAATTTACGATGCCGACGGTGGTTTGATATTTTTTGCGGGCGCACAGAACCCGGTATAAAATGACCGTTCGCATCAAGAGCCCGCGAGCCTGATGAGCACTAGCGCGGCAGCGCCACTGTGCGCCAGCGTAATCACAACCGAAAGGCTGTGCAGGACCTCGAATTTGGTCTTCGCGCCCTGATCTGTAGCGGTGATGATTGCGGGCATGAGGACTTGTCGGGCGATGACAGTCGTGATGGCTATGGAAATGAGAATAGCGCCTGAAACTGGGTCAAATGAAAGTGCGAAGGCACCCGCGGCAGCAGAACTGGCCAACACGAAAAAGTAGAAATGCGGAAAGGCGCGTCGAACGAGCGGGCCTGCAGTTTCCGGCGGGAGTGCGTTGAAGACGAAGGCTGCGAAGCCAAAGGAATAGAGGACTATACCGCCAAACAGCAGCGCGGAGACAAGAAGAGAGATTTCAGACATTAGTGGTTCCCCGGTCTGCGGGCGAAGCCCATGTAGATCACGATTCGTATCGGAAGCGGGCCAAAGGTGAAATCACCGTTACGGTTCAGTCCCCGAGGTCCAAGGCCCGTCATCGGGCCGGACACAAGGCCCGCTTTGTCCAGTCCGGTACGCAGCTCTGCAGGCTTAATGAAGAGCGCCGGATCGTGCGTGCCTTTCGGTAAAAGACGCAGGATATTCTCGGCAAAGGTGATCGTCGCAAAACGCGACAAGAGATTGCGGTTGATTGTGTCGAACAGAAAGAGGCCACCGGGTTTGAGAACCCGCGCCACGTCAGCGAGGACTTTGGTAAGATCCCCCACATGTTCCAGCACATCGACGCAGACGACAACGTCAAAGGCAGCGTTTTCATAGGGTAGCTCTTCTCCCACCCCAACGTCGTATTGGATTTCAAGACCGGTCTCGGCCGCATGGACCCGCGCAGCATTGATCGCTTGTTCAGCTGGGTCGATCCCTGTGACAGCGGCACCGCGTACGGCGAGCGCTTCGGCCATGAACCCCCCGGCGCATCCCAGATCGAGAACGGTCAGACCGTTCCAGTCCACGTGTTTGTCGAACCACGCGAGCCGGCCCGGTACGAGGTTTTTGAGCGTACGGACCCATCGGATGTCATCGGACCACCAATTGGTGGCGACGTCATCATAAATGGTCAGGTCATTACGGGCGTTCTCAGTCATGTCGTTTACTTTTTCCAATTGCTGGGACTGCGTAAGGCACTCGACGCTTGTAGCTTTCGAAGCGGTCGCCATAGCGGGCCGCAAACCGGCGTTCTTTCAGCTTGGGGGCTGCTAGGCAGTAAGCCGTCAGGCCAATCGCAAGCGCCAGTTGGTCCGGTGTCCACGTCGGCACGGTCCAAAGCGTCAGGGCAAAGGCGACGTAGATCGGCTGCCGGATAACCCGGAACAGGCCGCC
>JBCBOD010000097.1:0-15133 GCA_039821425.1 Pseudomonadota bacterium
GGCGTACCGACTTCAACCACCACCGCCCACACACAAGCCTCGCTGGCCTGACGCCAGTCGAATATGCTAACCGGTCAGAAGAGGACCAAAACCTGAACAGAGCTAACTTAAATTAGCGGACTCAATGGGGAGCAGGTCAAGAGATACTGGGCATTTTTGCAGCAAGAGGGCGTGCGAGACGGATTCCGCCATGCACTTTGGATTCAGGGCAAGAAGAAGCACCCGATCTTTGATTGAAACTAACCCTGCAACGCCCTTACCCCGACATCCCCCTCGGCCCGTGCCTGCATCGCCAGCACTGCTGCCTGCGCCGCCGCAGCGGTCGTGAAATACGGGATCTTGTCGTAGAGGGCGACGGCGCGGATGGACCGGCTGTCTTCGACCGCGGCCGCCCCTTCGGTGGTGTTGAAGACCAGCGCGATGTGCCCGTCTTTGAGCCGATCGACGATGGTGAGCCCGCCTTCATAGACCTTGTTCACCGTCTCGCATGTCACCTCGTGGTCGTTCAGCCAATTTGCTGTGCCGCGTGTGGCCACGATGTCGAACCCCAGTTTCAGCAGCATCTGCGCGGCCTCTAACATCGCGTCTGTCTTGTCCATGTCCTTGATGGAGATGAAGACGGTGCCGCCTTCAGGCAGGTCGGCGCCCGCGCCCATCTGCGCCTTGAGGAACGCGCGGGGGAAGGACCTGTCCCAGCCCATGACCTCTCCGGTGGACCGCATCTCGGGCCCGAGGATCGTGTCGACGCCGGGGAAGCGGGCGAAGGGGAGGACGGCCTCTTTGACGCTGAACCACGGGGTGTGCGGGTCGGCGAGGGTGAAGGCGTCGCCCAGGGGCAGGACGGTCATCGGGTCTTCGGCTGCGGGGTAGGGCGCGCGGGCGGGGAAGTTTGACAAAGGCTCGCCCGCCATCAGACGCGCGGCGATGGAGGCGATGGCTGAATCGGTTGCCTTGGCCACAAACGGCACGGTGCGGGAGGCGCGGGGGTTCACCTCGATCAGGTAGACCGCGTCATCCTTCACGGCGAATTGCACGTTCATCAGGCCCACGACATTGAGGGCTTTGGCGAGCGCCTCTGTCTGCCGCCGGATTTCGGCGATCATCGCGTCGGAAAGCGAGTAGGGGGGCAGGGAGCAGGCGCTGTCGCCCGAGTGCACGCCGGCCTCTTCGATGTGCTGCATGATGCCGGCGACATGGGTGTTCTGGTCGTCAGAAAGGCAATCCACATCCACCTCCACCGCGCCGGAAAGATAGCTGTCGAGCAGCACGGGGCTGTCGCCTGAGACGACGACGGCGTCAGAGATGTAGCGTTCCAACTGGTCCTGATCGCGCACGATCTCCATCGCGCGGCCACCCAGCACGTAAGAGGGCCGGATCACGAGGGGGAATCCGATGTTGCCGGCGATTTCGAGTGCCTCAGCGTCGGAATGGGCGATGCCGTTCTTGGGCTGTTTCAGGCCGAGCTGTTCTACGAGTTGTTGGAAGCGTTCGCGGTCTTCAGCCAGATCAATCGCGTCAGGCGTGGTGCCGAGGATCGGGATGCCCGCGTCGTTCAGCGCATTGGCCAATTTCAACGGCGTCTGGCCGCCGAACTGCACGATCACGCCGTGCAGGGTGCCGTTTTCCTGCTCCACCCGCAGGATCTCCATCACGTGCTCAAACGTCAGCGGTTCGAAATAGAGCCGGTCTGAGGTGTCATAATCCGTGCTGACCGTTTCAGGGTTGCAGTTGATCATGATCGTCTCGTACCCCTGATCGGTCAGGGCGAAACAGGCGTGACAGCAGCAATAATCGAACTCGATCCCCTGTCCGATCCTGTTGGGGCCACCGCCGAGGATGACAACCTTTTTACGGTCGCTGGGGCGCGCCTCACACTCCGCCTCATCCATCACGGGCGTTTCGTAGGTGGAGTACATGTAGGGCGTTTGCGCTTCGAACTCGGCGGCACAGGTGTCGATCCGTTTGAAGACGGCGTTGACGCCAAGGTTCTGGCGGGCGCGGCGCACCTGATCCTCTGTCCGGCCGGTCAGCTTGGCAAGGCGCGCGTCGGTGAAGCCGTGCATCTTGACGCGGCGCAGGCCTTCCTCGGTCACAGGCAGGCCGTTGACGCTGATCTCGGCCTCCATCTGGATGATCTCGCGGATGCGGGCGAGGAACCAGGGGTCAAATTTGGTGACGGCGAAGATGTCATCATCCGACAACCCGTGCCGCATGGCTTGGGCGATGACACGCAACCGGTCGGGGGTCTGCTTGGCGAGGGCCTTGGTGATCGCGGCCTTGTCCGGTGCGCCGGGGATGTCGATGTCGTCGAAGCCGGTCAGGCCGGTTTCCATTGACGCAAGCGCCTTCTGTAAGGACTCATGGATCGTGCGGCCAATCGCCATGGCCTCACCCACGGATTTCATCGCGGTGGTCAGGTAAGGCTCGGAGCCTGCGAATTTTTCAAAGGCGAAGCGCGGGATCTTCGTGACGACATAGTCGATGCTGGGCTCGAATGACGCGGGTGTGACGCCGGTGATGTCATTGTCTAGTTCATCCAGCGTGTAGCCCACGGCAAGTTTCGCCGCGATCTTGGCAATCGGGAAACCCGTGGCTTTGGAGGCGAGCGCGGAGGAGCGTGAAACCCGCGGGTTCATCTCAATCACGACCATGCGCCCGTCTTCGGGGTTCACGGCCCATTGTACGTTGGACCCGCCGGTTTCAACGCCGATTTCGCGCAGCACGTTGATGGAATGCGTGCGCATCAGTTGGTATTCTTTGTCTGTCAGGGTCAGTGCGGGGGCGACTGTAATGCTGTCGCCTGTATGCACGCCCATCGGGTCCACGTTTTCGATGGAACAGACGATGATGGCGTTGTCGGCTTTGTCACGCACGACCTCCATCTCGTATTCTTTCCAGCCGAGCAGGCTTTCATCGACCAGGATCTGCCCGACGGGGGAGGCATCCATGCCGGTCCGGCAGAAGTGTTCGTATTCTTCGCGGTTGTAGGCCACGCCGCCGCCAGTGCCGCCAAGGGTGAACGCGGGGCGGATAATGGCAGGCAGACCGATCTCTTCCAGCGCGTCAAGTGCGATTTTCACGCCTGCGTCGAGGTCGCCATCGGGGGCTGTGACGATTGTGGCCTTGGGGTTTTCGATGCCAAGCCGGTCCATCGCCTCACGGAACAATTTGCGGTCCTCGGCCATTTCGATGGCCTCACGCTTGGCGCCGATCATCTCAACGTCGAATTTCTCCAGCACGCCCATATCGGCGAGTGCGAGTGAGGTGTTCAGCCCGGTCTGGCCGCCCATAGTGGGCAAGAGTGCATCTGGGCGCTCTTTCTCGATGATCTTTGCGACAACCTCGGGGGTGATGGGTTCGATATAGGTGGCGTCGGCCAGCCCCGGGTCTGTCATGATCGTGGCGGGGTTCGAATTGACGAGGATGACGCGATAGCCTTCTTCGCGCAGCGCCTTGCAGGCCTGCGCGCCGGAGTAGTCGAACTCACACGCTTGACCGATAATAATGGGGCCCGCGCCGATAATCATGATCGACTGGATGTCGGTACGTTTTGGCATGAGCGCGCCCCCGGATATGCAAATTGTCGTGGGTTATAGGGATGGCGCGCCCATGTGCAAGCAGCTTTGTCACAGGCCCCGGGCAGGCAACAGGAAAAAAGTTGCCCCATCCGTGGAACCCCACGTCAGCCTAGGCGTTCACCTCTGCTGGAATATCGATAGGAGAAGCGAGATGAGTGTGCAGGCCGTCATTTTTGGATCTATTGGAACCTTGGCAGAAACGTCTGATCTGCAACGGCGGGCCTACAATCTGGCCTTTGTCGCAGAAGGGCTGGACTGGTACTGGGACGCGCATACCTACGCGGGCCTTCTCACGTCTTCAGGCGGAACCGAACGGATCGCGGAATTTGGCGAGCTTTTTGGCGAAGATGTCGATGCAGCAAAAATCCACGATGTGAAAGTCGCCCAGTTCAAACGCCTGCTGAATGATGAGGTTTTGGCCCCCCGCGACGGTGTCACGCAACTGATTGCTGCGGCGAAATCAAACGGAGTTGATCTGGCCTTTGCAACGACAACCAGCGCGGATCAGATGGGTGCCGTTCTGGATGCGATGAATGGGGCCGTCCGCCCGGATGATTTTGCCTTTGTCGGTGACCGGTCACAGGTCACGGCGGAAAAGCCTGATCCGGAGATTTATAGCACGGCGCTTTCGACGCTTGGTGTGCGCCCGGATGAAGCCATCGCGATTGAGGATTCGCCGACTGGCGCGCAGGCGGCGCTTGCCGCGGGTGTGACCACCTTCGTGACGCCCGGTGCGATGCACCTGACGCATCAGTTTCCCGCGGGCGCCATCATGCTGACGCGGGCCAGCGCAGACCTCTTGCAGCAGAGCCAAATCGCGGCGCAATAGGCGCCGGTGCTTGACTTCATGATCTGAAACAGGTGTAGGGGTGCCGATCTTTCAGGACTGAGGAAACACCCCATGCACGCCTACCGCAGCCACACCTGTGTCGACCTGACCGCCGCCAACGTTGGCGATAATGTGCGTCTGTCAGGCTGGGTGCACCGGGTGCGTGACCACGGCGGCATTCTGTTCATCGACCTGCGTGACCACTATGGCATCACGCAGGTCCTTTGCGACCCGGACTCAGCCGCGTTTTCGGAGGTGGAAAAGGTCCGCTCTGAATGGTGCATCCGCATTGATGGTGAGGTGAAGGCCCGGGACCCCGAACTGGTGAACCCCAAGCTGCCCACGGGCGAGGTTGAGGTTTTCGTGCGGGATATGGAGGTGCTGGGTGCCGCTGCCGAACTGCCGCTGATGGTGTTTGGCGATCAGGAATACCCGGAAGAAACCCGCCTGAAGTATCGCTACCTCGACCTGCGCCGTGAGGCGATGCAGGACAACATGAAACTGCGCTCCGATGTTGTTGCGTCGATGCGCAAGCGGATGTGGGAGCGTGATTTCCGCGAGTATCAGACGCCGATCATCACTGCATCGAGCCCCGAAGGCGCGCGCGACTTTCTTGTGCCGTCCCGCCTGCACCCCGGCAAGTTCTACGCGTTGCCGCAGGCGCCACAGCAATTCAAGCAGCTGATCATGGTCTCGGGCTATGACAAGTATTTCCAGATCGCGCCCTGTTTCCGCGATGAAGACCCGCGCGCGGATCGCTCACCCACTGATTTCTATCAGCTGGACATGGAGATGTCGTTTGTCGAGCAGCAGGATGTGTTCGACACCATCGCGCCGGTGCTGGCCGGTGTGTTTGAAGAATTCGGCGGTGGCCGCAAGGTGGATGCCCCTGCGGACTGGCCGCAGATCTCCTACCGTGATGCGGCGCTCTGGTATGGCACCGACAAGCCCGACCTGCGCAACCCGATCAAGATGCAGGTGGTGTCAGATCATTTCCGCGGGTCCGGCTTTGCGATCTTTGCCAAGCTCTTGGAGCAGGATGGCACAGAGATCCGTGCGATCCCGGCCCCCGGCGGCGGGTCCCGCAAATTCTGCGACCGTATGAATGCCTTTGCGCAAAAGGAAGGTCTGCCCGGGATGGGCTATATCTTCTGGCGCGATCAGGGCGAAGGGATGGAGGCCGCAGGCCCGCTGGCCAAGAACATCGGGCCGGAGCGGACCGAGGCGATCCGCCAGCAGTTGGGGCTGGAGGTCGGCGATGCGGCGTTTTTCCTTGGCGGTAAGCCGAAAACCTTTGAAACCGTCGCTGGCAAAGCCCGGACAGTCATCGGGGATGAGTTGGGCCTGACCGAAAAGGACCGCTTTGCCTTTGCCTGGATCGTGGATTTCCCGATTTACGAAAAGGACGATGAAACCGGCGCGATTGATTTTGAACATAACCCGTTCTCCATGCCGCAGGGTGGCATGGATGCGCTCAACGGTGATCCGCTGGATGTCATGGGCTATCAATATGACCTTGCTTGCAACGGGTATGAACTGGTGTCGGGTGCTATTCGGAACCACCGGCCAGAGATCATGTTCAAGGCGTTCGAGATCGCGGGCTATGGCAAGGATGAGGTTGAAAAACGCTTTGGCGGCATGGTCAACGCGTTCCAATACGGCGCGCCACCCCACGGTGGTTGTGCGGCCGGGATCGACCGGATCGTGATGCTGCTGGCGGATGCCACGAACATCCGCGAGGTCATCATGTTCCCGATGAATCAGCGGGCCGAAGACCTGATGATGGCCGCCCCGTCAGAGCCGCAGAACGAACAACTGCGCGAGCTGCGCTTGCGGGTGTTGCCGCCCGAGAGCTGATGTACGAACAGGCCGTTCCCCCAGTGCAGCAGGCGCTGGCCCAGGCGCAGCACCTTTTGGCAAAGGCCACACCAGAGATTCTGTCCGCGCGGCTGCAACCGGGCATGTTTGACTGTGCCGGGCAATTTCAGACGGTGGCGATCTTTGCCCTGCGCGCGACCTATCCGCTGACAGGCAAGCCAACACCGCCTTGGCCGCAGGGCACATTGGCCGAAAAACTCACGACCTCGGCCACGCATGTTGGGGCACTCACGCCTGTCGATTTTGCGGGTGCCGAAACGCGCCTGATCACCCATCGGGCGGGTGAGGCGGATCTGGAGCAGACCGGGACAGTCTACCTGCACCAGTTCGTGTTGCCGAACCTTTGGTTCCACCTGTCGATGGCCTTTGCCATCATGCGCCTGCAGGGCGCTGATATCGGCAAGGCCGATTTTGACGGGTTGCATGCCTACCCGGCGGGTTTCAGTTTCTAGAGCGTCGCCTGACTGTCGGCGCGCACCCTAAACTCTTTTTGTGCAAGAAAACCGCCGCCGGAGGCTCCGAAAGTTGCCACCAGCGCAGTGTTTCCTAGATCGGCCCACCCGCTGCCAGCCGCGATTGCACCATCTCTGACAGGGTGGCGAGGTTGCTGTCGGCGTCATGCCCGGTGTTTCTGGCGCGGGCGAACCTGTGCACGGCCCGGTCAAGATCGTGATCGTTGGCACTGCGTGCGACACCACCTAGGAACTGTGTGACATAATCCAGCATCCCATCCTCGGCGTCCGACAAAACCTGCGCGACGTGGTTCAGATCGTCCTGATAAGCGATCGGGTCCGGGTTGATCACCTCATCCGTGGCGATCCGGGGCGAGGGGGGCTGCCGATCTGCCGGCAAGTGCTGCAGGATCGCCGTCTGGAACGCCAGAAGGCTTGAAATAGGCTTGGCAATAAAGCCATCAGCCCCTGTTGCGCGCACCTGCGCCTCTGCATCCGGGTCACCGCTGATGCCGATGATCGCCTCGATCCGCGGTGTCGCAGTGGCCAGAGTTTCCATGAGCGCAAGGCCAGAGCCATCCGGCAGCCCGACATCCACCAAAAGCACCGTGGGCAGATAGGTGGCCAGATGGCGCCGCGCGGTTTCAAGGCTGTCCGCCCGGCGGATGCGCGCGCCAGAGCGCAGGCACATCTGGCGCACCGCCTCGCTTGCAAATCTGCTGTCTTCGACGACCAGCACTGTCAGGCCCAGAAGCGGCCGCCGCGCCGTTGGTGGCCGCTGCAAAATGATGTCGCTGAGTGTGTCCATGGCGATTCTTCCCCTTGGTCCGTCACGTCACATTCAAATCAGCACAGGGTGAACAAGCACTTAACCGCATCGCCCGTTGCACCGGATGCTGCGCCGCGTCATAAAACGGCGAAACAAAGGGAGAAGCCATGATCGGTCGTCTGAACCATGTCGCCATTGCCGTGCCTGATCTGGAAGCCGCGAGCGCCCAATACCGGACCATGCTGGGGGCCGATGTCGGCGCGCCGCAGGATGAACCGGATCACGGCGTGACCGTGGTTTTCATCACGCTGCCAAACACCAAGATCGAGTTGCTTTATCCGCTTGGCGAAGGCTCCCCCATTCAGGGGTTCCTCGACAAAAATCCGTCAGGTGGCATCCATCACGTCTGTTACGAGGTGGATGATATCCTCGCCGCCCGCGACCACCTTCAGGCAGAGGGCGCGCGCGTGCTTGGGGATGGCGAGCCCAAGATCGGCGCGCATGGCAAACCGGTGCTGTTCCTGCACCCGAAGGATTTCAACGGCTGCCTCGTGGAGCTGGAGCAGGTCTGATCCGCATCTGCATGGGGCGCTTTGGCGCAACTGATTGGCCCGTTCGCACGTGGTATTCATACCCCAGTTGCCCTATCTGAACTGATAGAAATATTGAAAGGTCGCGCCCGTGGGTCCTGTCTCTGGTCTTGTTCTTTTTGCTGTTATCTGGACGCTGGTGTTCTTTGTCGTCCTGCCATTGCGTCTGACCACGCAAGGCGATGCGGGCGAGGTGGTGCCGGGCACCCATGCCTCTTCTCCGGCTGATTTCAGCTTCAAGCGCAAGGCGAAGATCACGACGCTTTGGGCCTTTCCCATCTGGGCGGTGATTGCGGGCACGATCCTGTCTGGTGCCATCACTGTCCGCGACATCGACTGGTTTGAACGGATGTCGACGCCGGAGGTCAGTCGCGACTGACTGCGTGGAAAAGATGGGTGAAGGTGGCCGCCCCAAAGATCGGTACCAGCAGGTTGATCAGTGGAAAGGTCAGCGGGATCGCCATCAGGCAGCCCGCAAACCAGATCGTCGCCTGATGCTCTTTGCGTAATGCCACTGCGGCCTCGCGCCCGATCCGGCGCATGGCCGCGAGTTGAAAATATTCGCGGCCCAGAAGGAACCCGTTCACGGCAAAAAAGATGAACACTGCGGCGAAGGGAAAGATCGCATAAAGCGCGAAGGCGAGGATGTTCGCCCCGAAGAGTAGCCCCAGAAAGTTCACCGTATCGCGCAGCCCATCCCAAAACCCAACAGGCGCAATCGTGGGCAGGCTGGGGTAGTGTTTATCCTCCACCGCCTGTGCGACCTCATCAAGGAAAAGCGACGTGATGGCCGAGGCGACCGGGATCATCAGGAACACCGAGAGAAAGAGCATGAACGCCAGCGAGCCGAACGACAACAGATCGCCCAGCCAGGTCACCTCTCCCACGCCCGGCAGGGTGATAGGGTCTTCGGTCAGCCACTCGATCAGCCACAAAAGCCCCGCGTAGAGCCCGATCAACAGTGCAATGGTCAACCCGATCCCACGCCAGAGCACGGACCGAAACCGCGGGTCGGTCATCTGTGCCAGCGCCTTGAAGAATGCGGCGAGGATCATGCCTCTATCCATGTAGTGATGCCGGGCACGTCTGGGCGCGGGCGTTCTGGCGGGGCGTTGGTTTCTGTGCCGATGTGGATCAGACCGGCCACATTTTCATGCTCTGCCAGCCCCAGCCCGTCGCGGATGAAATTGCGGTCATGGCTGGCCCAGCCCGACAACCAGTTGGCACCCCACCCGGCGGCAAGGGCAGCGTTAAGAAGCGCGAGGCAGACGGCCCCCGCCGAATAGACCTGTTCGATCTGCGGGATCTTCTCGGAAGGTTTCGGGCTGCTGATCACGGCCACTACCAGATCGGCCTTGCCGAATTGGTCCTGTGCCTTGGCGATCTTTTCATCATCAAGGCCCAAGGCCGCCCCATGCGCCGGGATCGCCTCGGCCAGTCGGGCCAGCGCAAGCTTGGTCAACACGACAAAGCGCCATGGTTCCAGCTTGCCATGATCAGGCGTGCGCGCCGCCGCCTGCAGCAACGTCTCCAGCTCTGTCTTGTCCGGCACCGGGCCGGTCAGCGTCTTGGCCGGGCGCGAGCGGCGGGTCAGCAGAAATTCAAGGGCGGCGGGGTTGGCTTGGGGCATTTTGGGTCCTGTTGTCTTGCAGGGTTTGACCTATGTCCGCTGAAGCTGCTTCGCAAGATTGTGGTTTTGGTCAAAGCTCCTGCACCATCGCGTCGATCCACTGATCCACAAACGCATCAAACCGGGCATCAGGTTGGCGCAGGGCCGAGGAAGGCTGCGTTAGTCTAACGGGTGATCCGGGTGAAGACGCACTGGCGAAGGTCATGGAGTGCGGGGCGGTCATTCAGTTGACTGATCATCCAGCATCGCAGCAACCCGTTTGGCCAGTTCAGGATCGCGTGCGATGGCGCTCGGCAGGTCATGTGTCACCATATTCCCAAGGATGTTGGCGCGATAGCGGGCGACCATCGCATCCGGTGAAAGGTGATGCCCAGGTTCCAGTTGATCGCGGACGGCGGTGGCCATCCGGCCAATTCCCACAACAGTGACCCCACCCTTGCAGTGGATGACATGGTAATGCAGGCGTGCATCCTCCAATGTCGCTACTGCGTTCATAATGCCTGGATAGACGATATGCGTGTCGTCAAAACAGATCACGCAGTCCTCTGCCATCGCGCGGCGTACATGCAGGAAGTCGGCAAAGACGGCAGTATTTGTATGCTCTCCATCAATCAGGCACATGGCATATCTGTCTGGCGCCAACCCCTTGCGTAGCCAAGCGGAGGAATCTGTGATTGTTGTCAACTTTGCGAGATGCGCTGGCCCACACTGCTTGGCCAGTTCTGAGCGCATGTCATCCGCGCTGACGCCTTTATACATGCCGAGCTCAAACCGCTCATCCGGCGTCACATCCGGGCGGAGGTCGATGGACAGCGCAGCGATGCAGTCGTCATCTAGCAGGTGCGGGCAGAGTGTGCGCCCCAGATAAGACCCTATTTCTAGATAGGCGTATGGCCCGTGGGCCGAGACGATTTCCTGCACGCGTAGCAGTGCAGCCAACCCGCGCCGTCCAACCTGTCCGCGAATGGTAATGTCTTCGGGTTTGAATGTTCCGACTTGTGCCATGGTAGTTTCTGTTCCTTAGAGCGCCTGCACCATCTGATCGATCCACTCATCCACAAACGCATCAAACCGGGCGTCAGGCTGGCGCAGGGGGAAAACCTCTGCAAAGGGATCGGGCGCTGAAATGCCGCTGCCTGACATCCTTTGCAGTACCGCGTGCCCGCAGAAGGGGACGTAGGTTTCGGAATACCCCCCTTCGTGCACCATCAGAAGGCGGCCATCGCAGATCTCCGCCGCCAATGCCATTACCTGGTCCGTCATCTGCGCAAAGGTATCCGCGGTTGCCAGCATCCGCCCCAGCGGATCATTGGCTGCCGCATCAAAGCCGCAGGCGATTATCAGCACATCCGGCGCAAAGTCCCGGATGGCGGGCAGGGCGAGCCGCTCCATGGCGGCGAGATACCCGGTGTGCCCCGTCCCCGGCGGCAGCGGGATGTTGAGGTTGAAACCTTCCCCCTCACCACGTCCCCGGTCCGCAAAATCGCCGGTGTCCATCGGATAGTTCCGCTCTTGATGGATGGAGACGGTCAGGACATCGGCGCGGTCATAGAACACCGCCTCGGTCCCGTTACCGTGGTGGACATCCCAATCGAGCACCGCGAAGCGCTGGGCGAGGCCAGCGGCCTTTGCAGCCTCAATCGCGATAGCGATGTTGTTCAAAAGGCAGAACCCGTTGGGATAATCCGGCAGGCAATGGTGGCCGGGCGGGCGCGAGAGTGAATAGGCGTTTTGCAATTTGCCCTGCAGGACAGCGGCAAGCGCGGCCTTGGCCAAACCCGCTGACAGTGCCGCAACCTCGTAACCGCCGGGGCCGAAAGGGGTGCGGCGGCCAAGCTCGCCACCGTCGGCATCCGATAGCGCCTTGAACTCATCAAGGTAGTGGGCGGGGTGGACGCGCAGCAGGTCTTCGCGGCTGGCAGGTGCTCCGCCTTGCATCGCCAGATCGTTTTCCAGCCCGGTGACGGCAATCAGGTTCTTCAGCCGACGCTTTGTCTCGGGGTTCTCTGGCAGGCCGCCGTCGAGCGGCTGTACCAGCCCGCCCACCGGCAGCATCCCGGCGTAGTTTCCGCCGCCATGCCAGAAACACCGCTCATCCCAGAAAAACCCTGTTGCCATCGCGCCACCCTTCTTTTGGCCAAAAATATCCCCGCCGGAGGCAATCCCGCCCTCTCAGCCGTCCTTGCGCAGCCGGTAGATCCCCTCTGGCAGATCAAGTGCGGCTTCCAGATCGCGCAACTGGCTCAGAGAGAGGGTGATTTTCACCACCGCATCCTTGCGGGGGTCAAATTGCGAAATGGTCACGCAATCATCAAAGGCGTTGATGATCACGTCCTCCATCAGAGGCGCTTTTTCTTCGTCCACCAGTGTGACGACGGTCGCGTCATAGTCGTGCTCGATTGTAAACATACCGCCAGCCTAGCGGTGGGCCGGGCGCGATGCAATTTGCATCGGTACACCAATCGCACGTCTTGGGACTGTCGTGAAAAGTGTGATCAGAGCGTCGGCCACCCTGAAAGCCAGCAAGCAAAACCGTTTACACCCTACCGAAACTAACCCCTGCAAATGTGTGCGTTATCAAATAGATACTGAAAAACACCGTTTGCCCTGATCACGCATTTACCTTACGTTAATCATCCGCTGCTGTCAGGTCAGGCTTTCCGGACTTTCTGGTCAAAAAATCAGAGTCCCACCGTCAGCGCGATTGCGGCAAAGAAGCAGGCCGAAGCGGCGACGACAAACCCGTGCCAGATCGCGAGGGAAAATTTCAGCCGTTCGGCGGCAAAGAAGGGCACGCCCGCGGTGTAAAGCAGCCCGCCGACCGCAATCAGCGCCATGACCCCACCTGGCACAATGGGCCAGAGCGACCAGACCAAGGCCAGGCTCAGCCATCCCATGATAAGATAGAGCGCTGGCCCAAAACGCCCCGGCCTGCGCCAGAAGAACAGCTTTGTCACCATGCCGAGCACCGCCAATGACCAGACGATCGCCAAGACGACATAGGCGAACCACGATCCGATCATGACAACGAGCGGCGTGTAGGTGCCCGCAATCTTGAGGTAGATCGCCGCGTGATCGACACGGCGCAAAAGTGGGCGCAGCGGCTCCCACGGTGTGAAGTGATAGAAGGCCGAAGCGACGAAGGTCGCGATCAAGGTGCCACCATAGACGGCGAGTGCAGCGATATAGCCCGCAGAGGTATGTCCGCTGGCCCAGACAAGCAGCACGGTGGCCCCGATGATCGCCCCCAAAACCCCAAGGATATGCATCGCGCTATCGGCGATCCGTTCTGACCGCGCGTAGATGGGATAAGGATCGTGTTGATCGTGCATGTTATCCAAACGATAGCCCTTGGCCCCTTTCGGTCAATCGTTCCGTTAGGTCGGACCTTTTTATTGGAACGGCCGACGGTCCCGCATACACGAAACCGTTTCCCGGGCTTTTCGCCGCTTCACGCAACGCTATATCACCGGCGAACAGAGATGGAGACCGATATGCGCCTGACGACATTGACCCTTGCCCTCTTTCCCATGGCGGCCTTGGCTGCCGGTGGTGGCAGCCCGACGCCGCCAACGCCGTCCGAAACAACAAAGACCTGCACAGACGGTCTTGTGTGGGACATCGCGACACAAAGCTGCATGACCCCCGAAGAGAGTACGAATGACGACAGCGCGCGTCTGGACGATGTGCGAGAGCTTGCCTACGCGGGGCTCTATCAGGCGGCGCTGGATGTCCTTGATACGCTGGATAATCCGAACGCCCCGCTCGCACTGACCTATTATGGGTTTGCCCATCGCAACGCAGGTGATGTGGCGCTGGGCATGTCCTATTATCAGGCGGCGCTAACGGCCGATCCCAACAATCTGCTGGCCCGATCCTACATGGGGCAGGGGTATGTTGAGGCAGGTGACGTTGTTCTGGCCCGCGCGCAATTGACGGAAATCCGCATGCGCGGTGGTCGCGGGACGTGGGCCGAAGCATCGCTGGCTGATGCTATCGCCACGGGCACAGGATATTCCTACTAAAGCAAAACGCCGAAAGTAGCATCACATAACGCTGCCTGAAATCGAAGATTTCAATGCATGACGTGATGCTTGACAGCAGGCATTTGACATTTCGCTGGAATTGATCTGGCGCAAGTTCCGCGTCCGCACGGGGTGCTAGGGTTGGGCCGTCCGACAACAGGAGGCCTGGCCCATGCAAACCCTCGGCGATCCACGCGAGCATTTCTGGCGCGTTATCAAGATGGCGAAAGCCTGCGAGGTGGACCTCTCCACGGCGCTGGATACCGGTCAGATCGACATTGACGGCTATGCAGACATGATCACCGCATGCCGTGGCTGCACTCAGGTCGAAAAATGTGACCGGCTGCTGGAAACCCTTCCAACGCGCGAGAGCGCCCCAAGCTATTGTGAGAACAAGGAATTGTTCGGCGAGCTGAAATCTGGACCGGCGTAGGGTAAGTTTCGGTTAAGGCTGCGACGCGAAAGTCTTTTGCCTTTTTCGCATTTGACGCTAATTTTCTTTCATTAGCTTTGATTTGGAGGACATAATGCGTCTTACGGTACTTGCCCTCACACTTCTGCCCTTCGCGGCACAGGCACAAACCGCGCCGACACCCGCCCCTGACCCGACGGTCGCGCAAACGCAAAGTTGCCCTGCGGGCACAGCGTGGGATGCTGCGTCTGGTGCCTGCGCGGCGGTGTCCGAAACTGCCACACCTGCCGCTGGCATGGGTGGCCACGCGGGCTGTGGTTTCAGCGCCGGGCGAGAGCTTTCGTCATAACACCGGTGCGGTCCGGCGCATTTTGCCGACCACTCCAATTAAAAAGGCCCGCCCTGAGCAGAGCAGGTGCGGGTCTTTTTTTGGTCTGCGCGGCCCAAGGGCGAGACCCATCAAAAAAACTGGAAGCTTGTCATAAACCTGTTACATTGTTGTGGAGTAGCAAAAACAGGCACCCAATATGGCTCTGCGATCTATCCTTGTGACAGCTTTGCTGGCGTTTGCGCCAACCGGTGCGCTGGCCAACCTGACAGACGTGTTCTGCGGCGACACCCAAGACATCAAGGACCAGCTAATCACCGTCGTCGGTGCTGAACAGCAGGGACGCGGGCTGCGGGGCCCGGATGCCCTTTTGGAAATCTGGATTGTGCCGCGAAGCGGCGACTGGACGATCGTGCAGAACTACGCAAACGGGACGTCCTGCGTGGTGGCCATGGGTGAGGATTGGGAAGCAATCACAGCCGAGCCTGCGTGACCACATCTTTCTGACCGCTCTGACATCATCCCAAGCGATTGATCGCATGACATTTTCATGCGTTTTCACCCGAACGGGTGATTGACCACCGGCGCGCTTCTGCCACTATTGCGTGGCAGCGCGCAGTCCAAGGTGAGGTCAGACTTTCA
>JBCBOD010000056.1:0-23472 GCA_039821425.1 Pseudomonadota bacterium
AGCGCCGCAAAGACCCGCACATGGCCCACGCGGCGGATCAGCTCTGGCGTGTAGCGCGAGCTGAAGAGGAACCCCAGAAAGTAGGCTGACATCACGATGGACAGCGACAACGTGCTGAACCCGTCACTTTCGCCCCGCAGACCCAAGAGCGTGCCTTGCATCCCATTGCCGACCATCAGCATGAACATGCCGACGAAAAGTGCCCAGGAGTTGGTGAAAACAGCAATCATTGCTCGCCCCTTTCAGAGATGCGGCTTTTGGCGCGCCATTTCACGATTCTTTTGTGATGTCACCACATGTTCGCGACACGGTCGCGCGCGTTTGCGGCTTACCGGTCAGGGATTAACAACGAACTGTCGCCATAGGAAAAGAAGCGGTATTCCTGCGCGATCGCGTGGGCATAAATCTCTCGCATCCGCTCCATCCCCATGAGCGCGGAAACCAGCATCATCAGTGTTGATTTCGGCAGGTGAAAGTTGGTCATCAGTCCATCTGCCATCTGAAACGCGAAGCCGGGCGTAATGAAGAGGTCCGTTGGCCCGCGCCATGGCTGCATCTGCCCATCACGCGCCGCACTTTCGATCAGGCGCAGGGCAGTTGTTCCCACCGGAATGATGCGGCCACCGGCCGCCTTGGTCGCGTTCATTTCTGCGGCTGCTTCCGGCGTCACCTCACCCCATTCGGCGTGCATCTTGTGCTCGCTGACGTCATCGACCTTGACCGGCAGAAAAGTACCTGCGCCCACGTGCAGGGTGACATGGGTGAACTGGACACCCGCCTGATCAAGCGCCGCCAGTAACGGCCCGTCAAAGTGCAATGAGGCTGTCGGCGCCGCAACCGCCCCGCTGTGGCGCGCCCAATAGGTCTGATAATCGTCCTTGTCCGCTTCATCGGCGGGGCGCTTCCCGGCGATGTAGGGCGGCAATGGCATTGCGCCGACGGCATTCAATGCCGCGTCGAAATCATCACCCGTCAGGTTGAAGCGCAAGAAACCCTGCCCGTCGCCCCTGCCGGTCATCTCTGCGGACATTTCATCAGAGAATTTCACAACCTCGCCGTCGTGCAATTTCTTCAACGGTTTGATCAGGGCGGACCATGTCCCGTCCGCCTGTGGCTCCAGCAGGGTGACCTCAATCTTCGCCTCTGTCTCCCCCGCCTCGCCCTTACGGCGGCGGATGCCCGATAGGCGCGCCGGGATCACCTTTGTATCGTTCAGGATCAGGCGGTCGCTCGGGCCCAGGATATTGGGCAGTTCATTGACAATGCGGTCAGCAATCCCGCCGTTTTCAGCCAGCAGAAGCCTGGCAGAGGACCGTGGGCGCGCAGGTCGGGTAGCGATCAACCGCTCTGGCAGATCAAAATCGAAATCGGAAAGCTTCACTGCGTGGCCCCTGGTGGTGGTCTGCGAAAGATCTCGCGGAACATGCCCGGTGTCAGCACCGATAGCGGGTTCACACCCACCTCTGGCGCATCCGAAGTGCCCCCGATCGTGTAGTTGAACCCGATCAGCCCCTCGCCCCGGCGGGTCAGGAAAGACCCAATGCTGTTGACCAGAAAAAACGGTGACACGACGCCCTGCAGATCGATCTGTTTCGTGGCGAGCGTGTAGAACCCATCCGCCGAAATGCCAAGGCCCGGGCCAACCGCGCTCGCCTCTGTCAGGATGATCTGCTCAGGCGTCAAGCGGAACCGCGCATCCACCTCTTCAAACGCGAGCCCCTGTCCGTCCAACTGCTGCAGGAGTCCGACCACGCTGACAGCGTCGAGCAGGGCCGCAATCGCCGGCGCATCGCGCACGCGAAGATCGCGCAAGCTCAGCGCCCCGTCAAAAGTCCCTGCGCCACCGGCGGGCAGCAGCGTCAGATCAATCGCGCCACCCAGCGCATTTTCCATCAGGCCAGCGGCGCGCAGAACACGGCCCGCATCCGCGCTGCGCACGCGCACAGCGGATCGCCCATTGCGCGGCGCAACCGCCCCTTCCACGGCTGCAGCGCCGTTGAGTTGTGCTGTAAACTCCCCTCGGAACCCACCGTCACTGCGGAAATCGCCGCGGAAATCAGTGAAGGCGATGCCCTCCGTGATCTGCAGCCGATCAAGGCGAAGCGTGACAGGCCCCCCATCACCGCCGCCTGCACCAAAGGCCGCCTGCCGCAGATCAAGACTGCCGCCGCTGATTTCTACCGCCGGAGCCTGCCCCGCGCCGCGCCCGCGCAAGGTGATAGGCGCGTTGAGCCAATTGCCGATCCTGACGGTCGAGAAAGTAGCCGCGTCCAGACCGCCGCCATCATCAAGCTGCACGCGCCCCGTTGCCTGCAATCCCCCGCCACCGACTTGCAAAGCGGTTATTTCGGGAACCCCGCCCAAAGTCCCTTCGACCAGAAGATTGCCGGTCGTCTGCTGTGCCTTTGCCCAGCCCACCGGCGGCAAGGCCACGCGCAGGCCGATCAGGTCCGAGGTCAACGAGAACGCAGGCGGCCCACCCTGCCCCAGCAGCAGAGAAAGCTGCCCGTTGCCCCGTCCGGTGATGGTCTGGGGCGGCAGAGCGATATTGAATTCATCCAGAAACGTCTCCGACAAGGCGACGGTGGCATCCACACGGCTGCCAGGACGCTCCGGATCACCAAAGCGCTGCTCCCATGCGCCTGTCGCCGTGACGGCCCCGATCTGAACAGGGCCTTCGATGCGCACACCCTCGCGGCTCGCCGTCAGGCCAAGGCGGGGGGCAGCCAGCGTGCGACCGGGCACAAGTGTTTCCGAGCGTACCCGGCTCAGCGTCGCCTCAAAATCCATCGTGATGGCATCGGGGTCTGGACGCGGTTCCAGCGGCCAGCGGATTTCACCCGTCGTCAATGCCCGACCATCCGCCAACGTCACATCAAGACCCGCCCGGTCGATATAGCGAAATGGCGGTTGGTTGATCACCGAAAGCGCGGCAGTCACCGTGCTGTCCGCCGTAAGCTGCAATAACGCTGGTGAAGGGTTCTGGCGCATGTCCACCATCGTAAAGCTGGACCCGTCCACAACCACCGGCCCACCCTGCGGCGGGATCATCACGCCCCGGTCAAGGCTGACGACGAATTGATGATCAATGATGCTCGCCACGCCTGTCGCCTCGCGGATTGCTGGCATTGACCGCATGTACTGCACCGTGTTGTCGCGAAACTCGAACCCCACCGCGGTCTGCGGCGCGCGCTCGGGCAAGATACGAATGCCAGCGACGAGGTTATGCAAATCACCACCCGTGACCCTTTCAGTGAACCACTGGCGGCTTCCCGGTTTGATGCCGTTGGGCCAGAAATCGACAAAGCGTTCGGGCGTCATCTGGTCGATCTCGGCATCCAATGCCACATCCCAACCCGCGTCGGTGGCCCGCGCCGCCCCGGTGGCGATCATCCGAGTGTCACCGTCCATGACCACAAGCTCACCCAGTTCCACCGCAAAGGGATCGAAGCGGAACCGCAGATCGGCGCTTGCGCTTTCCAGCCGTGGCGGTGTGTCGAAAAACCCGGGCGGGGCGATTGCAATGTCACTGAACCGCAGTTGGGCCAGAAGCGCACGCGGCAGGCCATTGCGGAACTCGCGCAAGTAAGCGTCACCTTCGGCCGCAAAGGTGCCCCAGTCGGTGTCGAGTATCACTTCGGTGAATGATAGACGATCCCGCACCGGATCGTAAGCAAAGTAGGCGTTGGCCCCGTTGAACTCCAAAGGCGCTGTTGCGGGGTTGGGGCGCAGCACGCCCGCGCCCATCTCCAACGCGGCATTGACCGGCCCCAACGCACCTTCGGCATCCAGCGACGTACGCAATGATGCGGTGATCGGGGCAGAGATATCGCGCAGCCAGCTCAGCGCAGGGGACTGTGTAGCCAGATCACTGGCCACAGCATTGGTCATGTTCAGCCCAACCTGCGCTGTGCGACTGCCGCGCGGACTGTTGTAGGAGACAGCGACGGTCGTCACATCAGCGCGCCCAGAGAGAAGCGCAAAGTCACCGCGCAGAAGCGTCTGCCTGCCCCGCAGATCAAGCGTGACACTGCCCCCGTCAATGATCCAGCTACGCCCGGCGCGGGCATCATCGAAATTCAGGATCAGGCCTTGCGCGCGCACGATCTCCAACGCCTCCAACGCGGGGCGTTCAAAAACCTGGTCAAACTGGTCGAGCAGCTCTGGCAGGTTGCGCGCTCTGCCCAGATCGTCGCCCGTCGCCGCGAACGCGAGAGAGACATCGCCATCCGCCGCGCGCCGAAGGTTCACCTGCGCGCCCACAAGGCGCACCTCTTGCATCAGCACGTCCTGCTGCAGGATCAGCCCACGCGGGGAAATCAGCCCCTCGACCACCGGCACGCGGGTCAGTGTCAGCCCGCCCTCGTCCACCAATCGCGTGTCAATCAGGCGCACTGTCGGATGCAGGTCACGCCCGATCCGCATCGTGATCTCACCGAAATCGAGGGTGACGCCATCCAGCACCTCTGCCGCGCGGTCCTCAATCTGCTGGGTCACCCAGCTTGGCGCGGTGATGTCACGCTCGATGATCATGACTGCCGCAGCGGCCAAGAACACCAATGGCAGCAGACAAACGACAAAGGCCGCACGCAACCAGAACACCCAAGGGCGCATGTGCGGTGTCTTTTTCGCTGGCGCCTCTCGTGTTGGGGTCTCTTGGGGCGTTGTTTCTTCGGTCATGGGCCCTTTCGGCGGATTGGGGGCGTTCGCGGTCTTTAACTTTGCGCGCCCCGTTCTAAAACACATTCAACAGTAGATGCTACCGATGGGGGTTCACATGTCCGAATTGAGTGTTGGCGATCAGGCGCCGGAAATCCAGCTACCACGTGACGGGGGCGAGATGGTCAACCTTTCCGATTTTGCGGGCAAGAAGGTCGTCCTGTACTTCTACCCCAAGGATGACACGCCCGGCTGCACGAAAGAAGCGATCGGATTTACCGAGAGCGTCGATGCCTTTGCTGACCTCGACACCGTGATCCTTGGTGTGTCCAAGGACAGCGTCAAAAAGCACGACAAGTTCATCGCCAAGCACGAATTGAAGATCGCACTTCTGTCCGATGAAGAGGGCGATGTCTGTGAACGCTATGGCACTTGGGTCGAGAAAAACATGTACGGCAAGAAATACATGGGCATCGAACGTGCAACCTTCCTGATTGGCGCTGACGGCAAGATCGCCCAGATCTGGCGCAAAGTGAAAGTGCCGGGCCATGTGGATGCGGTGCTGGACGCCGTGCGCGCCCTGTGACGCTGGCAGAGATGGCCGTCGCGGTGCTGACCACCGCCGATGGTCGCGAAAAGACGGCACTCTCCCGGCGCTATGCCGCAGAATGGCGGTCCGCACGCGAAGCGGGTGACCCGCTGCCCATCGGCACGGCCAGTCCGCCCCTGCGCCCGGCCCGGCCTGAAAAACCGGACCTTCTGGACCCCCGCGACGTACCCCACCGCAAACCGGGGTCAGAGGCGGGGCGCATCGCACTGCTACACGCGGTCGCGCATATCGAACTCAATGCCGTCGATCTGCACTGGGACATCATCGCGCGGTTCTCCGACACGCCGCTTCCAATCGGGTTTTTCGACGATTGGGTGAAGGCGGCGGATGAGGAATCAAAACACTTCAACCTGATGTGCGACTGCCTCGAAAACCTTGGCAGTCATTACGGCGCCCTCCCCGCGCATGCCGGCATGTGGCGCGCGGCAGAGGATACGGCAGATGACTTGATGGGCCGACTGGCCGTCGTGCCGATGGTGCTAGAGGCGCGCGGGCTCGACGTCACACCGGGGATGATCAAGATCTTCAAGCAGGCAAAGCTTGATGATGCAGTGGCAGCGCTTGAGGTGATCTATACCGAGGAAGTGCACCATGTCGCCTACGGCTCCAAATGGTTTCACTTCCTCTGCGGGCGCCACGACCAAGACCCGACTGAGGTGTTTCACGGGCTGGTGCGCAAATACTTCCACGGCAACCTCAAGCCGCCATTTAACGAGGAAAAGCGGGCCGAAGCTGGCATTCCGCCGGACTTCTACTGGCCACTGGCTGGAACAGGTCGCATCCCATGAGAAAGCGATTTGCGCAGTTGCCCGCCGTTCATCTAGAGTTAAACTTGCAGGTCTTGACGGTAGCGATTACACGTATCGCAACGATGCCGGGTGGGGACCTGTTGTACGTTGATAGGGACGGGATAGACCAAACGTGAGATCACGACTGACAACGCGTATCCACATGATGTTGGAGCGTTTTTTCCCCGAGAAGCGGCTGTTCCTGCGGTCTGACACGGAAACACGCTTTATCCGGCTGAAATCAGAGACCCAGCTTGTCGCCTGGACCGGCAGCATCCTTGTCGTCGCTTGGACGATCGTCGCCACCGCGATCCTTTTAATGGACAGCATTGGGGCGGGGAATTTCCGCGCGCAGGCGCAGCGGGATCAGCTAACCTATGAACAGCGTCTGAACGCGCTGTCGGCAGAGCGGGACATGCGCGCCGCAGAGGCGTTGGCGGCGCAGGAACGGTTCAACATCGCGCTTGAGCAAATCTCAATCATGCAGTCCGAATTGCTGGCGACCGAGGAAAAACGGCGGGAGCTGGAAACCGGTCTAGACGTGGTGCAGGCCACCCTACGCGACACGATGCGCGCCCGGGAAGAGGCGCGCAGTCAGGTTGCAGCTCTTTCGGCTGAGGATGACGGGGCCGAAACGGGCACGATCACTGACGAGGCCGCAGCCACCGTTGGCTTGCTGGCCAGTGCGCTGGAGGAAACCGCGCGGGAACGGGATGCGATTGCGGCTAACGCCGAGTTTGCGGTCGAGCAGGCTGAGGATCTCCAGTTGGAATTGCGCCTGCTGCAAGAGCGCAACGATCAGATTTTCCGGCAGCTGGAAGAGGCGATGATGGTCTCGGTGGAACCTCTGGATCAGATGTTTCGCGCTGCTGGCATGAACCCTGACAACATCATCGATCAGGTGCGCCGCGGATATTCCGGCACCGGTGGGCCGCTGACGCCAATCCAGTTCTCCACCCGTGGCGGCGATCCAGACCCGGACGCACTGCGTGCCAACGGCATCCTGACGGCGATGGACCGGATCAACCTTTACCGGATTGCCGCCGAAAAGGCTCCCTTCTCTATCCCGGTTCTCTCGAGCTTCCGTTACACCTCTGGCTTTGGGCCGCGCTGGGGGCGTTTGCATGCAGGTACTGATTTTGCCGCGCCCATCGGCACACCAATCTACGCCACCGCCGACGGCGTCGTCACCCACGCGGGCTGGTCTTCGGGCTATGGTCGCCTGATCAAGATCCAGCACGAGTTTGGGATCGAGACCCGTTACGCGCATCTTAACGCAATGGATGTGAGGGTCGGTGAAAGGGTCTCGCGCGGTGAACGAATTGGTGCTATGGGAAATTCCGGACGATCAACCGGGCCCCACCTTCACTACGAGGTCCGTGTTAACGGAACCCCCGTCAACCCCATGACATACATAAGAGCTGGACAAGATGTTTTCTAAATCCAAGATCAACGAACCCGGGCCAAACGCGTCCGAAACCGAAAAGCCAAAGGCGGCTGACACAGCCAAGCCTGCGGGGTCTGATTTCAAGGCATCCGCACCAAAGGCCAAGCCGGCACCTTCCGTGCTGTCCTCTGACCTGCTGGTTACAGGAAACCTGAAGACGACTGGCGATATTCAGGTCGAAGGCCAGGTTGAGGGCGACATCCGCGCGCACCTGCTGACTGTCGGAGAAGGCGCCACCGTCAAGGGTGAGGTGATTGCCGACGACGTGATCATCAATGGCCGCATCGTGGGCCGCGTGCGCGGCCTGAAGGTGCGCCTGACATCGACTGCACGTGTTGAGGGTGACATCATCCACAAGACCATCGCGATCGAAAGCGGCGCGCATTTCGAGGGCTCCGTGCAGCGCCAGGATGACCCACTTTCAACAGGCTCCAAGAAAATGCCGACGGCCGCGGCTGACGCAAAATCCTGACTTCTGGGATCACATGATGACCAAGGGCGCCCATTCGGCGCCCTTTTCATTGCGACTACAGCCTGTCATGCCACGCGTGCCCAAGCGACATTAGCATGGCATCCGCGCCGCGTGGTCCGGCAATCTGCAACCCCATCGGCTGCGAACCAGGTATCGGAACCGCAAGGCAGGGCAGCCCAAGCAGGCTGACAGGTGTCACGACCTCTATCCAGCGGTGGTAGGTATCCATCGCAACGCCGCCAATCGCCTTTGGCCAGTGCCAGTCTATGGAGAACGGCCAGCACTGGGCCGTGGGCAGCAGAAAGGCGTCATAGTCCGCGAACAGGCGACTGGCGGCGCGGAACCAATCGGATCGCAGATTGCTTGCATGTTGGATGTCTGCCGCCGTGAGCGACCGCCCTTTCTCAACCTCCCAGATCGCTTCTGGCTTGAGAAAATCGCGTTGCTTGGGGTCATCATAAATCGGCCCGAGGGAAGCGGCGACGGCAAAGCTGCGCAGGGTCGTCCACGCCTCCCAGATCGCGGGGGCAGGAAACGGTGCTGCCACCACATCGACGGTGCAGCCAGCGTCGGTGAAGCGCGACAACCCATCCTCCACCGCGTCCAGTACACCCGCCTCCATTGGATAGGTCCCGCCCCAATCACCGAGCCAAGCCAGCTTGCGCCCGGAAACATCACCCGTGATCCTGCCTGCCATGGGGGTGTGCTGCGTCGACAAAGGCAAACGCGGGTCAGCACCCGCCTGCACGTCCAGAAGAAGCGCAATGTCGGCAGGTGTCCGCGCCATCGGCCCACCGGTTGAGAGCTGATGCATGAAAAGATCACCCGCGGGCTCCCCCGGGATTAGCCCCCATGTGGGCCGCATCCCGTAGACCCCATTCCAGCCCGCCGGGTTGCGCAGACTGCCCATCATGTCGGACCCGTCAGCAAGGCAGACCATGTTGCGAGCAAGCGCCACCGCCGCCCCGCCAGACGATCCACCCGCCGACCGACCCGGCAAAATGGCATTCTCAGTCGCCCCAAAAACAGGGTTGAAGGTATGGCTGCCCAGCCCGAACTCTGGCGTGTTGGTCTTGCCGATCACGATAGCGCCGGCCGCCTGCATCCGCGCCACCATGATGTCACTGCTCTTGGCAACCTGCCCAGCAAACAAGGGCGAGCCTTGCGAGGTTGGCAGACCCGCAACATTGGCCAGGTCTTTGACAGCTATGGGGATTCCGTGCAGAGGGCCTTGCGGCGCTTTCGCATCTGCCGCCTTGGCTTCGGCCAGCACTTCATCCGCGTCGCGCAATGAGACGATGGCATTCACGCCGGGGTTTTCGCGCCCCACCCGTTCAAGTGTGGCCTGCATGACCTCAACCGCCGACAAACTGCGATTGGCCAAGGCAGCGGCCAGCGCCACCGCATCCCATTCCAGAAAATCACTCATGCCGCATCCAAGCGTCAACGCGGGCGCTTGGCAAGGCTACTCCGCGTTCGCCTCTGCCCGGCTTTTGCCGGACACATCCAGCGCCAGTGTGGCCGCCATGAAACCATCGAGATCACCGTCAAGCACGCCCTTGGTGTCTGATGTTTCATGGTTCGTGCGCAGGTCCTTCACCATCTGGTAGGGTTGCAGCACGTAAGACCGGATTTGATTGCCCCAGCCCGCGTCGCCCGCGTTCTCGTGCGCCTCGTTCACCAACGCCGAACGCTTGTCCAACTCCATCTGATAAAGCCGCGATTTCAGGGCCTTCATCGCGATATCGCGGTTCTGGTGCTGGGATTTTTCAGAACTCGTGACAACAATCCCCGTCGGGTGGTGCGTGATCCGCACGGCGGAGTCGGTCGTGTTAACGTGCTGCCCGCCTGCGCCCGATGACCGGTAGGTGTCGATGCGGATATCGGCAGGGTTCACCTCGATCTCAATATTGTCGTCAACCACCGGATAGACCTTCACGGAAGTAAACGACGTGTGCCGCTTCGCTGCGCTGTCGAAGGGCGAGATACGGACCAGACGGTGCACACCGCTCTCCGATTTCAGCCAACCATAGGCGTTGTGTCCGCTGATCTTGTAAGAGGCGGATTTGATCCCCGCTTCGTCACCCGCCTGCTCGGACTGCAGCTCGACCTTGTATCCCTTCTTTTCAGCCCAACGCACATACATGCGGGCAAGCATATTGGCCCAATCGCAGCTTTCCGTGCCCCCTGCGCCTGCGTTGATTTCGAGGAAGGTGTCGTTGCCGTCAGCCTCTCCATCCAGAAGCGCCTCAAGCTCTTTCTCGGCGGCTTTGACGGCGAGCGCTGTCAGCGCGGCCTCGGCCTCTTTCACGACCTCGGCATCCTCTTCCATTTCACCGAGTTCGATCAGCTCGACGTTGTCGGAAAGCTCTTGCTTGATGCTGTCGTAGTTGCCCATGGCATCCACCAGCATCTGGCGTTCGCGCATCAGCTTTTGCGCCGCCTCCGGATCATCCCAAAGCGTCGGGTCCTCGACCCGCGCGTTGAATTCTTCCAACCGGTGCGGGGCGGTTTCATGGTCCATCCGCTGGGCCAACAGGGCCAGCGATTTTTCAATGGCCTCCACCGTGTTCTGGATTTCCGCGCGCATTTTGCACCTGTTGTGATGTCTTGATTGGCCCGGTCTTACCGCGCGGGCCGGGGCGCTACAAGATCAGTAGAGCCCGCCTGTCGACAGCGTGCCAAAGGTGGCGCGCTCACCCACCGTGGCGCTTTCACCGGTGCTGGTGGTGACCTGACGCTGAGTGCGCGGCACATCATCGAAAAGCGGCAAGTCAGCGGCCATGGCAAAGCCACCATCAAACATGATGCCAAAAAGCGGCTCTTCCCCGGGGCGGAAGCATTCGCCGATCACGTTCTCGCCGGTTGCGCCAACAGGCAAACGCGCACCGCTGTAGCGGTCGATGTTGATGAACTGGCAGTCTGCGGGCACCTCAAACGGGCCAGAGCCATAGCGCTCAATCGCGTCCGTCATGAAGGCGTTGAAGACAGGTCCGCAAAGGCCGCCACCCGACGCGCGAGCACCCAGCGAGCGTGGCGTGTCATAGCCGATGTAGCAGCCAGCCACGATGTTGGAAGAAAATCCCACGAACCAGACGTCTTTGGCATCGTTCGTCGTACCCGTCTTGCCTGCAATCGGCACCGGCAGGTTCACGGTGCCGCTCGCGGTGCCACGATCAACAACGCCGCGCATCATGGATGTCAGCTGATAGGCCGTAATCTCATTCATCACGCGCGTGCGGTTCGTCACGATCCTTGGCGCCTGCCCCTCTGGCAGGGTGGCATCAGCGCAGTCGAGGCAGCTGCGCTGATCATGACGATAAAGCGTATTGCCGTAGCGGTCTTGCACGCGGTCGACCAGCGTCGGCTCCACCCGCTCACCCCCGTTCGCGAACATCGCGTAGGATGCGACCATCTTGAACAGCGTTGTTTCATCCGACCCGAGTGAGGCGGCAAGCACGCGGTTCATATCCTCGTACACACCAAACCGTTCGGCATAGCGACCAACGGTGTCGATCCCCACTTCTTGGGCGAGCCGGATGGTCATCAGGTTCCGGGACCGCTCAATCCCCGTGCGCATCGGCGTGGGGCCATAGAACTGGTTGGAGGCGTTGCGCGGGCGCCATGTGCCCTGTGGCGTGTTGATGGTGATCGGCGCGTCAACGATAATCGTCGCCGGCGAATAGCCACTGTCGAGCGCGGCGGCATAGACAAACGGCTTAAAGGACGATCCCGGCTGCCGCTGCGCCTGCGTGGCGCGATTGAAGACCGAATGCTGATAGCTGAACCCGCCCTGCATTGCGAGCACACGGCCGGTGTTGACGTCCATCGCCATAAAGCCGCCCTGCACCTCTGGCACCTGACGGAGCGACCAGTTCTGGAAGTTACCCTCTTCATCGGTTGCACGGACAACATGCACCACATCGCCGCGGGTGAAGTTGTCAAAGAAATCACCAACTAGCCAGCGGATGTCGGGCCGCGGTACGGTGGACGGCTCTGCATCAGATGATGTAACGCCCTCGATACCCAGCGTCAGCGTGTTTTCGGCAACATCGAGGATCACCGCAGGGATCCATTCACCCTCAAATTCGATGCCCCGCGCCACGTCGGCGTCAGCCAGTGCGGCACGCCAAATGGCTTCATCCGCCAGTTGTGCTTCTTCCAACTTTATGCCTGTTCCGCGCCAGATGCCCTGCGCTTGGTCGTAGTCATAAAGGGCATTTTGCAGGGCAAGACGGGCCGAAACCTGCAGCTCTTCATCGACTGTCGCGCGGATCGACAGGCCACCGGAAAAGAATTCCTCTTCCCCAAAGTTCTGGCTCAGCTGGCGGCGAATTTCATCGGTGAAGTAATCGCGATCAGGGAGCGTATTGCGGAAATCATCATAGTCGCCGCCCTGCACAGACAACAGCGGCGCATTGCGTTCCGCATCATAGGTCGCCTGATCAATATAGCCGTTTTCGAACATCTCGCGCAGCGTGTTGTTGCGCCAGAAGATCGCGGTGTCACGGTCACGCACCGGATGGCGGTTGCTTGGCGATTTGGGCAGGGACGCAAGGTAGGCCGCCTCACCTGGCGACAGTTCCGTCAACGGCTTGTTGAAATACGTCAGCGCCGCCGCGGTTACACCGTAGGAATTCTGGCCGAGAAAAATCTCGTTCAGATACAGCTCAAGAATCCGCTCTTTCGGCATCGCCTGTTCGATGCGCACAGCAAGGATGATTTCCTTGATCTTGCGCTCAACCGAGCGGGAACCATCCAACAGGAAGTTCTTCATCACCTGCTGCGTAATGGTCGAGGCACCGCGCAGGTTTTCGCCGCGCGACTCCACAGCATCCACGAAAGCCGAAACCATGCCCATCGCGTCGTAGCCAGCATGCTCGTAGAAATTCTTGTCTTCCGCAGAAATGAAGGCCTGTTTGACGATATCGGGGATCTCTTCGGCTGGCGTGAAGAGCCGCCGTTCGACCGCGAACTCATCAATGATCTGGCCCTCACCGGAATAAATCCGGCTGATCGTCTTTGGGGTATATTGCGACAGTGTCTCATAACTCGGCAGGTCGCGGCCATACATGTAGATGATGCCACCCAGCGCCACAGCACCCATGACAAGGCCAAGCGTCACCAGCGTAAAAATACCGCCAAGGAAGGAAAGAAAGAACCGCAACACCGGGGTGCCCACCGCATTTGTTTTGCCGCTCTTATACGCGGGGGGCCGTGGCCCGTCAAAAGGCCAAATGCCGCGTTGGGCCAGATGCTGCCGTGCATTTGATCACAAATGGTGGAGGTGACGTGCAGTTTTTCAGCGTGCCAGCAGTGCAATGGTATCGCGAATGGCCCGGTTGATCCTGTCACGTCCACCCGGGCTGGCCAGAACGGCACGGTCTTCGGCATTCGACAAGAACCCTGCTTCGATCAAAACGCTGGGAAATTCCGCTGCCGTCAGAACAGCAAAAAGCGCTTCGCGGCGGGGCCTGACATTCATGCGAACACCAGTGGATTGCATGGACGACACGAGCGCATCGGCAAAGCGCCGGGCACCCGGCGCCGTCTCGGCCCGCGCAAGATCAAGCAGTGCTGTCGCGACACGATCCTCTGCTGCGTTCAGGTCCACCCCGGCCAGCAGATCGCCACGCTCGTGCCGTTCGACCAGCCGCATGTCGGCCTCATCGCTATCGTCTGGCGACAAGGTGTAGACCGTCGCGCCCTTCACGGTCTCATCTTCCAACGCGTCGGCATGAAGCGAGATGAACACATCCGCGCCCACCTGTCGGGCAATGGTCAAACGTGCGGAAAGCGGCACAAACTGATCCCTTTCGCGCGTCAGCACAGTGGCAACGTTCGGCAGTTCCGCCAGCATGACGGCCAGTTCGGAGGCCATGACCAGCATCAGGTCCGCCTCCTTGATGCCCCCCCTCACGGCACCGGGGTCAATCCCGCCATGCCCCGGGTCAATCACCACGACGAAGTCATCGCTGCGGGCGAGTGCGGCGGCGGCGCTCGGGTCAAAGCCCGTCACCATATCCCAGCCCGGATCGGGCGGCGCGCCTGCGGCAGATGCGAATTCCTCTGCGCTGGCTTGTTCGAGGATGATGCGCAGATCAGCACCATCTGCACCTGACGTCATCCCCGCCTCTTCCACCACAAGCGGTTCGGCCAGATCCACCACCATGCGGGACCACCCGGGTCGCAGCGGGCCAGTGCGGACGCCCGTCGCCCGGTCGCCTGACAGAAGGGTTGCAGGGTCGGTGCCGCCAAATGCGGCCCCTTCGAAATCGACGATCAAACGACGCGGTTCGTCCAGCAGGAACACGCGGTAGGGCACGATCTCCGACAGGCCGACCTCCACCTCCAACGACCACCAGCCATCGCTGATACTGGTGCGCTCGGGGTCAATCAGGACCTGCGCATGGGCCACCCCGGCCCAGAGAAATAGCGCCAG
The DNA here is from genome assembly GCA_039821425.1 of Pseudomonadota bacterium. Classification (GTDB taxonomy): domain Bacteria; phylum Pseudomonadota; class Alphaproteobacteria; order Rhodobacterales; family Rhodobacteraceae; genus Yoonia. The sequence goes on from JBCBOD010000056.1 coordinate 14,419, forward strand.
CGCCCGCAGGATCATGCCGCGCGCGCCTTCATGAAGCTGGCCAGCCGCGCCAGCCCTTCGATGATGTCAACCGTCCCACGCGCATAGGAGAACCGCAGCCAGTGGTGCCCGCGCGCGGCATCAAAATCGAGCCCCGGCGTCACCGCAACTCCCGCCTGATCAAGGATCTCGGCCGCGAATGCCAGCGCATCGTCGGCGTAATCCGACACATCCACGTAAACGTAGAACGCCCCGTCGGGTGGCGCGAACTTGTCAAAGCCCGCTGCGCGCAGCCCGTCGATCATCAGGGCACGGTTGCCGGCGTAGACCGCCTTGTTCGCCTGCAATTCGTCATCGCAATCCATAGCGTGCAGTGCGAGCCGCTGGGCCGCATGCGGCGCGCAGATGAACATGTTCTGGGCCAGCCGTTCGACCCGGCGCACATGATCCTCTGGCACCACCATCCAGCCGACGCGCCAGCCGGTCATGCTGAAGTATTTGGAGAATGAATTGACCACATAGACCTCGTCGGTGACCTGCAAGGCGGTCACAGGCGCGGTGTCATAGTCAATTCCGTGATAAATCTCGTCCGATATGAGCGCCGCACCCTGCGCCGCACAGGCCGCCGACAGCGCGCCAAGCGCGTCCGCATCCAGCATCGTCCCGGTCGGATTGGCGGGCGAGGCGACGATCAGCCCGTCGAGATCATGCGCCGCCACGTCGCCGGGGACAGGTTGGAACTGTTGTTCAAGTGTCGTCGGGATGTCGATGGGTGAGAGGCCAACGGCCTTCAGGATTTGGCGGTAAGAGGGGTAGCAGGGCGTGCCAAGGCCGACCCGCGCGCCGTTGTCGAAGAGCGATGAGAAGGCCAGAAGAAACGCCCCCGATGCGCCGCTGGTGATCACCACGCGGTCCGGGTCGAGCGTCACGCCGTACCAATCGGCATAATGCTGTGCGATGCGGGTGCGCAGTTCCGGCAGGCCAAGACCCACGGTATAGCCCAGCGGATCGGCCATTTCGGCGATCAGGCGTTCTTTGGCAGACTCAGGCGCACCAGTCCCGGGTTGGCCCACCTCCATATGGATGATGTGGCGCCCAGCAGCCTCTGCCTTGCGCGCAGCCTCCATCACGTCCATCACGATGAACGGATCCACATCGCCCCTCTGCGAATGTCGCATCTGCCGCCTCTTTTTTGTTGGGGTATGTTTGCCGTTGAGAGGGGGGTGAGGTCAATGCGGAAGTCATATGGTGGTAATGCCTTGCTTCAGTCTGGCAAAAGGCTGTTTTGCGGACGTTGCTGCCGTTGGTAGCGCGCGAAACAGGCGTCATAAATCGCACCCGGCGCGCATGCGCCATGCCCGACCTCCCCCCGGGGGGCATTCGTTGCGGCACCGGCACGCTTGTTTCATTGACGCTTTTGAGCAGGATCGCCCCACTGGCTGCACGGCCCACCCGAGGTCGGGCATGGCGCATGCGGCCTGACCGTTGTGCGACATAGCAGAAGATTTTGGGGCTCAAAGCTGACTCTGGTGCAGCGCTGGAAAAGCTGCCCTACTCCGCCGCCACAGCCCTTTCCTTCTCCAACTCTTCGGCCTTCTTCTCCACCTGTTCAACGATATGTTCGATCATATCCTCGTTGGATTTCTTGTGGCTTTGCTTGCCGGCCAAATAGACCATCCCAGACCCTGCCCCGCCGCCGGTGAAACCGACGTCGGTCATCAGCGCCTCGCCCGGGCCGTTGACCACACAGCCGATGATCGACAGCGACATCGGCGTCTTGATGTGTTCCAGCCGTTTTTCGAGGATTTCAACCGTCTTGATCACGTCAAACCCCTGCCGTGCGCAGGAAGGGCACGAGATGATGTTCACACCACGATGGCGCAGACCGAGGGATTTCAGGATCTCGTAACCCACCTTCACCTCTTCCACCGGATCGGCCGAGAGGCTGACGCGGATCGTATCACCGATCCCCATCCAGAGAAGGTTGCCAAGGCCGATGGCCGACTTGATTGTACCAGAGGTCAGCCCGCCCGCCTCTGTGATCCCAAGGTGGATCGGGGCATCGGTGGCGTCCGCGAGTTGCTGGTAGGCCGCTGCGGCCATGAAGACATCAGAGGCTTTGCACGAGATCTTGAACTCATGAAAGTCGTTGTCCTGCAGGATCTTGATGTGGTCGAGGCCGCTTTCGACCATCGCATCAGGGCAAGGTTCGCCGTATTTTTCCAACAGGTGCTTTTCAAGCGACCCCGCGTTCACACCAATCCGGATGGAGCAGTTGTAGTCACGCGCGGCCTTGATGACCTCTTTCACGCGCTTTTCGTCCCCGATGTTACCGGGGTTGATGCGCAGGCAGGCCGCCCCCGCCTCTGCCGCCTCGATCCCACGTTTGTAGTGAAAGTGAATGTCGGCAACGATGGGCACGCTGACCTCGGGGATAATCTCGTGCAGCGCTTTGCTTGACGCCTCATCCGGGACCGACACACGGACGATATCCGCGCCCGCCTCTGCAGCGGCATTGATCTGCGCGATCGTCGCCTTCACATCCGTTGTTGGCGTGTTCGTCATCGTCTGAACGGAAATCGGGGCGTCGCCCCCGACAGGCACATTGCCCACCATGATCTGCCGCGATGTCCGGCGGTAGATGTTGCGCCAGGGGCGGACGTGATTGAGCGACATGGGATAGCCTTTGGCAGTTGCGCGTTTGGCCCTAACCTAGGCTTTGACAGTTGGCGCAGCAAGCCACCGCAGCGCGGCAATTATTCCTGTGCGGTCACCTCGGCCACATTCACGATCTCGGCAAGGTCGGAGTCGGCGCTCAGGTCGGCAACGGCGAACGCCTCGGTCAGGCTTTGGGTTGTCAGTTGCACATTGGATGTGACGGTACCGGTTTCGCCAACTGGGCCGTAGTGCACACCATTCACCGCGAAATACATCGCCCCGCTTTCACCCACACGTAGCGTGGCAGGTTCTTCGGTGGCTGGCACGACAAAGTTCTCTCCCGGTGACATCACGCCTTCATAGATGACCGTCCCGTCAGCCGAACGAACGCGCACCCAAGCCGGGCGGACAGCGACCAGTTGTAGCTCTGGCACGTCAGGTTCCACCACCTGCACCGGCGCAGGTACCGCAAGCAGATCGAGTTCAGCAAGCGACGTATCGGGCGCCATCGAGTCAGAGAAGTCCGGCGGGAAAGCACCAACGCGCGACGGATCAAGGGTAGAGATTGGCGCATCACGTGCAACTAGCACGGGGACATCCAGCGCTTGTGGACGATAAAGCCGGTCAAGCGCGGTTTGCGATGGGCGGCTGATCTCGGTCAGCGGGTCGCTGGTGTTGATTTCGTTCGTGACGCCGGACAACGGATCAAGGTTGGACAGCACGACAGGTGTCTGATCAACCGGGGCAAACTGAACCTTCTGCACCTCTTGCAGGACCGTCCAGCCACCATAACCCAATCCGCCGATCATCCCGAGCACCAAAAGGATTGAGCCGATTGCGCGCGGCTCAACACCGGAAAGCATCGCCTCACCCGCTGGCACGAAGGGTGTCGCGGAAGACTCGAAGATATCTTTGCCCAGTGGGGCCTTCGAGGGGTCGATCGCCTTGCCTTTGCGGGCAGAGGCCTCGGCCGACATCCCGTGTGCCGTGGCAAAGCCACTTTCAGCACAGAAAGAGGCAAACGCCTCATCAGGGTCCATGTTCAGATAGCGGGCGTAGGACCGAACATAACCTGCGATGAAACCAGGTGTATCAAATGCAGACGGATCGGCGTTTTCGATGGCGGCAATATATGCTGCTTTGATCTTCAGCTCGCGCTGGACATCAAGCAAGCTCTTGCCCATCGTCGCACGCTCGCCACGCATCAGGTCGCCCAGACGCACCTCATAGTCGTCAAAGCCCTTTGCCTGTACGTCCTCCGGCGCGTCTTCACGCTTGAAGGTCTTTCCGATCATCGACTGTCCCGTCGTCTTGCGCCCCTAAGCCACTGGTCACAAACGAATCGATTGTTTCCGATAGCCTATTAATCCGATACCACGTCGACCAAAGTTATGCACAGGTTGAAAAACGGTTAACCGGCCAGTTCAGCGCGATTCAGCGCACAATGTGACCACAACCCATCCAAAGCGCCTATTAATGCATCCATTTCCTTGGGTCCATGCACCGGCGATGGTGTGAACCGCAACCGTTCGGTGCCGCGGGGCACGGTCGGAAAATTGATAGGCTGCGCGTAGATCCCGAACTCTTCCAGTAGCATGTCAGAGATTTTTTTGGTGTGCACAGGATCACCCACCATCAGCGGCACGATATGGCTACCATGGTCAATGATCGGCAGGCCGAGGCCCTTCAACCGCAGCTTGAGGATTTTCGCCTGGGTCTGGTGCTGTTCGCGCAGCGCCTGATCGGTCTTCAGATGGGCAACAGAGGCTGCAGCACCGGCAGCCACGGCAGGCGGCAGCGAAGTCGTAAAGATGAAGCCCGGCGCGTAAGACCGGATCGCATCACACATTTTCGCAGAAGCAGCGATGTAGCCACCCATCACACCATAGGCCTTGGCCAATGTGCCGTTGATGATGTCGATGCGGCCCATCAGACCGTCACGTTCAGCCACGCCCGCACCACGCGGCCCGTACATGCCAACCGCGTGCACCTCGTCGATATAAGTCAAAGCGCCAAACTCATCGGCCAGGTCGCAAATGCCTTCGATTGGGCCAAAGTCCCCATCCATCGAATAGATGGATTCAAAGGCGATCAGCTTCGGCGCCGCCGGATCATCGGCTTCCATCAGTGCGCGCAGGTGGTCGAGGTCGTTGTGGCGGAAGATCCGCTTTGCCCCACCATTGCGGCGCACACCCTCAATCATGGAGGCATGGTTCAGCGCATCGGAGTAGATGATCAGGCCGGGGAAAAGTTTCGGCAACGTGCTGAGCGTCGCGTCGTTGGCGATATAGGCAGAGGTAAACAGCAGTGCCGCTTCCTTGCGGTGCAGGTCAGACAGCTCTGCTTCCAGCCGCTTGTGATAAACGGTCGTGCCAGAGATGTTGCGCGTCCCGCCAGAGCCTGCGCCGGTCGCCTCAATCGCCTCGTGCATGGCTTCCAGCACCACTGGATGCTGCCCCATGCCGAGGTAGTCGTTGCCACACCAGACAGTCACGGGCGCCTCTGTCCCGTCTTCCTTCACCCATGTTGCATGCGGAAACTGGCCGCGCTTGCGTTCAATATCGATGAATGTCCGATAGCGGCCTTCGTCGTGCAATCGGTCCAATGCTGCGTCAAGTTGGGCGCTGTAGTCCACGCGGTCGTCCTTCTTTGCGTCGCAATCCTATGCCGTGAAGCACAGTTTTTACTCGTTCTAGGCCTGATATAGGCAGGCTTTTCCCCAAACAAGACGTAACATGGTGTCGCGCCCTGCGTCACTTCACCCTAGATATCGCCACCCCCTTATCCTTTGATCTTGATCAAAGAATGAAGATCTCATGGTCGATTTTGCGTCAGCATGATCAGGCAGCGGTCCTTTGCTTGACCTTGCTGTCAGAGAGGGCAATCTGCCGGTCAGACGCTTTGAACAGGATCCCCAATGACACTCGACCCCGTGCTTGCCCGTATTGACGCAGATTTGCCAGACGCAACCGAGCGTCTGAAAGAGCTTTTGCGCATCCCCTCCATCTCCACCGATCCGGCCTACAAGGATGATTGCCAGACGGCGGCAGACTGGCTTGTCGCAGATCTGCAATCCATCGGGTTTGAGGCATCCAAACGCCCGACACCGGGGCACCCCATGGTTGTGGGGCATGTGGACGGCGACGGCCCGCATATCCTGTTTTATGGGCACTACGATGTGCAGCCAGTGGACCCGCTGGAGCTCTGGGATCGCGATCCGTTTGATCCGCAGATAGAGGAGACGCCGAACGGCAAGGTCATCCGCGGGCGCGGCTCGTCCGATGACAAGGGCCAGTTGATGACCTTTGTCGAGGCCTGCCGGGCGTGGAAGTCTGAACACGGCAGCCTGCCCTGCAAGATGACGATCTTTTTCGAGGGTGAAGAGGAATCCGGCTCCCCTTCTCTGACGCCCTTCATGGAAGACAACCGTGATGAGCTGACGGCCGACATCGCGCTGATTTGCGACACCGGGCTGTATGGCGACAGCACGCCCGCCATCATCACGCAATTGCGCGGCCTCTTGGGCGAAGAGCTGACGATCACCGGCCCCGACAAAGACCTGCACTCGGGCATGTATGGCGGGATCGCGATGAACCCCGCACGGGTGCTGGCGCGCATCATTGCGGCGCTACATGACGAGGATGGGCGGATCACCGTGCCGGGCTTCTATGATGGCGTGCCGGAGCTGTCGAACGAACTGGCCGCCGCATGGGACGATCTGCGCTTTGATGAAAAGGACTTCCTCGGCGCCGTCGGCCTGTCCGAGCCCGCAGGCGAGGTCGGTCGCCGCCCGCTAGAGATGATCTGGTCCCGTCCGACATGTGAGGTCAACGGGATGTGGTCGGGCTATACCGGAGACGGGTTCAAGACCGTTCTGCCATCAGAGGCATCGGCCAAGATCAGCTTCCGCCTCGTCGGGACCCAAGACCCGCTGAAGATCCGCGAGAGCTTCCGCACGATGGTGCAAGACATGCTGCCGCCCGATTGCAGCGTGCGGTTCAGCGACCACGGGGCCAGCGCGGCGGGTCAAATTACCACAACGCACCCCGCGTTTGATCAGGCGCGCAAAGCACTGTCCGACGAATGGCCCAACGCGGCGGCCTACGTCGGCTGCGGTGGGTCAATTCCAATCGCGGGGTATTTCAAAGACATCCTCGACATGGACGCCATGCTGATCGGCTTTGGCAAGGACGACGACCAGATCCACTCCCCGAATGAAAAATACGACCTGTCATCGTTCCACAAAGGGATCAGAAGCTGGGCGCGGATTTTGGATGGGATGACGGGGTAAACATGCCGAAAAAATCAAAAACCGGCAGAAGAAGGGCGAAACATATGCCCACCTTCTTTGTGATCTTCATCGGCCTTGCCGCGCTGATGTGGGCGAACACGGGTCTGTGGCAGATGGTGCTGATCCTCGGTCTGTTGTTGTTGGCCATCTCTTTCAAACGCAAGAAACCGAGGCCGGTGGGAAATGGATTTCACGGAATACTCAACAACGCAAAGCGTCCGCCGTTGACCGATCTGCAAGTTAAAAAGAGGCTGGTCAATACGATGTTGACGGCACAGCGCAACTTCGTGGCTCAAAAACAAGACAGACCACGTCCCCTCACTCAGTATGAACTGATTGATGCGGAACTGGTCAAGCTCATACTCAAATGGCGTGCGGGTGAAAAACGGCCCATCAGTGATGATGAGTTGCGCAGCCTCGATATCATAAGACGCGCTGTTTCTTTGCATAAGGGTGAATTCTCGGAACTGCGCCCAGAAGATGCAGCCATCGTGATTGATATGACCCCGATAAATGACATTCGCCTGAAAGTCAGCGCATTCGTGAACAGTCAGCAAGCGCAAGACCGAGAGAGAAAGAAGTGGCTTGAAGAAATCGGCAGCCCTGATGCGTCCCATCTGTTGAAAGAAGGCTGGGTTGCATTCCTCCAAAGTCTTGACGGCCCCGATGTGGACTTATGGCACAGCGTTGCAACAGACATGCATGGTCTCTTTGGTGATCGGCTCGATGCTGCGTTTTGGATCATGGAACAACCAGAATGCGATCAAACCACCGTTTGGAGCTTCCTGATGGGCATCTTGGGCTACGAGGTATTGCACAGCGAAATGCGCATCTCTGATGATAGGGCGTACAAGGCCAAACATGTGTTGGTACCGAAGTTGGACCAGACAATTGCGCGTTGGAACAGCGGATTTTATGCGTTTCATGGTGTCACCTATGATGACAACATCGCTTACAATGAGTTCATTGATGCCTCCGACGAAGCGAACGACCGGATTGATGAACTCAACGAGCGCTTCGGCTTGTCGATTTCCCCTCTCGAGCGGCTGGACTTTGACAAAGACAATCTTACGCACGATCTTTCGCATTCTTACCCATCACCATTTTCATTCACAGACAACGAAGGCTTGGAGCTGAACTACCCCCATCGTTGGCCAGAACGTTTGACAGTTTAAGTCGCTTGCCATGCAATGGATCCTGCAAGAATTCGAAGACACCACCCGTCTGGCCGCCGTGCTGGACCGGATGGATATCCCCTTCACCCTGCACAAGGTCGTGCCTTTCATCGGTGAACTGGACCCCGCGCCGGTGATCGGCGACCCCAACCGGAGCGTGCTGTTCGGCTCCTACACCCTGTGGCGATATGCCGAAAAACATAAGCTCTCACCGGGCGTCTTTCGCCTCAGCCCCTTCGTGGAAGAGGCACCCTGGCACCCTCACCTGCTCAACGGCGCGGATGCGCTGTTCCTCAGCATCCACGACATTCCCAGCCACCTCACCGCCGACGGTCCCGACTACTTCATCCGCCCCGTCAGCGACAGCAAAGAGGTCGCAGGCAGCGTGAAATCCAGCTCAGAGATCATCACCATCGCGGCGAAGGTCCTCGCCCTATCAGCAGACGAAATCGTCGGCGGTGCGCTCGACCATGACACGCCGATGATGCTGACCCGGCCGCAACGCATCCTGAAAGAATGGCGGCTCTGGGTCGTGGACGAGCGGGTCGTCACCTACTCGCTTTACAAAGAAGGGCGGCGGGTTGTCTACCGACCCGAAATCGACGAGGACGCACTGGCATTCGCCAAAGACCTTATTGCCGCCAATCCCGACTATGCCCGCGCCTATGTGCTGGATGTCTGCCGCACAAACGACGGGCTGCGCATGATCGAAACCAACTGCATCAATGCGGCTGGCTTCTATGCGGCAGACCTGGCACGACTCGTACTGGCTATCGAAAAACTGTAAATAGTGGAAATGGCGCGGTTGACGGGGCTCGAACCCGCGACCCCCGGCGTGACAGGCCGGTACTCTAACCAACTGAGCTACAACCGCGCGTGAGGGGTGGATTAATCCCACTGCACCGGGGCGTCAACGGCAAAACGCGGGACAGGGACAAAAATCTTTGCCCC
>JBCBOD010000226.1:0-2294 GCA_039821425.1 Pseudomonadota bacterium
CCACCTGTCACTTCGTATCCGTCTTTCCCAGACAGCACGTAGGACAAGGTTGATTTACCTGATCCGTTCGGCCCCATGATCGCGTGCACGGTGCCGGGCTCAATTGTCAGATCCACACCCTTGAGGATCTGCTTTTCCTCTTCTTCCAATGCGACGTTCAGACCTTTGATCTCTAGCATCTTCTTCTCCTTAGGATGCGTATGTTGCGAAAACGCGCAAAGACCCCACGCGGCCAATGCCGCCGGGGTGCAGATTGCGCTTTTGTTGTTTGTTTAGAGGCCGAAGACCGTGCCGGCGACGACGACCGAATGTTGCGTCGTGGTGGCCATCACTTCGTCCACGTACTCTTGCGTATAGATCATCGCCATCGGCTCGGGCCAGCGCCAGATCAGGTTGTGCCCTGCCACCAGCATCGCGCCAACGCCAATGAACTGGGCGATGCGTGCGCCAACCGTACGGCGGTTTATCAAAGCGGTCAGGATCAAAAGCGTCCAGAACGCCAGAAACAGCTCGATTGTCAGCGTCACATTGGCGCTGCCGGTGTCGCCAAAATAGCGGATGCGGACGACCTGCGCGATCATCAGCGCAAAGGCCCCGACAATCATCGAAACGATGACCGGACCAAGGTTCAGCCCTTCCTCGTCGCCGCGTTTGGCCTTCTTGATATGGTCGCGGCCAACCCGCTTGGGAATATGCATGCCCAAATCGGGGTCGTAGTAGGAGTGATTGCGCGGATTCTTGATCCGCTTCACGCGCGCGTTGAAGTCTTTGATGTCCTGTTTCGCCACAGCCATGACGCGTCACCCCTAGGTCAAATGCTCCTAAGGGCAGAGATGACGCCGAACTTGGGCAAGAAGTTGACTGGCGGGTGACAGACCCGCGACATTTATGGTGGTGCTGGGATGGCATCGCTACCCGACGGATCCTTCGAGAGAGATTGCGACCAAGGCCTGCGCTTCCATCGCGAACTCCATCGGCAGCGCCTGAAGCACGTCCTTGCAGAAACCGTTCACGACAAGCGCAACCGCCTCTTCCTCGTCCATGCCACGGCTGCGGCAGTAGAAGAGCTGGTCGTCATCAACCTTCGATGTCGTCGCCTCATGCTCAACGCGCGAAGAGTTATTCTTCACCTCGATATAAGGCACCGTATGGGCCCCGCATTTGTCACCAATTAGCAGGCTGTCACACTGGGTGTAGTTGCGCGAAGACGTGGCTTTCGGGTGCATCGACACCAGCCCGCGGTAGGTGTTCTGCGCCTTGCCTGCGCTGATCCCCTTGGACACAATGCGCGACTTCGTGTTCTTGCCCAGATGCACCATCTTCGTGCCGGTGTCAGCCTGCTGCATGTTGTTGGCAATAGCGATGGAATAGAACTCACCCTGGCTGTCGTCGCCGCGCAGGATGCAGCTTGGGTACTTCCATGTGACGGCAGAGCCGGTTTCAACCTGCGTCCACATCACCTTGGCCCGGTCACCACGGCAGTCGGCACGCTTGGTGACGAAGTTGTAGATGCCGCCATTGCCCTCTTCATCGCCAGGGAACCAGTTCTGCACGGTGGAATACTTCACCTCTGCATCTTCCTCGACGATGATCTCTACCACTGCGGCATGCAGCTGCGCTGTGTCGCGCTTGGGCGCAGTGCAGCCTTCGAGGTAGGACACATAAGACCCCTTGTCAGCAATGATCAGGGTGCGTTCAAACTGGCCCGTATTCTCCGCATTGATGCGGAAATACGTGGACAGCTCCATCGGGCAGCGCACGCCTGGCGGCACATAGACAAAGGACCCGTCCGAGAAGACAGCCGAGTTCAGTGTCGCATAAAAATTGTCAGAGGGCGGCACCACGGAGCCGAGGTACTTCTTCACGAGTTCGGGGTGCTTCTCGATCGCTTCAGAGATGGAGCAGAAGATCACCCCGGCCTTTTCCAGCTCTTTCTGGAAAGTTGTCCCAACAGACACAGAGTCAAACACCGCATCCACAGCGACCTTGCGGCCCTCTGCCGGTGCCTCCTCAGCCCCTTCCACGCCAGCAAGGATCATCTGCTCCTTCAGCGGAATGCCCAGCTTTTCATATGTCGCCAGCAGCTTCGGATCCACGTCGTCCAGCGACTTCGGCTTCTCTTCCATGCTCTTGGGGCGGGCGTAGTAATAGATGTCCTGAAAATCGATGTCGGGGTAATTCACCATTGCCCATGTCGGCTCTTCCATCTTTTCCCAACGCTGAAAGGCCTGCAGACGCCATTCGGTCATCCACTCGGGCTCACCATTCTTGTCAGAGATCAGGCGCACGATATC
>JBCBOD010000048.1:0-25720 GCA_039821425.1 Pseudomonadota bacterium
CCGATGCGTCTGCTCTTTGAAAAGGGTTTCGCGCCAACCCATGCCTTCGTCACCTTCTATCTTTGGCTGCGTAACACCTTTGCGGCAGATGTCCTGCTGCATTTCGGGATGCATGGCGCATTGGAATTCATGCCCGGCAAGCAGGTGGGGCTGAATGGGGATGACTGGCCTGATCGCCTGATCGGCGAAATGCCGAACGTCTACCTTTATGCCGCGAACAATCCGTCAGAGGCGACGCTCGCAAAACGCCGCTCGAATGCGGTGACGATCACCCATCTGACACCGCCGCTGACCACCGCTGGCCTCTACAAGGGTTTGGCGGAGTTGAAGGACAGTTTGACCCGCTGGCGCGGCATGCAGCCTGGTGATGACCAGCGCGCCGATCTGGAACAATTGATCCGTGATCAGGCGAATGCCGTCGATCTGAATGCACGCGATCTTGATGCGCTCTGGCTGAAGCTGCTGGAAACCGAAGGGTCGCTGATCACCGAAGGTATGCACGTTGTGGGCAAGCCGCTGTCCGGGGCCGCGCAGGCTGACATGATCGGGCTGATGCCAGAGGGTGAGGCGGCTGATCTGGCAGCAGAGCTTTTGAAAGAAGACCATGAGTTGCCCGCGTTGATGCGCGCCTTGTCGGGCCATTTCATTCCGCCCGTGCCCGGTGGTGATCTGATCCGCTCGCCGGAGATCGTACCGACGGGCCGCAATATTCATGCCTTCGATCCGTTCCGCATGCCGACAGCCTTTGCCATGGCGGAAGGTGCGAAACAGGCCGATCTGCTGCTGCAAACCCATGCATGCCTGCCGCGTACTGTGGCACTCGTGCTTTGGGGGTCTGACAACATCAAGTCTGATGGCGGTCCGATCGCGCAGGCGCTGGCGCTCATGGGGGCGAAGCCACGCTTTGATAACTTCGGTCGGCTTTCGGGCGCTGATCTGATCCCGCTGGCAAAGCTGGGCCGTCCGCGCATCGACGTCGTGATGACGCTGTCCGGCATCTTCCGCGATCTCCTGCCTTTGCAAACCCGGATGCTGGCAGAGGCGGCGCTAAAATGTGCAGAGGCGGATGAGCCGCTGGACCAGAACTTCATCCGCGCTCATGCGCTGGCCTATGCCGAAGAGATGGGCTGCGGGCTGGAAGAGGCCGCGCTGCGCGTCTTCTCCAACGCCGAGGGCGCTTATGGGTCCAACGTCAACCAACTCGTCGATAGTTCCGCCTTTGGCGATGAGGATGAGCTGGCCGACGCCTATGAGGCGCGCAAGAGCTTTGCTTACGGGGTGAACGGCAAGGCCGCGCAAAACCCCGCACTGCTGCAGAAGGCGTTGAAAGATGTCGATCTGGCCTATCAGAACCTGGAGTCGGTGGAACTCGGCGTCACGACGGTCGACCACTACTTTGACACTCTGGGCGGCATTTCCCGCGCGGTGAAACGCGCGAAAGGCGGGCAAAGCGCCCCCGTGTATATCGGGGATCAGACCCGCGGGGCGGCAAAGGTCCGCACCCTTCAGGATCAGGTGGCACTTGAAACCCGTAGCCGCAGCCTGAACCCAAAGTTTTATGAGGCGCTGCTCAATCACGGCCACGAAGGTGTGCGCCAGATCGAGGCGCATGTGACCAACACGCTTGGGTGGTCGGCGACGACCGGCGAGGTGGAGCCTTGGGTCTACCAGCGTCTGTCCGAAACTTTCGTGCTGGATGAAGAGATGCGTGAAAGGCTGGCGGCGTTGAACCCGCAGGCCTCCATGCGGATGGCGAACCGTCTGCTGGAAGCGTCGGACCGGGAATACTGGACCCCGGACGCGGCAACGCTCGAGGCGCTGCAGGACGCGGCGGATGCGCTGGAAGATCGGATGGAAGGGGTGGCAGCGGAATGATGAACACTCACGCCAGTGGCAAATGCCGGAGTGGGGGCCGGCCCGCCGCCATTGTCGCTCGGACCAATGGCGCGAAAATGGCGTCCCCCCGCAGTATTTTTGAACATGAGAAGCAGGAAGGAGGCTCTGCATGAGCCCCAGAGATGATGTGCCAAACCTGAAGGGTCTGGATGGCGAAGGGTCCGTGCAGGTCCATCAGCCCGAAGATGCGAAAATCGAAGGCGCGAAGGTCTTTTCGGTCTACGGCAAGGGCGGGATCGGGAAGTCGACAACTTCGTCAAACCTCTCTGCCGCCTTTTCGATGCTGGGCAAGCGCGTACTGCAGATCGGCTGTGACCCCAAGCATGACAGCACGTTTACACTTACCGGTTCGCTGGTCCCCACGGTGATCGACATCCTGAAAGAGGTTGATTTCCACGCAGAGGAGTTGCGGCCGGAGGATTTCATCTTTGACGGCTTCAACGGTGTGAAATGCGTTGAGGCAGGCGGGCCGCCTGCTGGTACGGGCTGCGGTGGTTACGTCGTTGGGCAGACGGTGAAACTGCTGAAACAGCATCACCTTTTGGAAGACACCGATGTGGTGATCTTTGATGTGTTGGGGGATGTGGTCTGCGGCGGTTTTGCTGCGCCTTTGCAGCATGCAGATCGCGCGCTGATCGTCACGGCCAATGATTTCGACAGCATTTATGCGATGAACCGCATCATTGCCGCGGTGCAGGCGAAATCGAACAATTACAAAGTCCGCCTGGCAGGCTGTGTCGCGAACCGCAGCCGCGAAACGGATGAAGTGGATCGCTACTGCGAAACGGTCGGTTTCAACCGCATCGCGCATATGCCTGATCTGGATGCGATCCGCCGCAGCCGTTTGAAAAAGAAGACCCTGTTCGAGATGCCGGATGACGAAGAGATCGTGCAGGTCCGCAAGGAATACATCCGGCTGGCAGAGACGCTGTGGAACGGGACGGAGCCGCTGGCCCCCGCACCACTGCCGGACCGTGAGATCTTTGAACTTTTGGGGTTTGATTGATGCGCGATTACCTCGCCACACGTGACCGCGTCGAAGAATATTTCGACAGCACCGCTACGACGGTATGGGAACGGCTGACATCGGATGCGCCGGTGTCGGGCATCCGGGCGACCGTGCGTGCGGGCCGGGATGAGATGCGCGACCTGCTGCTCGCCCAATTGCCGGATGATCTGCGCGGCAAGCGCATCCTCGATGCTGGCTGTGGCACCGGGGCCATTTCAGTGGCCTTGGCTGAGCGTGGGGCAGAGGTGACAGCTGTCGATATCTCACCCGCGCTGATCGCGATTGCACAAGAGCGTGTGCCGCGCCATCTGGCGGGTCAGATCAACTGGGTTGCCGGCGACATGCGCGACGCGCTGACAGATGTGCATGACGCGATGATTGCGATGGACTCGCTGATCTACTACCGGGCCGAGGATATTGCTGCATTACTGACTGATGCAAAGGCGCGCGTCGATGGCCCTATGATTTTCACGGTGGCCCCGCGTACCCGGATGCTGATGGCAATGTGGCGGATCGGGAAACTGTTCCCCCGGTCAGACCGCAGCCCCGTCATGATCCCGCAAACCACAGCCGCGATTGCGCATGCGCTGCGCGCCCAAGGTGCACGTGGGCACCTGCGCGAGCTCAAGCGTGTGACTTCGGGATTCTACATATCGCAGGCCTTGTCGTTCCGGGGGGGCAGCGCATGATCTTTCGCGCGTCATCCCTGAAGGCTGTCTCGCTCCAGCTTTTGCCGTTCAGCGATGCGGTCAGCGATGACCTGCCATTGGGGCAGCTTTTGCGCCTGTCGCTGTTCCAGGTCTCGGTCGGCATGGCGGCCGTTATGCTGCTTGGCACGCTGAACCGCGTGATGATCGTGGAGTTGGGGATCGGCGCATCACTGGTCGCGGCGATGATTGCGATCCCGGTACTGGTGGCCCCTTTTCGCGCCTTGGTGGGCCACAAATCCGACAACTACAAATCTGCCATCGGGTGGAAGCGGATCCCGTACCTGTGGTTCGGGACGATGTGGCAGTTTGGCGGGCTGGCGATCATGCCGATGGCGCTGCTCGTGCTGTCAGGTGATCGGACGCTGGATTTGCCGATTGCAGGTTACCTGGGCGCCGGGCTGGCGTTTCTGCTGACAGGCGTCGGCATGCATATGACGCAGACAGCGGGGCTGGCACTTGCCGCCGACCGCGCGACAGAGGAAACGCGGCCAAAGGTCGTGGCCCTGCTTTACGTGATGCATCTACTGGGCATGGCCTTTGCGGCCATCATCATTGGGGCCCTGCTGCGCGACTATTCTGCGCTGCGTCTGGTGCAGGTCGTGCAGGGTACCGCGGTCATGACGCTGCTGCTCAACCTGATTGCCTTGTGGCGACAGGAAAAAGTCACCCCGATGACCAAGGCAGAACGGGCTGAGGCAAGCCCGACCTTCCGCGACGCCTGGCGCGATCTGGCGGCGGGTGGCGATGCTGGGCGGCTGCTGGCGGTCGTGTTCCTTGGCACCATGGCCTTCAACATGCAGGACGTCCTGCTGGAGCCTTATGGGGGAGAGATCCTCGGGCTGTCCGTGTCTGCTACGACACTGCTGACGGCGATGTGGGCTGGCGGGGCGCTGGCGGGGTTCGCGCTGGCTGCGCGTTGGCTGCGGCGCGGGGTTGATCCCTATCGTATGTGCGCGCGGGGGATTCTTGTGGGCATCCTTGCCTTCTGCGCAGTGGTGTTTTCCGCGCCAGTCGGATCGCCCCTTCTGTTCTACACTGGCGCCGGTCTGATCGGTTTCGGGGGCGGCCTTTTTGGTGTCGCCACGCTGACCGCTGCCATGACAATGCCCGCAATCGGCAAGGCCGGTCGCGGTCTGGCCCTGGGTGCCTGGGGGGCCGCGCAGGCCACCGGTGCGGGGCTGTCCATCTTTATCGGGGGCACCATGCGTGACCTCGTGAACCATGCCGCTGGGAACGGCACATTGGGAGAGGCGCTCGCCACGCCTGCCACGGGCTATTCGGTGGTCTACCACACCGAAATTGGCCTCCTTTTCATCACCCTGATTGTGCTGGGGCCGCTCGTGCGGCTGCGGCCAATAAACCACGGGGAAACCGCCAAGCTGGGTTTGGCGGAGTTCCCGACCTAACCACCGAAAGGAAGAAAAAATGGTTGGTGTAGAATTCTTTGGCGACTTCGATCTGGCAAGCGCCGCGATCTGGGGCTTCTGGATCTTCTTTGCGGGTCTTGTCTACTACCTGCAGACTGAAAACATGCGCGAGGGTTACCCTTTGCGGGACGACAATGATGATGTGCCCGCAAACGAGAGCCTTTTCCCGCTGCCCAAGGAAAAGACCTTCATCCTGCGGAACGGCAAAGGCACGTTGACCGTGCCGTCGCATGAGTATGAAGACGCGAAGATGCGCAAAGACCTTGCGCTGGCGCAGTCTTCGGTTGCGACCGGCTCCCCCTGGATCCCGACAGGTGATCCGATGGTTGACGGGGTCGGCCCGGCCTCCTGGACACCGCGCGCTGATGCACCGGAACTGGATATGCATGGGCATGTGAAGATCCGCCCGATGTCCACGCTGGAGGACTTCAAGGTTTCCGCCGGGCGTGACCCACGCGGTCTCGTCGTTGTCGGCGGCGATGGTGAGGTCGTGGGCCGCATCACCGACATGTGGGTCGATGTGCCAGAGGCGCTGGTGCGCTTTCTGACCGTCGATCTGAACCCCGAAGGCAGCGGCAAGACACGCCTGATCCCGATCAACATGGCGCGGATCAAGTCCGACCGTGTAGTGGTGAAATCGCTGCATGCCGGAAACTGGGACAACCTGCCGACCATCAAGGCAGCCGATCAGGTGACGTTGCTCGAAGAGGAAAAGATCATGGCGTATTTCGCTGGCGGCACACTCTACGCCGGCTGATCGCCAGAAAAGAAAAGGTGTGGTCCCGGTTCGCCACCGGGGCTGCGGAGCGCAAAGAGGGAACGTGCCATGTCACATGACGACTTCAACTTCGAGCCCATCAAGGGCTTGCCGGAAGAGCTGCCAGAGGGGGAACATATCCTTTGGCAAGGCTCCCCTGACCCTGCGCGCCTCGCGCGGGAGGCATGGGGCCTGCGGTGGGTCATGGCATATTTCGGTCTTCTGGCTTTCTGGCGCTTTGGCGTCTCGATGGCTGACTTTCCGCTGACGGAATCGCTTTTGCACGCGGTGCCGTTTGTACTGTCCGGTGTGATCGCCAGCGGGATCCTCTATGGTATCGCTTATGTGCAGGCGCGCTCAGCCGTTTACACGCTGACCAACAAGCGTGTGGCAATGCGGATCGGTGCGGCGCTGACGATGACGCTGAACTTGCCCTACAACTGGATCGGGACGGCCCGGCTTGATCTGAAGAAATCCGGCCACGGCACGCTCGCGTTTGAGCTGATCGGCGAAACCCGCATTTCCTACCTGATGACCTGGCCTCATGTCCGGCCCTGGCGCATCGCGCGGACCCAGCCCGCACTGCGCTGCATCCCCGAAGCCGAGAAGGTGGCCGCGCTCTTTGCCGAGGCGGCGGAAACGCGGATCGCCGAGCCACAGGTCGTCCAGATCAGCAACAAAGAAGACGGCAATGCCGTCGCAGCGGAGTAAGCCAGATGTCACAGCTTGAACGCCAGATGCGCCATCGGGACAAGGAAATGATCCCGAAAATCCTTGTCCAGGCGATGTTCGCCCTGATGATCGGGAGCCTTGCGCTCGTCGCTTATGCCCAGTGGTTCGATGTGCCGAACCGCGGTGTGGTCGAAGAAACGCCAATCGTGCAATCCCGGTCTGTCATTCTGGCTGGAGATCGCAGCGGCGCCTACGAGGTCCGCGATGTTGATGGTGCATTACTTGCCTCTTCTTCGGATGAACGTGGCGGCTTTATCAGCGTGATTGGTCGCGTTGTGGACCGGTCTCGCCATGTCCGTGACCTGCCCATGGACGTGCCCATTCAGGTCGTTCTGCGGGAAAGCGGGCATTACGCCATCATTGATGACACCAGCGACCTGAAGGTCGAATTGATCGGCTACGGCGCCGATAACGTGGCCGCCTTTGCGCAGCTGCTTGACTGAAACCATGACCGGGCCAGCCACCCGGCCAAAGATGTGAAAGGGAACCACATGGGACTATTTTTCAGAGAGAAAGAAACCGCGCCCTGCACGGTGACGATCTCGCACCGGTTTGAGGAACTGTCGGCGCATGTGCGCCTGAACAACGGCGCCGTCATCCACCCCGGCGACACGGTGGAGGTGCAGGGGCCAGAGATTATGGCCGCTTTCGGCGAAATCATCAGCGAAGACCGCACTGCGGTGATCACCCGTGCCAGCAAGCTCGAACAGCTTTGGACCCGGGCGACCGGCGATCTGGAGTTCATGGAGCTTTGCGAGTTTTCCTTCAGCGAAGAGGTGATGTCATGAACGTGCAACGCCCCACCCACTCCGCCGACGCGACGACAGTCGAGGAAGCGCTCAGCGCCGGCAATTATGACGCTGTCGTTGACAGCAAGACCGCAACCGATGTTGCCTTGCAGAACACATTGTTGACGCCGCGTTTCTACACCACTGATTTCGATGAAATGGACGCGCTGGATGTCACCCCTGTCCGCGATGAATGGGACAAGCTGATTGGCCAGATGAAAGCGGACCCTAACAAGGGCCATTTCCGCAAGAATGAAGACTGGGACAGCATTGATTGGGAGGGGATGGAGCCGCGCCTGAAGGCGGAGTTCATCGACTTCCTGATCTCATCTTGCACGGCCGAGTTTTCGGGCTGCGTGCTCTACAAGGAAATGAAGCGCCGCGGGTCGAACAAGGATGTGACCGAACTATTCCAGCTGATGGCACGAGATGAAGCGCGGCATGCGGGTTTCATCAACGACGCGCTGCGCGAGGCGGGCATCGCGGTGAACCTTGGTTTCCTGACGCAGGCCAAGAAATACACCTACTTCCGGCCCAAGTTCATCTACTACGCGACCTATCTGTCGGAAAAGATCGGCTATGCCCGCTACATCACGATCTACCGCCATCTGGAAGCCAACCCAGAGCATCGCTTTCACCCAATTTTCAAGTGGTTCAAGGAATGGTGCAACGATGAGTTTTCGCATGGTGAGGCGTTTGCCCTTTTGATGAAGACCGATCCGAAGCTGACGGAGTCTTTCGTCAATCGCATGTGGATCAAGTTCTTCCTGACGGCGGTCTATTCGACGATGTGGGTGCGCGACCATCAGCGGCCTGCTTTCCACGAAGCATTGGGTGTTGATCCCGCATGGTACGGGCAAGAGGTGTTCCGCAAGACGTCGGAGATCTCCAAGCAGGTCTTCCCGATGACGTTGGACATC
The DNA here is from genome assembly GCA_039821425.1 of Pseudomonadota bacterium. Taxonomy (GTDB): domain Bacteria; phylum Pseudomonadota; class Alphaproteobacteria; order Rhodobacterales; family Rhodobacteraceae; genus Yoonia. The sequence continues at coordinate 8,240 of JBCBOD010000048.1, forward strand.
GACCATCCGCGCTGGATCCCAGCGTTGAACCGGATGCAAGCCGCCAATGCGCAGATCGCCGAGGGCCACAAGCAAGGCGGCGTCGGCGGCTGGGCAAAGCGTATGGCGGGATCCGCCAGGGCCGCGGTCGCGTTCATCAGCCTGCTGACCATCCCGGTTGAAAAGAACGCGGTGCCTGCCAGCCCAAGACTGGAGCCTGCCTACTAATGACGTCCCCCTGGATCGCCTCTTTGATCGCTATCTTCCTGTGGTGGTTTTCCACGGGCGCGATCCTTGTGGCGATTCGTCGGGCGGACCGGCTGGGCTCACATGGCATGACCGTTTTCGCCGGGCTGCCCTTGCTGGCGCTGGGCGTCTGGGCGGTGGCGGCATCCTTGCCGTCGGCAACCGTCTCGGGCGTCTATCTGGGCTTTGCCGGGGCGCTCGCCATTTGGGGCTGGATCGAACTTGCTTTCCTTGCTGGGGTGATCACGGGCCCTGTGCGCAGCGACTGCCCACCAGGTCTTGATGGCCGGGCGCGGTTCATGCGGGCCTTTGGCACGATTTCCTATCACGAACTGGCGCTGACACTGGGACTCTGGGCCTTGGTGATGGCGTCGCATGGGGCGGAAAACCGGATCGCTGTCGCGACCTATCTTGTCCTGTTTCTTGCGCGGATCATGGCAAAGCTGAACCTCTTTTTCGGGGTGCCACGGATCAATGTAGAGTTCGTGCCTGACAGGCTCCAACACCTGACGAGCTACTTCCGCCGTGGGCCAGTGACGCTGGCATTTCCCATTGCGGTCACCCTGCTGACCGCCCTGCTGGCGATCTGTGCCGAGCGGCTGTTGTCCGCCAGCAGTGCGCCAACGGTCGTGGGCTACACCCTGCTGACGGCGATGGCGGGGCTCGCCCTTCTCGAACACTGGCTGATGGTGATCCCACTGCCTGATGCGAAACTCTGGCGCTGGATGCTGCCACCGGTCCATCCGCTGCCCAAAACGATGACTAAAGAAGAAAGATGACACCCATGGATTTCGACGCCCTGTTCAATGCCCAGTTGGATCAGCTGAAAACCGAAGGCAATTATCGCTACTTCGCGGAGCTGGAGCGCAAGTGCGGCAAGTTCCCCCGTGCGGCCAACCACGGCGATGACGGGGTGCGCGACATCACCGTCTGGTGCTCCAACGACTATCTGGGCATGGGCCAGCATCCCAAAGTGATTGACGCGATGTGCGAAGCGGTGGAACGGACAGGCACCGGTGCCGGCGGGACACGGAACATCAGCGGCACGAACCACGATCATTTGTTGTTGGAACGCGAGCTGGCCGATCTGCACGGGAAAGAGGCCGCGCTTCTTTTCACCTCCGGCTATGTGTCGAACTGGGCCGCACTGTCGACCCTGGGCAGCCGGTTGGAAAACTGCGTGATCCTGTCGGACGCGGGCAACCACGCCAGCATGATTGAAGGCATCCGTCATAGCCGCGCAACAAAGGTCATCTGGAAGCACAATGATGTGGCCGATCTGGAAGCGAAGCTCGCAGCACTTCCCACCGATGTGCCCAAGATCGTCGCCTTCGAGTCCGTCTACTCGATGGACGGCGACATCTGCCCGATGCGTGAGATTGTCGAAGTGGCCGAAAAATACGGCGCGATGACCTATCTGGACGAAGTGCACGCAGTTGGCATGTACGGCCCCCGCGGCGGCGGGGTGAGCGAGCGCGAAGGGCTGGCCGACCGTATCACACTGATCGAAGGGACATTGGGCAAGGCCTTTGGTGTTGTTGGTGGCTACATCACCGGGTCAGCTGCGCTTTGTGATTTTATCCGCAGCTTTGCGTCTGGTTTCATCTTCACCACGGCCCTACCACCCGCGGTCGCTGCCGCAGCCCGGACCTCCATCGCGCACCTGAAAGAGAGCGAGATGGAGCGCGCGCGCCAACGCCGTCAGGTCGCACGTCTACGTGCCGCACTCGACCGCGAAGGCATTCCCCACATGCCCAACGAAAGCCACATCGTCCCTGTGCTGATCAAGGACCCGGTGAAGACGCGGATGCTGGCCGACTACCTGATGAACGAATGGGATATCTACGTGCAACCCATCAACTATCCGACTGTGCCGAAGGGAACAGAGCGGCTGCGTTTTACCCCGTCGCCGTTGCATTCGGATGAAGATATCGACCACCTCGTCAATGCGCTGAAGGTGCTTTGGCAGCAATGCGCCCTTGCGCATGCTGTTGCCTAGGATCGGGAGCGTTATTGCATAACAGAGGGTCGCGACCACAGATTTTCCCAGAGCGGCGACCACATGCGCATGCAGTCGCTGTTCGCTTAATCAAAGAGGACTGAAATCATGAAGAAAACGATACTTGCGGCGGCTTTGACTGTCTATTCAGTGCCTGCCTTTGCTGACGGACACGCGTCAACGCAAGGCGACGCGGCTGCTGGCGAAGAACAGTTCGCCCGCCAATGCGTCGCATGTCATGTGGTTGCAGATGCCTCGGGCGAGGTTCTGGCAGGCCGCAATGCCCGCACCGGTCCGAACCTCTATGACGTGGCGGGCCGCATGCTGGGCGCGCAAGAGGGTTTCAACTACAGCGACGGGATCATGGAATTGGGCGAGGGCGGCACGGTGTGGACCGAAGAAGCCTTTGTCGGTTACGTTCAGGATCCGACAGGCTGGCTGCGTGAGACGCTTGACGACCGCCGCGCGCGGGGCCGGATGGCCTATCAGGTCCGACAGGAAGAACAGGCTTACGATCTCTATGCGTACCTGTCCACGTTCGGGGCCGAGTAGCGCCATAAGCCAGCTATCATTGTCGTGATTTCAGAAGGGGGTGCGGGGCCGCTGTGCCTTGCATCCCTTTTCTGTCGATTGCGAAATGAAAGAAATGAAAAACCGTTGGACACGCCGCGGTTCAGTCCTATCTCGAAAGCGGAATGCGGTCGTGTACCGCGGTCAACGTGAAGAAACGAAGGAAGACAGATCAATGAAGATTACAAGACGTGAACATCTAATTGGCCTTGGTGCAACCGGTGTGGCGCTGGCCACAGGCACGGGCGCTGCCGCTGATGGCCATTCGCCGACCGAGCATGTCGTCGAAATGCTGAATGCCAATCCGGAAAACTCGCGCAAGCGTCAGGTGTTCATCCCCGAGGTTCTGCGGGTGAACGTTGGCGACACCGTCACCTTCAAATCTGTTGACCGCGGCCACAACAGCCAGGTCGACGAAGACATGATGCCCGAAGGCGGCACCATGTGGGAAGGTGGCATCAATGAAGACGTCACAGTGACCATCGAAGCCGAAGGCGCCTATGGTTACTACTGCACACCGCACCGCACTGTCGGCATGGTTGGCCTGCTGCTGGTCGGCAACGCGCTGGAAAACTACGAAGACCTCAAGGACGTGCGCCAGCGTGGTCAGGCCCGTCGTCGTTGGGAAGAAATCTTTGAAGCCGCTGACGCGATCGTCGAAGAGGCGCGCGCCGAAGCTTAAGCTTCTGCAATGCTTTTGGTTCGTGGCAGCCGCCGGTTGCCACGAACGATCAGGCCCAGACCGATCAGGGCCAAAACCCCCGCAAAGCCTGGGCCCCAAGATGCCCAGCTCTGGCTCGCTGCGACGGCAGGCAGGACCAGCGGTTGGCCATTGGTGATCTGCACAACATCGTGTTGCAGCAACTCGCCCTCTTGGTATTCCCAAAGCGCGACGGACATCTCCGCATCCCCGGCGAAGTCAAACGACAACGCGCCGAGCCCATCCACGGGGTAGGCGTTGAAACCGGCGTAAACCCGGACCGCATCATTGCTTGCATCGGCGAAAGTGGGCGGCACGCCGCAAACGGACATCGCAATCCATCCGTCGATGGGCGTTTCGAACGGCACATGGATGTCCAGCGGATGCACCATCATCGACATGGCCTGAAAATCAGCCGCCTCACCGTTGATCTGCAGAACTGTTGGTGCAATCAGGCGATCCGCATCGGCAAATGAACCATTCGATTGAAAATCGTCCAGCCGCAAAAGGCCCGCTTCATCCCGCAGCAGACTGTCTGACGATACAGCAAACACGGGCGCGATATCATCCGCGGTCATGCCGAAGAAGACGTTCACGCTGTGCCCTGTCCGGTCGACGATCACGTCAAGCTCTGCCGCCGCGACAGGCGTGGCGACAAGGCCAGCGGCAAATACTGCACTCGCGAAGATTTCATTTGCAGTCATGCGGCTAATTTAGGGCCTGCGGTGCGGCTGGCAACAGCCTGTGCCCCGAGGTGACAGTTTTGCGATCTGCGCCGAAAAGGTGCAGGGGGAGCTTGCCATGGAGATGCGCGAAACATACATCCTGACGGCAACATTGGTCGGTTTTTCAGCGGCCAGGAGTGTATTGATGAAACGCCTTTTTGCGACCTTGATTGTGTTTTGCGCCGCGGTACCCACATTGGCCTTGGGGCAGACGGCAAACCTGCGCGGCAATGCAGCTGCTGGCGCGGCAGAGTTTGAGCGTCAATGTACGTCTTGCCATCTCATTCAGGGTGCGGATGGTCAGGTTCTTGCAGGACGAACCGCTCAGACGGGGCCGAACCTCTACGGTCTGGTCGGGCGTGCCGTTGGCAGGGTGGACAGCTACCGCTACTCGGGTGCCATCATCGAAGCTGGTGCGGCTGGTGCCGTTTGGACAGAGAACGACTTTGTCGGTTACCTGTTGGATCCCAACGGTTGGTTGGCTGAAACGCTTGACGATAGCGGCGCGCGCGGCCGCATGGTTTATCAGGTGCGTGACAGGACCGAAGCGTTGAACATCTACGCCTACATCGCAAGCCTTGGTGGTGGTCGCTGAGCGCCCACATCACGTGTCTCTAGATCAACGCAGCGATCTTTGCGCCGTCTTCCTCATGTGCGAGGTGGCCGAGCCCTGAAACGCGGGTCAGGCGCGCCTTTGGGAACCGCTCTGCCGCATTGATCCCCACGTCGACGGGCACAGCGGTGTCATTTTCGGCAACGATCAGGTGTACTGGCGCCAGGATGTCAGACAGCCGCGCCAGAAGGCCTTCCAACTCCCACTGCGCCATCATCGAAAGGGTGGCGTCGACGTGCCCCTTGTCGGTGGCGAGCTTGTAGTAAAGCTCCAACCCTTCGGGGGCGAGGGTGGAGCCGGTGCCTGCAATCAGGTTGCGTACGCTGCCACGGGTGGTGGTGCTGGCAAAGATGCTGGCGCTGAACGGGGTGACCGCCAGCGCCTTGGCCATGAGTGGAAAGAGCCATCCGGCCACCCCGCGAAACTGGCCCAAGGCAGCGTTGATCCCGACGATCCCGTCGGTGGGACGCAGGCCAAGTTCCCACAAACGTAAGGCAATGGCCGTGCCAGCCGAATGCCCAACTACCTGCGTCGGTTTCCAACCCTCGTGCCGGATGAGCGCCAGCAGATCCTCGGCCATATGATCGAGCCCGCAGCGCTGTTGCGCGCCCATTTGCGTGAACCCCTGACCGGGCAGATCCATCATGACGATGTGAAAACGCGCCGCCAGCAAGGGGGCGAGGTTGCGAAAGCTTTGCGTGGCACCCCCGGCACCATGGATCAGAAGGACCGTCGGCCCGCTGCCCATCTCTTGGATATGCCAGCGATGTGGTCTGACAAGCACCTGACGCGAGACATCGGAAAATGGCCAAACCTGCGGATCAGGCGGCCAGCGCATCAGTCGCCCAGCGCTGCGGCAACAGTGGTTGAAAGCCGCGCTGCATCGGCCCGCGGCAAAGGCAGATAGGCCCCATCAAGCGTCTGCGCCAGATGGCGTAGCGCGGGTTCCGGCCGGTTGCCGGTGTCAATCACGATCGCCTCCACCCCATCGGCTCGCAGAAGCCGCGCCATTTGCTGTGCATCGGTGGCGGCCTGTTTGCGGTCGGCGCTGCCGTCCAGCGCGATGTTCGCGCGGCCGTCTGTCAGCAAGGCAACCGTGGGTGTCATCCCGCGCCGTCGTGCCTGATCAGCGAGACCCAGCGCGTCCTTCATGCCTGCCGCCAGTGGTGTACCGCCGCCGCCGGGCAGGCCCGCGAGCCGCCGTTTGGTCTGCACGAGCGACCGTGTCGGGGGCAGCATCAGGTCAGCCGCTGTGTCCCGGAATGCGATCAGCGCCACATAGTCCCGCCGCGCGTAGGCCTGCGCGAGCAGTAGTTCCACTGCGCCCTTGGCCTCGGCCAACCGCGCGAGTGCGGCTGAACCTGACGCATCCACCGCGAAAATCAGCAGCCTATCCGACTTTTCCTCGAACCGTTTCAGCCGGATATCGTCGGCGCGGATATGCAGACCGGGCCGCCCGGCCTGAAGGCGGCGGATGGTTTGCCACGGTGCTGCGGCGCGCAGTGTGGCGATGAGATCAATCCGTGCCCCGTCGCTGATCCGCCCCGCCCGCGGTGGCAATGGCCGCCCGCGCCGGTTGCCTTTCCGTGCGGCCCCTGTTCCACTGCCCCGTCCGGCACGCGCGGCGCGCGCCGCAAGCTGATCCAGCAGGTTGTCGGGCAACAGTGCACGCACGGCGTCCAGAAGCAGTTCATCGGGCAGGTCGAGGCGTTCTTCCCCGCCCTCAGTCTCACGCTGATCGGGTGGTTGGGCGGGGGGTTCTTCTGCTGTCTCTGGCTCTGGTATGCGTGTCGCGCGATGAGCGAGGGTGAGGGCGCAGCCAGCCTCCAGATCAGGCGCAGCCACGACAGACCGCCCGAAGAGGGCCGCATGCGCCCGTGCGGCCCGCAAAGCGAATTGCGGCGCGCGCAGGCTGTCGATGCCGAGTGTTGCGGCAACCTGCGTGACTTCCAGAATTGCCTCGGTCGGGACGCGAACAGTTTTGGGATCCAGTGCCTCGTTGGGAGGTTCCGGGTCGCTAACCTCATGCAGGGCGCAGTCCGAAAGATCGGCGTGAAACGCCAGCCGCTCGGCCAGCTTGGGGTTCAGCGCCTCATCCGGTTCAGCGCCCTCATCAAGGGCAATCAAGGTGTGGTCGTTCCCCTTGTCTAAGGCGACGGCCAGCCGGGCGGCCAATGACGGCGTTGCGCGTTCGGCCATCGTCAGGATCAGGGTGCCTGCTGTCGCCAGCAGGCCCTTTTCCCGCATCAGACGCCCGGCAGAGAGCGTCGCAGACAGATCAATCCCGCCGAAAAGCGCATCATCGGAGATGTTGGGGTGGAGCCGCCGTGCTTGCGGGTCGATCTGTGCTGTCAGTCGGTCACGTACCGGTCCGGATCGGGCGCGGATGCAGATCCCGCCCAGCCCTGGGTCCAGCGACAAAAGCCGCAGCGCCAGGCAGGCGCGGGTCCAGGCATCATGCGCCAAGAACGTCTGCCACGGTGCGGGCGACGCGCGTACCGCTGCCGGCCTCATCCAGCGGATCGCGGCGCAGGCGGTGGCGCAGCGCCATCGGCGCCACGTCACGCACATGGGTCCGCGTCACGGCCGTATCATCACGCCAGGCGGCATAGGCGCGGGCGGCCTTGAGCAGCGTCAGCTCTCCGCGTAGCCCGTCAGAACCCAGCGCGAGGCACAGTTCTGCCACATCGGCCAGAACCTTGTCCGGTGTTTTCAAATCTTTCAGCGTCTCGCGTGCGGTCAGAATGCGTTCACGGATCGCGGCATCCTCTGCCTGCCAGCGCAGCATGAAGGCGGCGTTGTCATGCTCAAACGCATCGCGGCGCTTGATCACCTCAACCCGCGTTTCCACTTCCGTTGGGGATGAAACCTCTACCGACAACCCGAACCGGTCGAGCAGCTGTGGCCGCAACTCGCCTTCCTCTGGGTTGCCCGAGCCGACGAGGACAAAACGGGCGGGGTGGCGGATGGAGAGCCCTTCCCGTTCCACCACGTTTTCGCTGGATTGGGCCACGTCGAGAAGCAGATCGACAATGTGATCTTCAAGCAGGTTCACCTCATCAATATAGAGGTAGCCGCGGTTCGCGCGGGCTAGCAGCCCCGGCTGAAACGCCTTTTCCCCTTGCGTCAGCGCCTTTTCGATGTCGAGTGCACCGGTCACCCGGTCCTCCGTCACGCCAAGGGGCAGGTCGACTACCGGAGTGGGTACTTGCTGCGCGCGCTTTGTCATCAAACCGGCCCAAACGGGAACGTCTTTGGCCCTTGCGCTGTTCACCGGGCAGCCGCGGATCGCCTTTATGGGGGGCAGAAGGGCGGCCAAAGCCCGGACGGCAGTGGATTTGCCGGTACCGCGATCACCAAAGACGAGGACACCGCCGATGCTGGCGTCGATCGCTGTCAGGATCATCGCGCGTTTCATTTCGTCCTGTCCGACGATGGCGGAGAAGGGGAAGGGGGGCATCATGCGGCCTCCAGCTTGGCAAGGGGGGAGGCGCCGTGCCACGTCCCCCGGTCAGAATGAATGGCAAAACGGGCGTAGAGCTCTTCCTTGAACCAGCCTTCGTCGCGCACGGCGCGGATTGCGTCGGCATGGGGGCCAGTGCGGGCGAAACCGGCCATGGCCTGCGCCGAAGGCCAGATGGAAAAGGTGACCTGATGCAGCATCGGCACCTCACCGATCCCGATCTTGAAGGCGACATTCGGGTCCTGCCCGATCATGGCGGAGATATTCGGAACGCGGCCCCAGAAGCGGGTCAGAATGCGTGGCTTGATCGTCGCGCGTGTGAGTGCTGCCAAAGGACCGGTGGTTTCATCCGCGTTGGGCTCAAACGGGGCGATACCCGCCCATTGCCCGCGTGCCGTCTGGGTTTGCAGGAAAACGGTCCAGTTTTCGACTGCACGTCGTTGATACCGGGCAAAGACGCCCTCGCCAGTCCGCTGCCGCGCGGTGTCTGCATCAGGCCAGGTGGCGAGGATTGCATAAACGCCAGTGTTGGGGACGGGCGTAAACCCTTCGCCCGTGCCAGACCCGCACAGCTTCCAGAACCCGATATCGGGCGTGCGTGACAGTGGCAGCCGCGCGGCCCCCATCATGGTAAAGGCCCAGGCGCGCGCCAATGGCCCCGCAAAGCGGAAGAACGACAGGCTGACAGTCTGCGTCACGGCATGGATTCCCTGATCATGTCAAGTTATCCTGACATATTGCCCAGCTTTTGGGAAGTGATTGACAATATAATTTGTCAACTTGGATTTACACATCTAGTCTGTCGGGGTGATGACACAGATTGACCCCGACTCTTCCACCGCAATTGTGATTGGTGCTGGCCTTGGCGGCTTGGCCGCTGCAATGCAGTTGGGCGCAAAAGGCTACGCCGTGACTGTGCTTGACCGGCTGGACCGGCCGGGTGGGCGCGGGTCGTCGATTTCGCAGGATGGCCATCGCTTTGATCTGGGGCCCACGATTATCACGGTGCCACAGGTCTATGAAAAGCTGTGGGCCGCCTGTGGGCGAAATTTCCATGACGATATCGACCTGCGCCCGATGGACCCGTTTTATGAGGTCCGCTGGCAGGATGGCTCTACCTTTACCGCCCGGCAGGATACGGATGCGATGCTGGCAGAGGTCGCGCGCCTCTCCCCCCGCGATGTGAAGGGCTATGAGAAGTTTCTGAAAGACAGCTATCGCCGCTACCTCGTGGGCTTTGAAGGCATGGTTGCCAAGCCGATGCACCGGCTATGGGAGACGATCAAGGTCTTGCCCACCTTTGCGATGTTGCGGGCGGATCGGTCGATCCTTGGTCTGGCCAAGGCGCGCGTAAAGGATCCGCGCTTGCGTATGGCGCTCTCGTTCCATCCCCTCTTTATTGGCGGTGACCCGCGGCATGTCACCTCCATGTATGCCCTCGTCGCCTACCTCGAAAAGGAATTCGGCGTGCACTACGCCATGGGCGGTGTGCAGGCGATTGCGAACGCCATGGCACGGATCATCCGCGAACAGGGCGGGCAGATCCGGCATGGGACGCAAGTGGATGAGATTTTGGTCGAGAATGGGCAAGCGACTGGCGTGCGCCTGAAAACCGGTGGTGTGCTGCATGCGCCGCTTGTCGTCAGCAATGCCGACGCCGGCCATACATACACGCATCTTTTGCGAAACCTGCCGCGCAAGCGCTGGACGAATGGCAAAGTTTCCTCGCGCCGTTGGTCGATGGGCCTTTTTGTCTGGTACTTTGGCACCAAGGGCACCGCGGGCATGTGGCCCGATGTTGGCCATCACACCATCACCAACGCGCCCCGTTACGAGGGGCTGCTGAAAGACATCTTCATCAAAGGTAAGCTGTCGGATGACATGAGCCTTTACATCCACCGCCCTTCCGTCACTGACCCGAGCGTCGCGCCAGAAGGGGACGATACTTTCTATGTCCTTTCGCCCGTGCCGCATCTGGGTTTTGATGACCCGGTTGATTGGGCGCAGGAGGCGGACGCCTACAAGGCCAAGGTGCAGGTCGAGGTGGAGAAGGTCTTGCCCGGGTTTGCAGACCGGATCAGCACCGACATGGTCCTCACGCCAGAGGATTTCCGTGATCGGTATTTGTCGCCCAATGGCTCTGGCTTTTCGATCGAACCGCGCATCCTGCAATCCGCCTGGTTCCGCCCGCATAACGTCAGCGAAGAGGCAAATGGTCTGTTTCTTGTGGGTGCGGGCACCCATCCCGGTGCCGGTGTGCCGGGTGTGATTTCGAGCGCAGAGGTGCTCGCGAAACTGGTGCCGGATGTCGCGATCCCACGTGAAATGAAGATGGCCGCCGAATGATTGCTCCGGAAGACCTTGAACACTGTCGCAATGCGATCCGCCATGGGTCGCTGTCGTTCTACGCGGCCTCCAAGTTGCTACCCGCCAAGGTGCGAGACCCGGCACTCGCACTCTACGCCTTTTGCCGTTTGGCGGATGATGAGGTGGATGAGGGCGAGTATCAGGCCGGGGCCGTCTTTCGACTGCAGGAGCGTCTTGATGCGGCCTATGCAGGCGCGCCGCGTAACGCGCCAGAGGATCGGGCTTTTGCCGCCATCATAGAAGAGTTTGAAATGCCGCGCGCCTTGCCGGAGGCGCTGCTAGAAGGGCTCGCTTGGGATGCAGGCGGGCGGGAATATCATTCGTTGAGCGACGTGCTTGCCTATTCCGCTCGGGTGGCAAGTGCCGTGGGTGCAATGATGTGCGTGCTGATGCGCGTGCGTGATGCGGATGCACTGGCGCGGTCTTGCGATCTGGGTGCAGCCATGCAGCTGACCAACATCGCCCGCGATGTGGGCGAAGACGCGCGCATGGGCCGGATCTATCTGCCGCTCGACTGGCTGGAAGAAAAGGGGATCGCGCCTGACAACTTCCTGCGCGAACCACTGCCGACCAACGAGTTGCGCCGTTTGGTGAAACGGCTTCTGGCCGAGGCGGACAGGCTCTATCTGCGGTCAGAGGCCGGGATCAATGTGCTGCCCTTGCGCGCGCGGACAGGGATCTGGGCGGCGCGGCTAATCTATGCGGGCATCGGCAAGCAACTGCGGCAACAGGGGTATGACAGCATCTCCATGCGGGCGCGGACAACGGGCGCGCAAAAGCTGGGTTGGCTCGCACAGTCGGCCGCGCGCACGGCGGGCTCACTGATCATGCCGACATCAGCTGTTATCTACGCCCAACCTCTGCCGGAATGCGCATTTCTGGTAGATGCGGCGAGCCGCCCAGGCCAGTCCACCGGTCGCCACAGCGCGGTTCTGGACGTCTTGGCGGATCTGCGCGCAAGGGAACAGTCGGTTGGACGCGGGCGGCCATTGGCCTAGGTCACAGCCCGAAAGGGGCATGGCATGGATATCTGGCTTTTCTTGATGTTTCTGGCGGCATGTTTCGGCGCAGGCGCTACTGGCGCGGCCTTCCCACCGGGGCCTTGGTACGAAAAGCTGAACAAGCCCACATGGGTGCCGCCAAACTGGCTGTTTCCTGTCGCTTGGACCTCGATCTATCTCTTGATGTCCTTCGCAGGCGCGCGCGTCGCGGTGCTGGAGGGCAACGCCTATGCGATGGCGTTCTGGGCCATGCAGATTGCGTTCAACACGCTCTGGACTCCGGTGTTCTTTGGCTTGCGCCAGATGAAGGGCGCGCTGCCGGTCATGGCGATGCTCTGGGTGTCGGTACTGGGCTGCACAATCACGCATTTCCAGCTCGATTTCTGGGCGGGGCTTGCTTTTGTACCCTACCTGGCATGGGTGACGGTCGCCGGAGCATTGAATCTTGCCATGGTGCGGCTGAACCCCGATGTGAAACCGCTGGCACCGCAAAACCTCTGACCCTCTTGCACCTGCCCCCAAACGGTGAAACCATTGGGGATGGAACAGCAGTTTGCATCTTGGGCCGAGGTTGTCCCCCGTTTGGTCGCCGTTGCAGCGGGTCGTGAAAACGCTGATCTGGTTGTCCGCAACTGCAAGCTCGTCAACGTGCAATCCCGCGAAATTCTCGACTGGCAGGTGGCTGTGGCTGCTGGCCGCTTTGCCTATGTGGGGCCGGATGCGGGCCACTGCATCGGCCCGGATACGCGGGTCATTGATGCGGATGGTCGCTACCTGATCCCTGGTCTGTGCGACGGCCACATGCACATCGAGTCTGGCATGCTGACGCCCGCCGAATTTGCCGCTGCCGTCATCCCGCATGGCACCACGACCATGTTCACTGACCCCCATGAGATTGCAAATGTCCTCGGCCTGCGTGGCGTGCGCATGATGCATGATGAGGCGCTGATGCAGCCGATCAACATCTACACGCAGATGCCGTCCTGCGCGCCGTCTGCCCCGGGGCTGGAGACGACGGGGTTTGAGATTTCTGCCGCAGACGTGGCCGAGGCGATGGGGTGGCCCGGGATCATCGGGCTGGGAGAGATGATGAACTTCCCCGGTGTCATCAACGGTGATCCCCAGATGCTGGCCGAGATGGCGGCGACCATGAACGCGGGCAAGACCGTAGGTGGGCACTATGCCAGCCCCGACAAAGGCGTCGCATTCTCGGCTTATGTCGCTGGAGGAGCCGCCGACGATCACGAAGGCACGGCAGAGGCGGATGCGATTGCGCGCGTCCGTAACGGGATGCGCTCGATGATGCGGCTGGGCTCTGCCTGGTATGATGTGGAAAGCCAGATCACGGCGGTCACGGAAAAGGGGCTTGATCCGCGGAACTTCATCCTTTGCACCGATGATTGCATGGCGGGCACGCTGGTGAATGACGGGCATATGAACCGGGTGGTGCGCCACGCGATTGCTTGTGGGTGTGATCCGCTGGTGGCCTTGCAAATGGCGACGATCAACACGGCCACGCATTTCGGGCTGGAGCGTGAACTTGGCTCCATCGCGCCGGGGCGGCGGGCGGATATGATCCTGACCTCGGACTTGGCGGAATTGCCCATAGAGGAAGTGATCGCGCGGGGTGTGACCGTCGCCAACGACGGGCAGATCACCGTCGATTGCCCGCACTACGACTGGCCCACAGATGCGCGCGGGACGGTGCATCTGGGTAAGGCGCTGGGTGCCGCGGATTTCGAGATTGCTGCCCCCGAAGGCAAGAACAAGGTCCGCGCCAAGGTCATCGGCGTCGTCGAAAACCAGGCACCGACAGAGGCGCTGACTGCAGAGCTGCCCGTGGTTGATGGATTGGTCGAGGGTGAGGGCGACACCTACCAAATCGCACTGGTCGAACGGCATCGTGGCACCGGTCAGGTCACAAACGGCTTTGTGTCCGGCTTTGGCTACACTGGCAAAATGGCCATGGCCTCTACCGTGGCGCATGACAGTCACCACATGATCGTCGTCGGCACGGACCGTGCGATGATGGCCGCGGCAGCGAACCGGTTGGGCGAGGTTGGTGGCGGTGTCTCTGTCTGGAAAGACGGGGCAGAGATCGCATTGGTCGAGCTTCCCATCGCGGGCCTGATGTCCGATAGCCCCGCCGCCGAAGTCGCGGCCAAAGCGGACCAAATGGTCGCCGCCATGGCCGCCTGCGGCTGCACATTGAATAACGCCTATATGCAGCACTCGCTGCTGGCGCTTGTTGTCATCCCATCATTACGGATTTCTGATCTGGGGTTGGTGGATGTTGACAAGTTTGAACTGACAGATGTCTTTGAGGAAAACGCATGAACATGGCGCAAGAGGTCCAGGTGCGGACCCCTGATATCCCGAAACCCGAAGCCTTCACTGACCCGAAGGCGGCCGTTGCCCGGTTGCAAGAGCTTTACAGCACCGCTGTCAGCTTTCTGTCGGAGAACTTTGCCAAGGCCCTGTCCGAAGGGCAGCCAGAGGCGCGAGTGCGGGCCTATTACCCCGAGATCCGGCTGACCACGACAACCTATGCCAAAACGGACACACGCTTGTCCTTTGGCCATGTGGCCGAACCCGGGATCTACGCCACCACCATCACGCGGCCTGACCTTTTTGCGGCCTACCTTGAACAACAGATCGGGCTCTTGATCAAAAGCCACGGTGTGCCGGTGATCATCGGCGCCTCCAGCACCGAGATGCCTGTGCATTTTGCCGCCGCGAACGACCCGGGCCTGACGATCCCACAGGATGGCTCGATGGAGTTCAATCTGCGCGATGCCTTTGATGTGCCGGACCTGACAACAACCCACGACAACATCGTAAATGGTGAGGGGTTCACCTATACTGACGGCGCGCTTCCGCTTGCGCCTTTCACGGCACAGCGGGTGGATTATTCGCTGGCACGGCTGGCGCATTATACGGCCACGGCGGCAGAGCATTTTCAGAACCACGTTCTCTTCACCAACTACCAGTTCTACGTCGAAGAGTTCGAGGCCTACGCTCGCCACATGCTTGCTGATGTCGACAGCGGTTACACCAGCTTTGTCAGCACCGGGAATGTGGAGATTACAGAGGCCGACGCGCCGATCCCGGTGCCTGCGAAACTCCCGCAGATGCCGACCTATCACCTGAAACGGCCAAACGGTGCCGGGATCACATTGGTGAATATCGGGGTGGGGCCATCAAATGCCAAAACCGCCACAGACCACATCGCCGTGCTGCGCCCGCATGCCTGGCTGATGGTCGGTCATTGTGCCGGGCTGCGCAATTCGCAGCGGTTGGGGGATTTCGTGCTGGCCCATGCGTACCTGCGTGAAGATCACGTGCTGGATGATGACCTGCCTGTCTGGGTGCCGATTCCCGCGTTGGCCGAGATTCAGATCGCGTTGGAACGCGCGGTGGCCGATGTGACAGAGCTGGAAGGGTATGAGCTCAAGCGCATCATGCGCACGGGGACCGTCGCCACCATCGACAACCGGAACTGGGAACTGCGCGAACAAGCTGGTCCGGTGCAGCGCCTGTCGCAGTCCCGCGCCATCGCGCTGGATATGGAAAGTGCGACGATCGCTGCAAACGGTTTCCGCTTCCGGGTGCCCTACGGCACGCTCCTTTGCGTTTCGGACAAACCCTTGCATGGTGAGCTGAAACTGCCCGGCATGGCGTCCGAGTTCTACAAGACGCAAGTGGCCTCTCACCTGATGATCGGGATCCGCGCGATGGAGCGTTTGCGCGACATGCCGCTGGAGCGCATCCATAGCCGGAAACTGCGCAGTTTCGAGGAAACGGCCTTCCTTTGACCCTTCGAAGGCAGGAAAACTGCGCTTTTTCCCTTATAAATATACACTAATCGTTGTGTGCCTACACAAGATGCCGTTATATGAGCGGGTAATAGGCCCAACTGCTTGGGTAAATTGAGGGAGACCAGGAACATGGCAACAAAACCAATGACAAAAGCGGAGCTGGTCGCTGCGCTTGCCGATGAAACAGGCATGGACAAGAAGGGCGCAGGCGCTGCAATCGATGCGCTGTCCGCGATCATCACGCGCGAAGTCGCCGGTGGCGGTACTGTCACACTGCCAGGTGTGGCCAAGATCACCAGCCGCGAGCGTGCCGCCCGCATGGTGCGCAACCCTGCCACGAACGAGATGATTTCAAAGCCTGCCGACAAGGCCGTGAAGGTCACTGCGGCGAAGGCCCTGAAGGACAGCGTCAACAGCTGATCCGGCAGAAATGCCTTGCAATCAAGCCGTCCTTTGGGGCGGCTTTTTTGTTTCTGGGCCGGGGTGCCGCGGGTCCGCAGAAGAAATCATGCTTTCGGTTTTTGCGGAATTCGGCTAAAGCTCTCGCAAAAGCATGCCATTGTATACCAAAACACTTTGGCACGCATGACCAGCCGACCCGGAGGAACCGATATGTCTGACCAAGCCACACCTGATATCATCTACACCAAGACGGATGAGGCCCCGCAACTGGCCGCCGCATCGCTTTTGCCGATTGTGCAGAAGTTTTTGTCGGAGGCAGGGATCAGCATTGGCACACGCGACATTTCACTCGCCGGGCGCATCCTTGCTGCCTTTCCCGAAAAGCTGACCGAAGATCAGCGGATCGCCGATGATCTCGCCGGTCTTGGCAAGCTGGTCAAAGAACCTGCGGCGAACGTTATCAAACTGCCCAACATCTCGGCCTCTGTCCCACAGCTGATGGAGGCGATTGCGGAACTGCAAGGCCAGGGTTTCGCGATCCCGGACTATCCTGCCGCCCCCGCAACGCCGGAAGAGGAAGAGGCCCGCGCACGCTATGACGCGATCAAAGGGTCCGCAGTGAACCCGGTCCTGCGCGAGGGCAATTCCGACCGCCGCGCGCCATCCTCGGTCAAGGCCTATGCCAAGGCCAACCCGCACCGCATGGGCAAATGGGTGTCTGACAGCAAGACCAAAGTGTCGACCATGGGCCAGAATGATTTCCGGTCGAATGAGACATCTGTCACGCTTTCCGCCGCGCAGGCCGATGGGCCGATCAAGATCGTGATGACCGATGCCACGGGTTCCGAAACCGTGCTAAAGGATGGTTTGTCGATGCCGGAGGGCACCATTGTCGATGCGACCTTCATGTCCATCGCGGCGCTCAAGGACTTCTACGCCCAGCAGATCGCGGATACCGCGGCGGACGGCACGCTGTTCTCACTACACATGAAGGCCACGATGATGAAGGTCTCTGACCCGATCATTTTTGGTCACGCGGTTGTCGCATATCTGCAGCCGATCTTTGACAAATACAGCGCAGAGTTTGCCGCCGCCCGGATCAGCCCAAACTCTGGCTTTGGCACGCTCTTTGCCGCTATCGACGGGATGCCCAACGGCGCTGCAATCCGGGCCGAGATCGACGCGCTGCTCGCCGAGCGCCCGCCGCTTTACATGGTGAATTCCGACAACGGGATCACCAACCTGCATGTGCCGTCTGACGTCATCATCGACGCATCCATGCCCGCCGTCATCCGCGCGGGCGGCAAGGGTTGGGGGCCGGACGGCAAGGAAGACGACACCAACTGCGTCATCCCAGACAGCTCTTACGCGCCGGTTTACGCCGCCGCGGTAGAGTACTGCAAAGCCAATGGCGCGCTTGATCCGTCCACTGCAGGCACCGTGCAAAACGTCGGCCTGATGGCGCAAAAGGCCGAGGAATATGGATCGCACCCCACCACGTTTGAGATCCCGGCAGACGGCACCGTGCGCGTGATCGCAGCCAATGGGGATGTGCTGCACGAACATCAGGTGGCGCAAGGCGACATCTGGCGCATGGC
>JBCBOD010000142.1:0-8844 GCA_039821425.1 Pseudomonadota bacterium
CCTTCGCGCCAAGCCCAGCCTGATGCTCCTTCAATATCCCGATTATCTGCTCTTCGCTGAAACGGCTTCTCTTCATCGTTTGTCTCCTTTTGGGAGAACAGGCTAACTCAAAACACCGGACTTTTCAGGGGAGCAGGTCACCTTGTTTGTTGAGTTCGCTTTCCCCATAGGAGAGCAGAATAGATGCTAATCCAGTGCCTTTCGCATTCATACTGACATATAGCTTTACGATTTCAGAACCTTGCGTGGAAACGAACCCAAGAACCCTTCCATCAACTGCCACATGAAATCTGTCTGTCGAGCCGCGAAGCCAAGTCCAAAAACACTCAATTGTCCGATAGCGGAGAACGCCTTTGGGTGCGATATCGGCATGTGCATCATGCCAGCCGCTTTGCCAGACTTCTATGACGTCATTCCGATCTCTGGGTGTGAGTGGTCGAATACTTACCATGGCTTCAAACTACGTTTCAGCGGTGGGAGTTGCAAAGTGCGAAGTGGGCTCATTGCCGACCTCCGGGTCGGTGCAGCATTCCCCCAAACAACCCTTGATCTAGTTGTTGTGGACGGCCCATTCCTGCCATTCACCGACCAGTCAAGATGCTGCATCCGCAGCCCGCATTCCGGCCATTCGCCGCGCGTGCGAAAACTGGGGATGGTCGAACTCACAGTCTGCGGACTTAGCTGCCGTCGACCTCGAAGACCAATTCCTCCGCTATCGTGCTCGGGCAACGCGCCACGCGGACGGAGACGCGCCAAATCTGCCTTGGAAAGCTCTACTTAAGGCCTCTTGCGAGGCGAAATAGGCGAGATGAAGGCTAATCCACACGTTTGCCTTAGTCTGGCCGAATTTCACGCTTAGCCGTAGAGCGTCTGAAAAAAGCGCTTTGGGAGCTGCATGCCTATGGATTGGATATTTACTGGATTGGCCGCCATATTTGCCCTGTTCATAGGACGATCCGCGATCATCGTGTTCTGGCCCGACAGCGGCCTCGCCGAATTCTGCGAAGGCCGCCTTGGTTGGATGGATAGCATTGGCGACGGTCTTGGCGACGGCGGTTCGGATGGTGATGGTGGCGGGGATGGTGGCGGCGACTAGCATAATTCCGCAGCATCGCGGGCCTGCCCCGCCCCGGCCTCACGGCGCAGTTTACGGACCAGTTCCAATTCAGACTGAAAATCGACGTAGTGGGGCAATTTGATGTGCTCTAAGAAACCCGTCGCCTGAATATTGACCGAATGATATCGCACGAATTCTGCGTCCTGTGCGGGTGCACTAACGTTATCCTCGCCCAATTCTTCCCAGCGTAGCGCGTGATCTACCAAGGCCATAGAGATCGCCTTGCACTCAGTTTGGACAAAGACCAGCCCGTAGCCGCGGGTAAACTGAGACGGCTCGGTTTTCGAGCCGGTGAATTGGTTGACGGTTTCGCATTCTGTCAGGATCACTTCTCCGATCTCGACGGCAAATCCCAGTTCGGGGATGTCCATCTCAACCGGATCTGACCCGATCCGCAGCTCGCCGACAAAGGCATGGTTGCGCCCGTAAGGGCTCTTCGCAGCCATCTGATGCGGTGCAGCATCCGTCACAGAAGCTCAGCAAGCCCTATCAGGGACGGCCCATTCCGGACATTCGCCTCGCTCCTCGACGCCGCAATGCAACTTACGCATTGCCGACTTTCATGGATTGCGCAGCAAATACATCTCATCCATGGCCAGGGCGGAGAGTTGGCGTGTCTTTGCGGATGAGCGACATTTCTTTCATCCCAAGATAGCGGTAACGTGAGCCACAGGTGTTATGTCGATGCAAATACCGTCCGGTTAGGCGTCGCGTTAAACGACTCGGCAGGCGTAAGGAAATGGACGAATGGCGGAAAGCTTCAACTACATCTCATTCGGCAATTGGGAAAAAGTCGAGGGGAACGTCGATGTCGTCACAATGCTCCGAGGTCGTGTGTTCGAATACACGCCCTCTGACACGGAGAAGCGGCTTGAAAGCCTCGATGTCGATGCCACCGCTTTTCTCGAAACACTGCCGACATTTCTCTGTAGCGAGATAAAGCCAGCCGGAAACGCCGTCTCCATGCTTATCAAGTATGGCCGGATCTCCAACATCAAAAGTGGGCGCAAGGAGGTCTCCATGACCTTCGAGACGCTGGTCGACTTTGGCGAAGTTACCTTCGATAACTTGGAGACAGCTGGATCGGTTTTCGGCGCAGATAGGTTCCAACTTTACCGCACACACTGGGCAGTTCGGGAAGGCGACGCGCAAGAAGTGCTGTCCATATTGGCCAATTGCAAACCCGATCTTGCCGATCTAATCGCGAGCCTCGAGGTGACCGCTGCTATCGGGGCAGCAATTCTGCCCCCGCCGCGCGACAAGAAGATCCTTGGCGTAGCGGATAGCGTAGAGACGTTCCTTCAATTGCTCTACGCCTCGCCAGCAAAACCGTCGACCGAGACTTTCTTCCGTGGCCACAGCGACGCCACTTATGAACTTACACCTTCGCTTTTGCGCAAATGGGATAACGGCGACTGGCAATTCATGCCAAGCGAGGATCGCCTGTGCAAAGAACTATTGATCGCGCATCATGATGAGTTCCAGGGTGACCAGTATTGCTTCGACCGCCTTGTGCGAATGCAGCACTACGGTCTGCCGACGCGGCTGCTTGACATCTCCGGCAATCCGCTGGTGGCATTATTTTTCGCCTGCTCCAGCAAGCCTAAGACAGACGGTGAGGTAATCGTCTTTCATGTCGCATCGAGTGGTGTGAAATACTACGACTCCGACACAGTTAGTTGCCTGTCGAACCTCTCTAACCTCACCTACGCGCAGAAGAACGAGGTTAATCTCGGCCTCGACTTGGAAACCTTCAATTAGACCGACGTTGTCGGAAAGCTGCTTCACCACATCAAATCAGAGAAAGGCTTTTTTGAGAGCAGGATCGTCCCCGACGATCTTGGTTCCATCGTTTGCGTGAAGGCTAAGCAAACCAATACGCGCATCAAATCGCAATCCGGCGCCTTTTTGTTGTTCGGGCAAGAGGCAACACTGCCCGATGCGGGCCAGGACGGGATCGAAATCAGTCTAGTCACGATTCGTGCAAAAGAGCACATACTAGCTCAGCTCGACCGGATTAATATCAATGCCACGACCGTCTATCCGAGCATCGACCAAACCGCAGTTCATCTGCGTGATCAGTACCAGTCGCAGCAACCTGTCTGAGTGGCCTCGAGCACTGCGCCCGAGGACGCCCCAGAGGTTTCACAGAACGGCTTCAGCTACATCCACGACCTGCTTGATGGCGCGGCCCAAACAGTCCTCTACTTGGTCGGACGCTTGCCGGCTAAATATCGCAAGCCTTACTCAAGCATTCCTTGCATGGAATACTCTCTTACCTTAAGTGTCTAAAGAAAAGAAGGAGGTCGAGATGGGTAAACTCACAGGAACAATCGTCGAAGCAAAAGCCGTTTCGGCAGCCGACGGCGCGGTGATGGTTGGCCCAGAACTGCGTAGACTGCGGCTGTTGGCTGGTTTGACCCAAGAGCAGATTGCGAAGCGCATGAATGTGCAACAGGCCGCCATCTCGAAGATCGAAAAGGGCGGTGAGATATACCTCAGCACGGTTCAGCGTTATGTCGAAGCGCTTGGTGCATCACTTCGTCTGAATGCGCATTTTCCTACTGATGCACCGCTGTCTCTGCGGCTTTGCGAGGTCTTCGATGTTGAGCAAGGTCACGATGACCAGCTGGTGCTCCCGTTGCTTGGAGATGAACCATTCAAACCTCAGCGCGATGTCGTCTTGTCGATCAAGCCCGTCTACTCTGAAAAGATCCTCGCAGGTCACAAAACGGTTGAATTGCGGCGAAGGTTTCCTGCCTCTGCGCCAAGCGGCGCGCTGGCCTACATCTATTCTACCTCTCCGGTCAAAGCGATGGTTGGCACAGCATCAATCCGCGACGTATTGAAACTTCCCGTAGAGCAGATTTGGACAGAATTTGAGAGCACTGCGTTTATTGAACGGCCGCACTTCGACAGGTATTTTGAAGGCTTGGACCACGGTTTTGCATTGGTCTTTGACGATGTTAAAGCATTCTCACGCCCCTTGCCATTAAGCGAGCTTCGCGAGAAGTTCGGTTTTGAGCCCCCCCAATCTTTCCTCTACGCTAAAAGAGACCTGAGAAAGGCCCTTAAAGATGAGCCAGCAATCGTATCTCATTGATACGAACATTCTGATCGGGCTCGAAGATTACCACGCAGTTGAAGCGGCCTACGCCAAATTTCATGCCCTCGCATCGGCCCACAAAGTCGATATTTATGTGCACGAAGCCGCGAAGGACGACATCGCGCGTGACAAAGATGTCGAGCGGCGACAAATCTCGCTCAGCAAGATCGCCAAGTACCGCGCGCTAAAAAAGCAGCGCGGTCTGGTCGAAGCGGATCTTGATATAGCCTACGGCCCACTCAAGAAGCCCAATGATATCGTAGACGCAACGCTCCTCCATGCCCTTGAGAGTGGAGCATCGGATTTTCTAGTCACTCAGGACAAGGGTCTCCATGAGCGCGCACAGAAACGATCGCCTGATCTAGCAAGACGTGTGCTTTTTATAGGTGACGCGACAGAACTTCTGATCCAGACCTATGAGCCAAAAAAGGTTCCAATCCGCCACGTCGCAGAGGTAGAAGCTCATGAAATCAATCATAAGGATCGATTTTTCGACAGCCTGCGCGACGGATATCCAGAATTCGACCAGTGGTGGCGCGAGAAATGCGTAAAACAGCATCGATCCTGCTGGGTAGTTTACGACGATGGCAATCTTGCGGGCCTAATCGTTCGGAAGGACGAGACAGCCAGCGACACGGATGCCATCACACCCGCTGAGAAGATTTTGAAGATCTGCACCTTCAAGGTTGCCCCCAAGCGGCGGGGTGTGAAACTTGGCGAGCTTCTTTTAAAACAGGTGCTCTGGTACGCCCAGACCAACGGATATGATCTCGCTTACCTGACAACCTACGAAGATCAGGTCTCCCTGATGGACCTGCTGGAATATTACGGCTTCCAAAACGCCGGGTCGAACAGCAATGGTGAATACATCTACGAGCGCGGGTTCTCATCGACCGCACTTGCCCCTCGAGACAGTGTCTCAAGCTTCGATCTCGCCCGCGAAAACTATCCACGGTTTGTCCTAGACCGGACAACCGAGGGTTTCGGCATTCCGATCAAAGAAGCGTACCACGATACGCTTTTTCCCGATCTCTGGCAGCCACGTCAGCCCGATCTCTTTTCCGGCGCCTCAAGGGCCGAGACGATCACCCGCCCAGGTAATACCATCCGCAAGGTCTATTTATGCCAGGCACAGTCAAATCTCGGCCCCCCGGGTTCGATTCTGTTCTTTTACAAAGGCGTTTCGAAGGACCCTCCTTCCCAAGCGATCACTGCGCTTGGAATTTTGGAAAGCATGACACTGGCGCGAACCACAAAAGAATTAATGCAGATAACTGGTGGCCGCTCCGTCTACAGTGAAGAAGATCTGGATGACTGGGCTCGCAAGGCGAAAGCCGGAAGGCCCGTTAAGGTGATCAACTACCTACTGGTCGCTTACATCGACCCACCTGTGTCCAAGGATGAACTGGAAAACATGGGCGTGATAAATGGTCACCCACAACAGTCCATCTACAAACTGCGCCACGATCTCATTGCCAGCCTTGTTGCACGCTCCAATCTTGAATTTGACGTATGAGCGCAGCAATTGTCGCCTTCACAGGTATTTCTGGAGTTGGGAAAACCACCTTCTTACGAAGGTTGGCAGAACGAGTCCCATTCCAGCACCTGACCGGTGGTAGCCTTATCGCCGCTGCCTGCAAGGCAAGACCCGACGAAAGGGATGCCTTGCGTTATGCCGATCTCAACGAGAACCAACGCCTTCTAATAGACGGCTTTGACCTGGCCCGCGATCCCGCCGCCGCATGCGTTATCTTGGATGCACACGTTGTCATCGACAGTGGTGATGGTTTGGAAGAACTTTCCGCCGAAGTTTTTCGAGCGCTCGGCATCACAAAGATGGTGCACCTGGAAGCTGAGCCCGTACGCATCAGCGCCAACCGCTCTAACGACACCACACGACAAAGGCCGACTTATGATCAGGAGATACTGGCTCAGCATCAGCTAGCTTCCCGCGCATGTGCTAAATCTATTGCGGCTGCCCTCAAAATTGATTTTCACGTTGTCACTCACATTGATGTTGAGCATTTGGCAATATCTCTACTGAACGCCTGACGTAAGCGGCACTTTTGCCGCCGATTTAATCCGTCTTCTCATTTGAATGGCTGCTTTCTCAATGTCGAGCGGTGATTTTTCAGCCGCAGCGAATGACCGGAATCCGCCCCGAGGTGTCGAATCTGGTAGCAAAAAATCACAGGTTTCGGGGGCATTACCGGGGCACTTTCTTGGCAACCGTTAAGTAGAGACCCAATGCCTATCGATGGGGCGAAAAATCGTCTCAAATGCTGAAAGTTGCTGTCTTACCCGACAAAAGTTGTGTTTCTCGCCGGACAAGTTGCGATTCACGCCGGACGGCACACTGGGGAGATCGCTGGCTGGGGTGGTAGGATTCGAACCTACGGTACACGGTACCAAAAACCGCTGCCTTACCGCTTGGCTACACCCCAACAGCGCCGCGTGAATACTGCGAAGGGCAGGGTGGTTCAAGCCCCGTTTCAAAAGAATCCGCGCTATTCCTTCAGGCTGTCTTCGCGCAGCAGATCTTCGGTCTGTTCAAGGTCGCGTTCGGCATCCACGATACGCTCCAGCGCCTGATCTTCGCTGGCCTCTACGGTTTCGACCTGTGTGCTTTCCTGCGGTGCAAGGGGGGCGACCGGGTCACGGCTGATCTGGATGGCCTGCGTTGCATCCGGGATCACGATGCCGGCACCCTGGATGGCGAGTTTGACCTGGCGCAGCGCTTCACCCTTTGCGCGCACGATCGAAGTTGCGTTCTGATCCACCCAGCCCGTGACCACCAGTTCGATCCCGGCGGGATGCAATGCCTCGATCCAGGTTGCCGCCGCTGGTTCCGCGATCACGAAGGGCAGATCCTGCACCGTCTTTTCCACCAGGTTGCGGGTAGCTTGCAGATCAGCGTCCCGTTCGACCATGACCGAGAACATGAAACGCCGTTCCGCGTTCTGGCTGTAGTTGATGATCCGGCTTTTGAAGACGGCGGCATTAGGGATGCGGATGTGATTGCCGTCGAATGATAGCAGGATCGTCGCACGGCTGGTCAGGCGGATGACTTTGCCGATATCGCCGTTGATTTCGACCGTGTCGTTGGGCCGGAACGGCTGGCGGAAGGACAGCATGACAGAGGCGATGAAGTTTTCCACCGTGTCACGTACCGCAAAACCAAGGGCCAAGCCGATGATACCGGCGGCACCCAGGATCGTGCTCAGAAGTGCGGTCGCATTCAGGATATCGAGCGCGATAACAATGCCGAAGATCACAAAGGCGATGCGCACCAACTGCCGGTAGATTTCGGCGATGAACGCGTTGGGTGCAAGCCGTTCCCACGGTTGCCGCGCGCGGGCGATAAGGAAGCCCAGAAAGACCACAAGCGCAAAGGCGGCGCCAGCGATCAGCGCAAGCGGCAGGAAGATGATGAACTGGTCGATCCGGGCGCGGAACCGTTCCATCGCGGGGTCCAGCCGCGCGACAATATCGGTGGTTTCCGTCACCTGATTGCGGACGGCGACCACCCCTTCGACACGGGCCGCAAGCGGGTCCAGTGCGACGGCTTCGATTGCGGAGGTTGTCGTGCCGCGTAGGGTCACTACGCCTTCGCTGACTGTGACAGTGACGTCTTCGTAGTTGTCGAGCTCTGACAGGATTTCGCGGATGCGCAGCGCGATCGCTGCATCCTGTTGGTCAGAGTTTTCGGTGGTGATGGTCCCGTTTGCCTCTTGCGCCGCGACAGGCAAGCTGAAGCTCAGGAAGAGGGCCAAGAGTAGAAAAAAACGCATTGAAATCGCCTACGTGGTTATTGGCGGCACGTTAGCAGCGAAATCTGCGTTGTCACACCCGCAACGGGTCTGCCTTGGCAAGCGCGTCGAAACCCATCAGGCTCTTGATCACACCATCCATCTGGTCGAGCGGGATCATGTTTGGCCCGTCGGATGGGGCGTTGTCAGGATCCTCGTGCGTTTCGATGAAGACGGCTGCAATGCCAAGCGATACGGCAGCGCGCGCCATGACCGGTGCAAACTCTCGCTGCCCGCCGGATGATCCGCCCATGCCGCCGGGTTGCTGCACGGAATGGGTGGCGTCCATGACGACCGGGTAACCGGTTTTGGCCATCGTCGGCAAAGATCGCATGTCAGCCACCAGCGTGTTGTAGCCAAAAGAGGCGCCCCGTTCCGTCAGCAGGATCTTTTCATTCCCGGTGCTTTCGATCTTTGACACCACATTGGGCATGTCCCAAGGGGCGAGGAACTGCCCCTTCTTGACGTTGATCACGGCCCCGGTTTCACCCGCAGCGAGCAGAAGGTCGGTCTGACGACACAGGAATGCAGGGATCTGCATCACGTCACAAACCTCGGCCACAGTCGCGCATTGCTCTGGCGCATGGATATCGGTCAGAACCGGGCAGCCACTGCTGTCTTTCACCGCCTGCATGACGGCGAGCCCTTCGTCCATTCCCAGCCCGCGTTTCCCGGACAGGGATGTGCGGTTGGCCTTGCCAGTTGGAAGGCGTGGATCATGCACAGATGATCGCGGGCAGAATGGCAGAGATCTGCGCGGCGCACGGTGCGCAGTTTGTCTTCAAAGGGTCTTACGACAAGGCCAACCGCAC
>JBCBOD010000073.1:0-19021 GCA_039821425.1 Pseudomonadota bacterium
ATCGCGGCCTTGGTCGCCTTGGCGATTTTCACGCCGAGGTCGATGGAGGTTTCATCGGTTAGTTGCAGCGGGCCGAGCGGCATGCCAACGAGCTTCGCCGCGTTTTCGATCAGCGCAGGTTCCACCCCTTCCTTCACCATCCGAATGCCTTCGTTGATGTATGGGATGATGCAGCGGTTGGCGTAGAAGAAGCGTTCGTCGTTGACGACGATCGGCGTCTTCTTGATCTGGCGGACGTAGTCGAGCGCTTTGGCCACGGCCACGTCGCCGGTTTCCTTGCCCTTGATGATTTCCACCAGCAGCATCTTGTCGACTGGGCTGAAGAAGTGGATGCCGATGAATTTCTCGGCGTCAGCAGCGGCTTTCGCCAGTTCGGTGATCGGCAGGGTGGAAGTGTTTGTGGCAAACACGCAGTCGGGGCCGGTGACGGCCTGCACCTTCTTGGTGACCTCGGCCTTCACGCCAACATCTTCAAACACCGCTTCCACGATCAGGTCGCAGCCTTTCAGCGCGTCATAATCGGTGGTTGCATTGATCAGGCCCAGCATGGCCTCTTTCTTTTCTTCCGTGACCTTCTTGCGGGCGATGCCCTTGTCGAGGTGTGCGGTGGTATAGGATTTGCCTTTGTCTGCCGCTTCCTGCGTGCTGTCGATCAGGACGACTTGAATCCCAGCAAGTGCAGAGACGAGCGCGATCCCCGCACCCATCATGCCAGCGCCGATGACGCCGACCTTCTTGACCTTCTGGTCGTCGACGGCAGGGCGGTTCGCACCCTTTTCCAGCGCTTCCTTGTTGATGAAGAGGCTGCGGATCATGGCGGAAGACGATGGGTTCATCAGGACGTTGGTGAACCAGCGCGCCTCGATCTTCAGCGCGGTGTCGAAAGGTACAAGTGCGCCTTCATAGACAGCAGACAGCAGTGCCTTGGCGGCCGGATAGACGCCTTGCGTCTTACCGTTGACCATGGCTGAGGCGCCAACAAAGGTCATGAAACCGGCAGGGTGGTAGGGCGCGCCGCCTGGCATCTTGTAGCCCTTCTCGTCCCACGGCTTCACGATGTTGGGCTCTGACAAGACCCATTCCTTTGCCTTGGCCAGCAACTCGTCGGCTGGGACGACCTCATCAATCACACCCGCCGCTTTCGCTTTGACCGGGTCGTTCAACTTACCTTCCAGTAGCAACGGCGATGCGGCCATCGCGCCGAGTTTTCGGCTCAGGCGTGTTGTGCCGCCCGCACCGGGGAAGATGCCGACCATGATTTCTGGCAGGCCGATCTTGGCCTTTGGGTTGTCGGCAGCAAAGATGCGGTGGCAGGACAATGGGATTTCCAGACCGATGCCAAGCGCCGTGCCAGGTAGGGCGGCGGCGATGGGCTTGCCACCTTTGTTGGTCTTCGGGTCCATGCCTGCGCGTTCGATCTTACGCATGATCCGGTGGGCGTTCATGATCCCGTCGAAAAGGCCCTTGGCCGGATTGTCGCCCGCCATGTCCTTCATCTGCGCGATGACGTTGAGGTCCATACCCCCGGCAAAGCTGCCTTCCTTGCCGGATGTGATGACCACACCCTTGACCGCGTCGTCGGCAAGCGCCTGATCAATCAACGCTTCCAGATCATCCCAGGCCGCCAGCGTCATGACGTTCATGGATTTGCCAACCGTGTCCCAAACGATGGTGGCGACGCCATCGGCGTCCGTGTTCATGGTGAAATCTGTCATTTTCTGTTCCTGACTTGGAGAAATTCTATCTTTTGTGCTCTTGGCGCCCTGCCGCGCTGCGAGCGCCATGTTGAAAGGCAAAGGATTGCCAACAGGTGTCTTTCACGGCGTTCTCGGACGACACGACCTTCCATTGTCCTTCGACCAATTCGAGCGTTGCCCAAACCTCGTAGGGTTCGCGGAGCCGAACACCGTTCTGCAGAAGATCGGTTTCGTGGCTGCCGATCAGCTTTGCCTCACTCAGGGCAAGCGCGCCTGTGCAGCGACGGACAAAGTTGGTGACGCCGACCCCGATCAGGTAGTCACGAAACGCTTTGAACGCTTCGTGCATCTGCTCGTAGGTCTCGATCCGGTGTTCGCCGTCCTCAGTCTTGTATTGGTGAGGGACGTGAATCGCGGTCTGGAAGGAGGCGAAATCATCAGAGAAATAGGCATCGCAAATGCGATCCAGCAAATCCTGGTAGATCGCACAAGCCTCTTCTTCCGTGACAATTGGCATCCGCTTACACCCGCTCGATGATCGTTGCCGCCCCCATGCCCGAGGCGATGCAGAGCGTCGCAAGACCGGTGCCTTTGCCGGTCCGTTCCAGCTCATCCAGCAGCGTGCCGATGATGATCGCGCCTGTGGCGCCCAGCGGGTGACCCATGGCGATGGAACCGCCGTTGACGTTAACCACGCTGTCATCGACGTCAAACGCCTGCATGAAGCGCAGCACGACAGATGCGAAGGCCTCGTTCACTTCGAAAAGGTCGATGTCGCCAATCGACATGCCCGAGTCTGCCATGATCTTTTCGGTCACGGGGACCGGGCCGGTCAGCATGATCGTGGGGTCAGTGCCGATCTTGGCGGTGGCTTTGATCCGCGCGCGCGGTTTCAGCCCGTTCGCCTCACCCCACTCCTTGGACCCGATCAGCAGGCCCGCGGCCCCGTCCACGATGCCCGAAGAGTTCCCGGCGTGGTGGATGTGGTTGATCTTTTCCAGATGCGGGTATTTCATCAGCGCGACTTTGTCGAAGCCGGGCATGACCTCACCCATCGCCTGGAACGCCGGGTTCAGAGAACCCAGCGTCTGCATATCCGTCTCTGGCCGCATGTATTCGTCATGGTCGAGGATAGGCAGACCGTTCACGTCATTCACAGCCACAATGGACTTCTCGAACCGCTTTTCGTCCCACGCCTTTTTCGCGCGCTTCTGGCTTTCCATCGCCAGTTGGTCGGCATCATCACGGCTGAACCCATACTCGGTCGCGATGATATCGGCAGAGATACCCTGCGGCACGAAATACGTTTCCATCGCGATCGAAGGGTCCACGGCAATCGCTGCACCGTCAGAACCCATTGCGACACGGCCCATCATTTCCACACCGCCAGCGATATAGGCCCCACCGGCGCCACCTTTCACCTGGTTGGCGGCAAGATTCACCGCTTCCATTCCCGAGGCACAGAACCGGTTGATCGCGAGGCCGGGGATACGTTCGTCCAGATTAGAGGCCAGCACGGCGGTCCGCGCCAGACACCCGCCTTGTTCTCCCACCTGCGTGACGTTGCCCCAGATGACATCCTCAACAGCATGACCTTCCAGGTTGTTGCGCGCCTTGAGGTCGTTCAGCACACCGGCAGACAGCCGGGCCGAGGTGACCTCATGCAGGCTGCCGTCCTTGCGGCCCTTGCCACGCGGTGTGCGCACGGCGTCATAGATATAGGCTTCGGTCATTCGTTCCTCCGTTCAGGCAGCGGCGCCAAAGGCGCGCTGCATCAAGTCATAGGGATGTTTCCAGCCGGGCTGCGCGGCGATGCCGTTCAGCCAGCGGTCAATGTTTGGGTAGTCGCTGCGGGAGAAGGTGAAAGGTTCCTCGTAAAACAGGTACCCGCAGCAGGCGATGTCGGCGATGGTGATCTGATCGGCAGCGAGCCAGTCGCGGCCCTGCAGATGCGCCTCCATCACCTTGAGCGCGGAAGCGAGCCGCATGGCCATGAAGGCGTTCACGTCGGCGTTGCGCTTCTCTTCCGCCAGAAAGTTCATGTTGAATCGCAGGGGCCCGGCCATGCCGCTGACTTTGTGGTTGTCAAAGAACATCCAGCGCAGCACCTCGCGGCGTTCATCGGCAGAGCGCCCACCGAGTTTGCCGGTTTTGGAGCTGATGTAGTCCTGAATGACGCCCGACTGGGTCAGAACCGTGTCGCCATCCTCCAGCACCGGCACTTCGCCCATGACGTTGAGCGCGCGAAATTCGGGGCTGCGTGAGGCACCCTTGAAGAAGTCGACGAAAATCGGCTCCCACGTGACGTCTGCCAATGTCAGCGTCAGCGCCGCCTTGTAGGCGTTGCCGCTTTCACCAAAGCAGTGCAGTTTCATGGTCATCTTTCAGGCCTCCCAACCCTGGCGGAGACTAATGATCTTTGGTTTGGATGAGCGTGCCACAAGACACACTCACTCGAAGATCAAAAGTTCGCGGCTTCCAGCGCCATGACGGTTTCCGCACCGGTATTGATGCGGGCAAGGTGCATGGACGTCGCTGGCAGCTGGCGCGCCATGTAGTAGCGGCCGGTCGCGATCTTGGTGTTGTAGAACTCGGTGTCAGATGCACCGCCTTCAAGCGCTTCCATCGCGGCCTTTGCCATGCGGGCCCACATCAGGCCAAGGCAGACATGGCCCATCATGTGCATGAAGTCGTAAGACCCGGACAGGGCATTGTTGGGGTTCTTCATGCCGTTCTGCATGAAGTACATGCCTGCTGCCTGAAGGTCCTTCGATGCCGCCTTCAGCGGATCGAGGAAGTCGGCTTTCAGCGCCTCGTTGCCTTCGTTTTCCTTGATGAAGGTCTTCACCATCTCGAAGAACGCCATGACGTGCTTGCCGCCATCCTGTGCGAGCTTGCGGCCGACGAGGTCCAGCGCCTGAATGCCGTTGGCGCCTTCGTAGATCATGGCGATCCGTGCGTCGCGGGCGTATTGGGACATGCCCCATTCCTCGATGTAGCCGTGGCCGCCATAGACCTGCTGGGCTGCCGTGGCGTATTCAAAGCCCTTGTCGGTCAGGAAGCCTTTGATGACTGGTGTCATCAGGGAAATCAGGCCATCGGCATCCTTGTCTTCATTCTTGTGCGCCCGGTCGATCAGCATCGCGCCCCAGAAGGTGAAGGCGCGGGCGCCTTCGACGAAGGATTTCTGATCCATCAGATTGCGACGGATATCGGGGTGTACGATCAGCGGGTCGGCTGGGCCGTCAGGGTTCTTGACCCCTGTCACATCACGGCCTTGCAGGCGGTCGTTGGCATAGGCCACAGCGTTCTGATAGGCACTTTCGGCTTGGGCGTAGCCTTGCAGGCCCACACCCAGACGTGCCTCGTTCATCATGGTGAACATCGCACGCATGCCCTTGTGCTCTTCACCGATCAGATAGCCAGTCGCCTCATCATAGTTCATCACACAGGTGGAGTTGCCGTGGATGCCCATCTTTTCTTCAATCTTGCCGACGGCCACGCCGTTGCGCTGACCCAATGAGCCATCGTCGTTCACCAGAAACTTTGGCACGATGAAGAGTGAGACACCTTTGATCCCCTCTGGCCCGCCTTGGATCTTGGCAAGGACAAGGTGGATGATGTTGTCGGCCATGTCGTGTTCACCGGCAGAGATAAAGATTTTCTGGCCGGAGATTTTGTAGCTGCCATCGCCCTGCGGGACAGCCTTGGTGCGCATCAGGCCCAGATCAGTACCGCAATGCGGCTCTGTCAGGTTCATGGTGCCAGTCCATTCGCAAGTCGTCAGCTTCGGCAGGTATTTCTGCTTCTGCTCGTCCGACCCATGGGCGTAGATGGCCGAATAGGCGCCGTGGGTCAGGCCCTGATACATGTTGAAGGCCATGTTGGCCGATACGAAAGGTTCCTGCGCCGCGGTATGCATGACGTAGGGCAGGCCCTGGCCACCATATTCGGGGTCACAGTCCATGGCGGTCCAGCCGCCTTCTTTCATCTGCTCGAATGCCTCCTTGAAACCGGTCGGCGTGCGGACGACACCATTTTCCAGAACGCAACCTTCGGTATCACCCACCACGTTGAGCGGGTGCAGCACCTCGGTTGCGACCTTTCCGGCCTCTTCGACAACAGCACTGGTAAAGTCGCGGTCGAGGTCTTCAAACCCCGGAATGTCTTGTTCGCTGACTTTCAAAAGGTCATGCAGGACGAACTGAATGTCTTTTGTCGGTGCGTTGTAGATCGGCATCTGGTGTCTCTCCGTTGTCGTGTTGTGGTCGCGGCGCGTTTAGGCTGCGACTGTTTTGCCTTTGGCCATCTTGGAGAGCTTTTCTGCGCCCCAGGCCATTTGTTCCTTGAGTTCCGCGATTGCCACTTCCAGCTCGGCCTTCTGGGCTTCCATGTCGGCGAGGTGCATTTCGGCAAGCACGTAGGTTTGCGACAGCTGTTCCTCTTGCCCGTCGTTCATGTGGTAGAGGTCCAGCAGTTTGCGGATTTCTTCGAGAGAGAAGCCAAAGCGCTTGCCCCGCAAGATCAGCTTGAGGCGTGCGCGGTCCCGCTTAGTGAACAGGCGTTTTTGCCCTTCACGGATCGGGAACAGCAGTTCCTTGGCTTCGTAAAAGCGAAGTGTGCGCGGCGTTACTTCAAATGCGTCACACATTTCGCGAATGTTCAACGTCTCGGTCGTCATCTTTTCATTCCTTATGCGTGTTAATGAATGGCACGCATCTGCGAAGGATGTAGGCACCATACAAGCAAAGTTGACGCGCACGTAAACGTAACGTGGCGTCACGGGCAAGCTGACGAAAGGTCAGGCAAAATGACCGTGGGTCACACGAAATAAAAAATCCGGCAAAAATTTCATATTTAGGTAACTAAAGCGCTTTGAGTCACCATTTTGGCCGATTTCGGCCAGTCGATTTGCCGCAGTCGAAGGATTAGCCCAGCGTCTTTGCCGTATCGTCGCGCAGCTGTCGCAGCTCGTCCATCGTCTCTTCCAGCTGCTGCTTTTGCTCGGCCAATTCGACCATCTGCCGGTCGGCCAGCGCGATCCATTCACGCATCTGCGCCTCGTTGCCCTCGTGCTCGTAGATCAAGAGCCACTGCCGGATATCCTCAAGCGAAAAGCCAAAGCGTCGCCCGCGCAGGATCAGCGTCATCCGCGCAAGCTCCTTTGGGCCATAGAACCGCGAGCGGCCCTCTTTTTCAGGGCTGAGAAGTTCGATGTATTCGTAATAACGCAACGTCCGCGGTGTGACGTCGAATTTCGCGCACATCTCTTTGAATGACAGTCTTATGTCAGTCATAAATCTCTCCCTGCTATAAGCGTAGCGGCTTGCAACTTGGGGGGCAACCGTATCGGGGTGCTGTCACTGTTCAAGATACTGTGGTGTGGTCAAATCGGATTGGGGCATATATCGCAAACGCGCAGCCTACGCCCACGCCAGAAAGGACCGGCATGTCAGCAGAGGACAAGTCCCGTCGTGACCGGATCGCCCGCCAGTTTATCGAGGCGATCCCGCATGCACGTGAATTGGGCATGGCGCTGACGGAAATCGGCGACGGCATGGCCGAGATCGGGATGGATTATGATGCGCGGCTCGTCGGTGACCCTGAAACCGGCGTGATCCATGGTGGTGCTGTTTCAACCCTGATGGATACTTGCGCCGGGGCTGCGGTGATGTCGCATGCCATCGCCCCAGCGGCGACCGCCACGCTTGACCTGCGCATTGACTACATGCGTCCCGCCACCCCCGGTGAACGGATCACGGCGCGGGCGGAGTGCTATCACGTCACCCGTTCCGTCGCCTTTGTGCGCGCCACGGCAGTCGATGGTGACCCCAGCCGCCCGGTGGCAACGGCCACAGGCGCTTTCACGCTGGAAAGGGCAAAGACATGATCAGGCGCCCGGAACCCGTACAGGTCGTCAAGCAACGTCGCGACGCCACGCTGCAGCGCCTTGTCACCGGGGTGCCCTACATCCAGTTTCTGGGGATCAAGATTGACCGGCGCGGGGATGAGCTGACGGGCATTCTCCCCTATGCTGACAAGCTGATCGGGAACCCGGCCTTGCCAGCGTTGCATGGTGGCGTTACAGCCGCGTTCCTGGAGGTCACTGCGATTGTCGACCTCACCTGGGCAATGATCTGGGAAGATATGGAGGCAGGCCGCCTGACCGATGACACGCCGCGCATCCCTCTGCCCAAGACGATTGACTTCACGGTCGACTACCTGCGCTCCGGCCTGCCGCGCGATGCCTACGCCCGTGCGCGCATCAACCGGTCCGGTCGCCGTTACGCGTCAGTTGATGTGGAGACATGGCAGGACAACCGACAGCGCCCCTTTGCGAAGGCGACGGGCCATTTCCTAATGCCCGCCCGCGATGGCTGACGCCCCCGTTTTGACCCATCGGCGGGTTCTGGCGATTGCCCTGCCGATTGTGCTGTCCAACGCGACGGTGCCGATCCTGGGGATCGTGGACACCGGCGTGGTGGGCCAGTTGGGAGAGGCCGCGCCAATTGGTGCCGTTGGCATCGGCGCGGTGATTCTCTCTGCTGTTTACTGGATCTTCGGCTTTCTGCGGATGGGCACGACGGGGCTCACCTCGCAGGCCGCCGGGGCGGGGGACAGGGCCGAGGTGGACGCTCTGTTTTCCCGCGCCATGCTGATCGGCCTCTCCGCAGGTGCGGTGATGATTCTGCTGCAGGTGCTGATCTTCCGCGGTGCGTTCTGGATCTCACCTGCCAGTGCAGAGGTGGAGGCACTCGCCCGCGACTATATGACGATCCGCATCTGGTCGGCCCCGGCGACCATCGCGCTTTATGGTGTGACCGGCTGGCTGATCGCGCAGGAACGGACGCGGGCCGTGCTGGTCATCCAAGTGGGGATGAACGGGGGAAACATCATCCTCAGCTACTACCTTGGCCTGACGTTGGGCTGGGGTGTGACCGGGGTGGCCTGGGCCACGTTTATTGCCGAATGGGGCGGGCTGGCGCTGGGCCTTTGGTTTTGCCGGGGTGTGTTCGGGCGGGCGTTTTGGAGGTCGGCTGCGCTCGTCTTTGATGCCACGCGCCTGCGCCACATGATGCTGGTGAATGCCGATATCATGATCCGCTCGGTGCTCTTGCAGGCGATCTTTGTCAGCTTCCTTCTCTTCGCGGCGGATTTTGGTGATGTGCAACTCGCTGCCAACCAGATCCTGATGCAGTTTCTGCAGGTGACGGCCTATGCACTCGACGGTTTCGCCTTCGCGGCAGAGGCGATGGTGGGGCAGGCGCTGGGCGCGCGGGCACGCGCCGCCCTCCGCCGCAGTGCGGTGCTGAGCAGCCTCTGGGGTGGCGTGGTTTGCCTGGGTCTGGCGATCTGCTTTGCCGCATTTGGCCCGACAGCCATCGACATCATGACCACAGCGCCTGACGTGCGCGCTGCCGCCCGCGACTACCTGCCTTACATGGTTGCGGCACCATTGGTCGGGGTGGCGGCCTGGATGCTGGACGGCATCTTTATCGGGGCGACCCGGACGCAGGACATGCGCAACATGATGATCATCTCTGCGGCAGTGTATTTCGCTACCGTGTTTCCGTTGATGGCCACTTTCGGCAATCACGGGCTCTGGCTGGCGCTTCTGTTCAATTTCGTGGTGCGCGGGGCGACGCTTGCGTGGAAATACCCGGCGTTGGAAGCAGCGGCGGATGCACCGTCACGTCCAGTCAGCGCGGCCTGATCCAACTGCGTCGGCCACATTGGCAAACCCGTCGTGCGCAAGGCACGCGTCGAGGCCGCGCGCAATCTCACCGACCAGCGACAGCCCGCCATAGACAAGCGCGGTATAAAGCTGCACCGCCGACGCCCCGGCGCGGATCTTTTCATAGGCTTGCTCGGCGCTGCCGACACCCCCCACCCCGATTATCGGCAGATCCGTCATGCCGGAAAGCGCGGCAAGCACCCGTGTCGATTTCTCGAAGAGTGGCTGGCCTGAGAGCCCGCCCTTTTCGCCCACATGCGGCCCGCGCAAGCCTTCACGATCCAGCGTCGTGTTCGTGGCGATCAGCCCGTCGATGCCTGAGGTGTTCGCGACTTCGGCGACCTCGGCCAGTTCATCCGGTGCAAGATCGGGCGCGATTTTCAGGAAGATCGGAATGGGACGGTCCAATGCGGCCCGCGCGTCAATGACGCCCGAAAGCAATGCCGCAAGCGCTGCCTTGCCCTGTAGGTCCCGCAGTTTTTCCGTGTTGGGAGAAGACACGTTGACCGTCGCGAAATCCACGTGCGCCCCACAATGCGTCAGCACCCTCGCGAAATCGGCGGCGCGATCTGCACTGTCCTTATTCGCGCCGAGGTTCAGGCCGATCACTGCCCCCCTTGGCCGTTTCGCCAAACGCGCGGCAATCGGTTCCATCCCCTCGTTATTAAACCCAAAGCGGTTGATCGCGGCCTGGTCCTGCGACAGGCGGTAAAGCC
The DNA here is from genome assembly GCA_039821425.1 of Pseudomonadota bacterium. Classification (GTDB taxonomy): domain Bacteria; phylum Pseudomonadota; class Alphaproteobacteria; order Rhodobacterales; family Rhodobacteraceae; genus Yoonia. The sequence goes on from JBCBOD010000073.1 coordinate 10,149, forward strand.
GCGGCCTTGGGTTGCCTTCCTGCGGGCGCGGGGTTGCAGCGCCAACTTCCAGAAACCCGAAACCTGTGTGGGTGAGGGGGGCAAGGGCGGTCGCGTTCTTGTCAAATCCGGCGGCCAGGCCGATAGGGTTCGGCAGGTGGAGACCCGCGATAGAAGTGGCCAAACGGTCAGAGGTGACGGAGCCACCCCGCGGCCCCAGCCCCACGTTCAGTGCCTTCAGGGCCAACCCATGCGAAGTCTCAGGATCAATCCGGCGCAGCGCGGCAAGGCCGATTTTTTCGAGAATGCTCATGCCAGATCAGGAAACGCGTGCGCGCCGTCAACCAGAGGCAGCGGCTTTGCCCATACCACATCGTCCATGCGCATCTTGCAGTAAAGGTGCGGGAACAGGACGCCTTCACGCGCAGGCTCCCACTTGAGCGGGTCGAGTGCGTCAGCCTCCACCGCGATCAGGTGCAGCCCTTCAACCCCGGCGAAATACTTGGCGGCGGTCTCTGCCACCGTCTCTGCAGTCGAAAAGTGAATGTAGCCATCTGCGACATCGATCGGCGCACCATCGGTTTCACCTGCGGCCTGCAGTGCCGCCCACTCGTCTGCTCGGAAAATCTTGTAAATCAGCATGAGGGTGTCATCGCCGTTGCACAAAAGATGGTCAAGACGCGCGCGAGAGTTGTTGGCCAATTCCGGGAATTTGTAGAGTGTTTGACTCCCCCAGTTTTGCCCGTCACTCTTTTCTCATTCCAACTCGGGGGACCACATCCAAATGAACAACCGTATTCTTGCAACCACCTGCGCGATGGCCGTGACGGCCGGTATGGCGCATGCTGACTACACATTGCATGTCATTCATATCAACGACCTGCACAGCCGGATCGAGCCAATCAACCGCTTCGATTCGACCTGCAACCCGGAAGACAATGCTGCCGGGGAATGCTTTGGCGGCGTGGCACGTGTGATCACCAAGATCAACGAACTGCGCGAAGAACTGGCTGGCGAAAACGTCATCGTCCTTGACGCGGGCGACCAGTATCAGGGCAGCCTGATGTACACGACCTACAAGGGTGATGTGGAGGCGGAGTTTGCCGAAATCATCGGCTTTGACGCGATGGCCGTTGGCAACCACGAATTTGATGATGGCGACGAGGGCCTTCGCAAGCTGACCGACAATGTGTCGTTCCCCATTGTCTCTGGTAACATCGATGTCTCCAGCTCTAATGTGCTGGCGGGCAAGGTGGAAAACCACGTGGTGCTTGAGGTTGGTGGCCAACGGATCGGTATCATCTCTGCGCTGGCCGTGGACACCGTAGAAACGTCCAGCCCGTCTGATGCCGTCATTTTCACGGACGAAGTCGAAAGCCTGTCGGCTGATGTTGCCACGCTTGAGGCTGATGGCGTGGACAAGATCATCGCTCTGACCCACGTGGGCGTGAACAAGGACATGATGATTGCCGAACAGGTAGCTGGCGTTGACGCCGTTGTCGGTGGGCACTCGCATACCCTCTTCTCCAACAGTGACGAAGATGCGATGGCCTATCCAACCATGGTTGGCGGTGTGCCGGTGGTGCAGGCCTATGCCTATTCGAAATACGTCGGCCATCTGGTGCTGGAATTTGATGGTGCCGGGAACGTGACATCGGCCACAGGCGACACGATCCTGCTCGATGCCTCTGTCGCTGAGGATGAAGCCGCCGTTGCCCGTGTGGCCGAACTGGCTGGCCCGATTGAAGAGATGAAGACCCGCGTGGTGGCCGAAGCAACCGAAGCCATTGAAGGTGATCGTTCGGTCTGTCGTGCGATGGAATGCCCAATGGGTAACCTGGTTGCGGATGCCATGCTGGACCGCGTCGCGGATCAAGGCATTCAGATCGCAATCCAGAACGGCGGTGGTTTGCGGGCCTCCATCGACGCGGGCGAGGTGACGATGGGCGAGGTGCTGACCGTGCTGCCGTTCCAGAACACGCTGTCCACCTTCGAAGTCACCGGTGCCACGATTGTCGAAGCGCTCGAAAACGGTGTTGGTCAGATTGCTGACGGCGCTGGGCGTTTCCCGCAGGTGGCCGGCATGTCCTTCACGGTGGACCAGAACGCAGAGCCAGGCGCGCGCATTTCTGACGTGATGGTCGGCGGTGCGCCGATTGATCCGGCGGCGACCTATGGTGTGGTTTCCAACAATTACGTCCGCAATGGTGGCGACGGCTACGGCATGTTTGAAACTGCCGCCAACGCCTATGACTTTGGTCCTGACCTTGCAGACGTAACGGCGGAATACATGGCCGCGAACGCGCCTTATCAGCCTTATACAGACGGGCGGATCACCATGAAATAAAGGGGCTTCACCCCTGAACGCAGCGCGCCCCGCTTGGATCCAAGCGGGGCGCGTTTTTGTTTTGAAAAGACAAGTCTGTCAGGTGAAGCCTTGGCAGGTGCTGGCCCACCAAGGCCTCGGATGATTATGCCACCAGATCGAACCGGTCGGCGTTCATCACCTTGGTCCAGGCCGCGACGAAGTCTTTGACGAATTTCTCGCCATTGTCGTCCTGGGCGTAGACCTCTGCATAGCTGCGCAGGATCGAGTTTGACCCGAACACCAGATCGGCGCTTGTTGCGGTCCACTTCGTGTTGCCCGTCGCACGGTCGCGCAGCTCGTAGGTGCCATCGTCAAGCACGTGCCAGCTGTTGGCCATATCCGTCAGGTTGACAAAGAAGTCGTTGGTCAGCTGACCTTCGCGATCCGTGAAGACGCCATACTTGCTGCCACCGTGGTTGGTGCCAAGCACACGCATCCCGCCAAGCAGCACGGTCATCTCTGCCGCTGTCAGCCCAAGCAGCTGCGCGCGGTCTAGCATCATTTCTTCTGCCGAGACTTTGTAGTCTTCCTTGCGCCAGTTGCGGAAACCATCCGCGACCGGTTCCAGCACGCTGAAGCTGTCGACATCCGTCATGCTGTCGTCTGCGTCGCCACGGCCCGGCGTGAATGGGACGGCGACGTCCGCACCTGCAGCCTTGATCGCCATTTCGAGGCCGACATTGCCGCCAAGAACGATCGTGTCGGCAATCGACGCGCCGGTTTCAGCCGCGATAGGCTCAAGGATGCCCAGCACCTTTGCCAGCCGGTCAGGCTCATTCCCGGCCCAGTCCTTTTGTGGGGCCAGGCGGATGCGGGCACCGTTTGCACCGCCACGCTTGTCAGAGCCGCGGAAGGTGCGGGCGCTGTCCCATGCGGTTGTGATCAGCTCTGCCACGGTCAGCCCGCTCTCGGCGATTTTGGCCTTTACCGCATCAACGTCATAGCCAGTGTTGCCTGCCGGGATTGGGTCCTGCCAGATCAGATCTTCCGCTGGCACGTCAGGGCCGTAGTAGTTGGCGCGCGGACCCATGTCGCGGTGGGTCAGCTTGAACCAAGCGCGGGCGAAGGTGTCCTTGAAGTACTCCGGGTCCGCCATGAACTTCTGGCAGATCTCGTTGTAGATCGGGTCCATCTTCATCGCCATGTCGGCATCGGTCATCATCGGCATCTTCGGTGTGCTGCCGTCGCCTGCGTCAACAGGCTTTTCGCTGTCGGGCATGTCGATGGGCGCCCACTGCCAGGCACCGGCAGGGGATTTTGTCAGCTCCCACTCATAGCCGAAGAGGTAGTCGAAGTAGCCCATGTCGAATTTGGTGGGTTCTTTCGTCCAGGCCCCTTCGATGCCAGAGGTGAAGGATTTCGACGCCGTTCCGCCATGGTCCGGGTTTGCCCAACCAAAGCCCTGGGCCTCGATCCCGGCCGCTTCCGGCTCTACCCCGATGTTGTCGTCTGCCATCGCGCCATGTGCCTTGCCGACGGTGTGACCACCGCAAGTCAGCGCTGCGGTTTCTTCGTCGTTCATCGCCATCCGGGAGAATGTCTCACGCACGTGCTGTGCGGTGCGCGCCGGATCGGGCTGGCCGTTCACACCTTCAGGGTTCACATAGATCAGGCCCATGTGCACCGCAGCGAGCGGATTATCGAGGGTTGAGGCGTCATCGAGGTCGCCATAGCGGTTTTCCGACGGCGCCAGCCACTCATTCTCGGAGCCCCAGTAGACGTCTGTCTCTGGTCCCCAGATATCCTCACGGCCGAAACCAAAACCAAAGGTTTTGAAACCCATGGACTCGTAAGCCATGTTGCCTGCCAGAATGATCAGGTCCGCCCATGACAGGGCATTGCCGTACTTCTTCTTAACCGGCCATAGCAGGCGGCGGGCCTTGTCGAGGCTTGCGTTATCAGGCCAGGAGTTCAGAGGTGCAAAGCGGATGTTGCCGGACCCGGCACCGCCGCGCCCGTCCTGCATCCGGTAGGACCCGGCAGAGTGCCATGCGAGACGGATCATCAGACCGCCGTAGTGGCCCCAATCCGCTGGCCACCAGTCCTGATTGTCGGTCATCAGTGCTTTGACGTCAGCCTTGACGGCGTCATAGTCCAGCCCCTTCACCGCCTCACGGTGGTCATAGTCGGGATCCATCGGGTTGGTCCGCGCACCATGCTGATGCAGGATGTCGAGGTTCAACGCATTCGGCCACCACTTGGTGACCGGTTTGTCCATGGATGTGTTGGCACCGTGGTTGACCGGGCAACCACCAAGCCCTGGCATTCTGTTTCCGTCCATCTGAGACCTCCGCGATTTAAAGTGATTCTAAGTTTGTGCCCTTGGGTTAGCGAACTCGCGCGATAAATTCCAATTGGAAAAATTTTCACCTCTGATAGGGAGGGGTTATGATCAATCTCACCATCAAACACTTCCGTTATTTTGATGCGCTGGCGCGTGCCGGTCATTTTGGCCGGGCGGCAGAGGCCTGTTCGATCTCGCAGCCAGCACTCTCGGTTCAGATCAAAGAATTGGAGACCATCCTTGGTGCGCCGCTGGTCGAGCGCACCGCCCGCAAGATCCGGTTAACGACGCTGGGTGAGGAATTTCTGGTTCGGGCTCGCAAGGTTTTGACGGACGTTGACGAGATTTCAAAGTTGGCACGTCAGCCGGATGGCCCGCTGACAGGTCGTTTGCGCATGGGGATCATTCCCACCGTGGCGCCCTATCTACTGCCACGGATCATTCGTCATTTCGCCGTTGCACTGCCCGACCTGGAACTGCGCCCGCGCGAGTCCGTCACGCAGGCCCTGCTCGGCGATCTGATGCAATCGCGGTTGGATTTCGTGATTGCCGCGCTGCCTGTCTCTGAACCGTCCTTGCGCGAGTTTGCGCTTTTTGACGAAGATTTCGTTTTGGTGCGCAGCGCTGGTGACGCGTCCAAACCCGTCCCTGCGCCGGACAAGTTGCAAGAGATGAAGCTGCTTTTGTTGGAGGAAGGGCACTGTTTTCGCGATCAGGCGCTGTCATTCTGCAACATCGGCTCTTCCGATCCCAGCCTGCTGATGGAAGGGTCATCGCTTGCCACGCTTGTGCAGATGGTGGATGCCGGTCTGGGGCTGACGCTGATCCCTGAAATGGCCGTGCCGCTGGAGACCGAGGGCACGTCGGTCTGCATTTCACGGTTTGAACGGAATACGCCCAAACGCACCATTGGCATGGTCTGGCGCAAGACCAGCCCGCTGGAAAAGCAGTTGATGGATCTTGGGGCGGCGATCCGGCAAATCGCGCAGCAGCGATCAGGGCAAAACGGCTAGGACTTGCAGCGCGCCGCGTTTCCGACATGCTGCGTGCAAAGACTGGCCTGTGCCCGCTGCGCATTGTCCAGGCAATTGTGAAAGACCGCTTGAATGTCCAACCCCGCTGTCGCCAAAGGGCTGAACCTGAAATGGCTTGAGGTGTTTCAGGCCTGCGCACGGAGCAATTCGCTCCGTGAGGCGGCCAAGGAAACCGGCCTGTCCACCAGTACGGTGTCCCACCACCTTCAGCAGCTTGAGGCGCATCTGGGTGTAGAGCTTTTCAACCACGCCCGGCGTCCGATGATCCTGACACCGAAAGGTCAGGTGTTTCTGCGCAACATCGACGTGGCCCTGCATGCGATCCGCAAAGCAAAGGCCGAAGCGACAATCGGAGAGCTGGCAGGCGCCCGTTACCTGCGGCTTGGCATGATCGAGGATCTCGACAGTGACGTGACCCCGGAACTGGCGGTCTATCTGGCGGATCAGATGCAGGACTGTGCGTTCCTTTATCATACCGCCTCCAGCCACGAGATCATCGAGATGCTGCGGGACCGCAAGCTTGACCTCGGAATCACGGTCAGCCCGCCTGAACGGCTGCGCGATCTGGAGGATCAGCCGCTTTTGCGGGATCCCTTCATCATGGTGCTGCCAAAGGCGATGGAAGGATCATTGGACGACGTGCTGGCAGGCCAAACCAATCTGCCGTTCCTGCAGTTTTCCAGCGATCTGATCATCGCCCGGCAGATTGATGCGCAGCTACGCCGCCTTGGCCTGTCGCAGCCAAACAGGTTCGAGTGTTGGAGCAATCAGACACTGATGGCGATGGTTGCATCCGGCGCCGGCTGGACGATCACCACCCCACTCCTCTTTGCCCGCGCAAAGCGCTTTCATCCCAAGCTGGCGATGCACCCGTTCCCCGGAAAACGGTTTGCGCGCACGCTCTCGCTGGTCGTCACGCCAGATTGTTCCCGCTCTGTCAGAGAGATCATCAACCAGAAACTCAGGGCGTCACTGGAACAGCTCGTCATCACCCCAACGGTGGAAAGGGCGCCGTGGTTGAAAGATGCCTTTGTGCTGATCCAATAGGGCGGCGGACTAGGCCTCTGTTAGGATGTTGAAGCGTGATCTGATGGCGGCATCCTGTTCGGGCGTCAGATATGCGGGCCGATGCGTTTCCAGCAGCTCGCGCGCCTTTGCGTTGGCTCGCGCCCACGCATCCTTTTTCCCGTCCTGCGCCCAACTGCGCGGTTCCGCCCGGTCGGCCAGGGAAGGATAGAAATAGTCCCGCTCCATCGCCGCGTGCGTATGCGCGCCACCCAGGAAATGCCCGTCCCCCAGAACGGCATCGACAATCGCCTGATAGCCAAGGTTATCCTCGTTCACCTCGATCCCGCGCAGAATGCGGTAGGTGTGCGAATGCATTTCATCGTCCAGCACGAAGGCCTCAAAACTCGCGCCCAAAAGCGATGCTGTCATGCCAGAGCTTTCGTAGATCAAGTTGCCCCCGGCAAGGGCCGCGGCCAATGACGTCAGCCCCTTTTCCATGCCGTACTGCGCGTCGATGGCCTTCGCATCCGTCATCGAACAGGCCACGCCGGACGGCAGCCCAAGCCAGTTAGAAAGCTGCGCAGATGCGGCGTTCAGCAGTGCCGTTTCACCGCTGCCACCGGCGAATGCACCGGTGCGCAGATCGACGACCAGCGGCCAGTTGGAAAACACCATGGGAAAGCCGGGTTGGATGGCATGCACCATGATCAGGCTCGCAAGCGTTTCAGCCAAGGACTGCGCCAGGAACCCGGCCATGGTGGCAGGGGCCGTCGCCCCGGCCTGTGCCGCAGTGATGCAAGAGATCGGGATATTGTGCCGGATGCATTCGTACACCACATCAACCGCATCCTCGCCAAATCGCATGGGCGAGATAATGGGGCTGATATGCGCCTTCAGAAACGGGCGTTCCGCAAAGGCGCCGGGGCCACCCGCCGCGATATCAAGCATCTCAACAATCGGTGCGACATGCGCGGCAAGCGTGAATGAGGTCGCAACCGGTTTGGTCGTGTTCTTCAAGAGCGCATAGGCGGTGTTCACGTCCAAGTCGAAGTTATCAGGCACATCGGTCGCGACACAGCACCGGGTGTACCAGCTTACATTGGCCAGCGCATCTTGTAGGCGCGTCAGCCTGTGCAGGTCCTGCAGGGTGGATGGTCGGTAGGTCTGTGTGTCGAGGTCCAACGTCTGCACCGCCGCCCCTCCGGTGCCGAAATGCACGCGGTTGCCGCCCACCTCGATCGACCTTGCGCTGTCACGCCCGTGCAGCACAAAGGTCTTCGCGGCCTGATCAATTGCGTCCTGCACCAGCGTGGGCGGAAACAGGATGCGTCCGGACGCATCGCTCACCGCCCCGGCTGCTTCAAGATCAGCGCGGAGCCGTTCTGGCACCTCGCCCAAGCCCAATGTCTCAAGCAGTCGCAGCGTGGTGTCAAAGATTGCGTTCAGTTCGGCTTCGGTCAGCGGTTTGTAGGCGCCACCAATCTGGCCGGGCGGGCAGGGGTCAAAGGTGGGTTTCGCATTGCGTTGCGCAATGCGTTGCTTCCGACCGGCCCGTCGCGCTTGTCCTGTCACCTGTTGTTATCCCGTCGCGCTGTGATGGACCGATCAGGATCTGAATTCCGGTTGCGATCAACGAAGAAAACAAGATTCCTGAATTGCAGGAAAATAAATCCTGAAATTTCGGAAGCATATGGATTTTGTTGCCATTCCCGTCAGACTTTCCCCTGCTGCCACACATCTGACCGGAGGCGAAACATGAAATCACGCACCAAAGTCGTTGTCATCGGTGGCGGTATTGCGGGCTGCTCAACGCTCTACCATCTGACGCAAGAAGGATGGAGCGATGTAGTGCTGATCGAGCGGGAGGAGCTGACCTCTGGTACCACATGGCATTCAGCCGCGCAGGTCACGAATTTTGGCATGAACCAGACGATGGTCGGCCTGAAATCCCATTCCATCGCCCTTTACAAGAAGCTGCGCGACGATCCGGACTATCCCGTTGGCTATCACCACGGTGACGGCGGGATCCGCCTTGCCAACACCGAGGCGCAGATGCAGGGCTATCGCCATTTTTCCTCGATGGCGCGGGGGATGGGCGTCGATTTTGAGGTGATAGACGCGGAAGAATGCGCGCGGCGGCACCCGCTGATCTCGACCGAGAACCTTGTCGGCGGCCTCTGGGATGGTGAGGACGGCGATA
>JBCBOD010000111.1:0-13852 GCA_039821425.1 Pseudomonadota bacterium
CCTTCGCGCCAAGCCCAGCCTGATGCTCCTTCAATATCCCGATTATCTGCTCTTCGCTGAAACGGCTTCTCTTCATCGTTTGTCTCCTTTTGGGAGAACAGGCTAACTCAAAACACCGGACTTTTCAGGGGAGCAGGTCAACTGCCTTGATGCCAACCACCTCTATGTAAATCTCCGCTCCCTTGGCGATGCGGGCTTCGACATCTCGGAGGACGACGCCCGTGCGACCCGCTCGTTCTATGGGCTGGACGCATGAGCCAGACCCTCACTCAAGAGTTTGATGCGCTGGCCAAGTACGGGGCTCTAAAGTCAGACATCCCCGACGACATCACTGGCAATCTCGCGCCGCAGATCGAACTGCGCCCCTATCAGCGCACGGCTCTTGAACGTTGGCTGTTCTACATCGACAAGTACGATGCGCGGCCCACGGCCCCGCACCTGCTGTTTCACATGGCCACAGGCAGCGGCAAGACGGTGCTGATGGCGGCGCTGATCCTGGACCTTTACCGGCGCGGCTATCGCAACTTCCTGTTCTTCGTGAACTCTGCCCAGATCATCGAGAAGACCAAGGAAAACTTCCTCAACCCCGCATCGGCCAAGCACCTGTTCGCGCCAACTTTGCGGATTGACAACAAGCCGGTGGACATCCGCGCGGTGGACACCTTCGACGCGGTGTCGGGCGATGCAATCAACATCCACTTCACCACCATTCAAGGGCTGCACACGCGGATGCAGGCCCCGAAAGAAAATGCCGTCACCGTCGAGGACTTCCGCGACTACAAGGTGGTGATGATCTCAGACGAGGCGCACCACCTGAACGCAGAGACCAAGAAGACGCTGACCAAGGGCGAGGCCGAGGACAAGTCCAGTTGGGAAGGCACGGTCTCCGAGATTTTCCGCCAGCACCCTGAGAACATGCTGTTGGAGTTCACTGCTACGGTGGACCTGAGCCACGAGGCGATCCGGGCGAAGTATGCCGACAAGGTACTCTTTGACTATTCGCTGCGGCAGTTTCGGGAAGACGGCTATTCCAAGGACATCGAGTTGCGGCAGGCCGATTTGCCGCCAGAGGCCCGGATGATGCAGGCAATGGTCCTGAGCCAATACCGCCGCAAGGTTGCCGAAGCGCATGGGCTGCACTGCAAGCCCGTGGTGTTGATGAAGTCAAAAACGATCAAGGACAGCGCCGAGAACGAAGGGGCCTTTACTGCGATGGTAGCCCGACTGACCGGCGAGGCCCTAGAGGCGCTCAGAGCGGCCTCAGAGGGCGATGAGACCCTTTCCCGGGCCTTCACCTTCATCATGGACCAAAGGGGCATTAGCGGCGCGGATTTCGCCCGTGAGCTTCAAGGGGATTTCGATCCAGAGAAGGTCGTGAACGTCAACAACCCGAAAGATTTGGAAAAGAGACAGATTGCGCTGAACGTCTTGGAGGACCGCAGCAACGAGATACGGGTGATCTTCGCCGTAGATAAATTGAATGAAGGCTGGGACGTACTTAATCTGTTCGACATTGTCCGTCTCTATGACACACGGGACGGCAAGGCGAACAGGGTCGGCAAGACCACGATGGCCGAAGCGCAGTTGATCGGACGTGGGGCTAGGTACTATCCGTTCAAGGCTCCAGACCAGACCGAGGCGGCACTGGAAAAGCGGAAGTATGACAGTGCAATTGACGCACCTTTGCGCATCTTAGAGGAACTGCATTACCACTGCTCCCACAACCCAAAATATATCCAAGACATCCGGAACGCTCTGCGGGAAACCGGGATGCTAGATGAAACTACCAGAACTGTTCATCTGCGGCTCAAGGAAAGCTTTAAGGAGACGGACCTCTATCAACGGGATTATGTCTGGATTAATAGTCGTGTACGCAACCTACGTGATGATGTTGCTGGACTGGATGCCTACAAACTTGAAGGCACTTTCAGCTATCCAAACTTAATGACCGGACGGGTTACAGAGGCCTCTGCTTTTGGGGGTGGGCAACTGAGCATGCAACCATCTCGCAGGGAGCCCATTTCGCGGGACTTCAAGCTGACCGACTTTGGCAGTGCCATTCTCAGCTTTGCAATGGATGCAAACAACTTCTTCCACTTCACCAACTTGAAGACCTACTTCCCGAAAATTGAGAGTGCATCAGAGTTCGTAACTTCAAGTACCTATCTGGCTGGTGTCAAAGTAAGTGTTCGCGGACTACCCGAGGACTTGAGCACTCTAACGGCCCGCCAGAAGCTGGACATCACACAGTACGTTCTGAAACAAATTGAAAGCGGTGTGAAGCAAGAGAGTGTCGAGTATGTCGGCACGAAATACTTCAAGCCTTATCCAATCAGAGACCGCTTCACTGACAAGGTGCTGAAGCTACGTGAAGAAGGCGAGACTGGGCTAAGCTGGGCAAAAAGCAACGTGCCCGGACTTGATCAAATCGACCTAAGTAGCAAGGCATGGCATGCCTACGACGATAGCTACGGTACCGATCAGGAAAAGCACTTCATCAAGTTCATGCATGATCAGGAAACTCGCCTGCGAGACGTTTATGATGAGTTCTTCCTACTGCGCAACGAGAAGGCGCTCAGCCTGTTTGACTTTGAAACTGGCCGCGCGTTCGAACCTGACTTCGTTCTCTTCCTACGAAAGAAAGGCGAGCAGGCAAGAGTGCTGCTGCAAATCTTCATCGAACCAAAAGGTGAAAAGTGGCACAAAGACGATGCGTGGAAGCAAGACTTTCTCAAAAGGATTAAAGGGTCGGCAAGGCTCGAAACACTGTTCCAAGGAAAGGACTATGCCGTGCTAGGTTTGCCATTCTTCAATGAAGAAGGCTCGATTAAGGCCGATTTTGTGTCGGCATTTGAGGCTGACGTTCTTGAACAAAGACAGAGCAAAGAAGCGGAATGAAAAGACGTTTATTTTCGACAATCGCAATTGCCCTCTTTGGATTGCAGCCCACACACGCAACTGCTGACAGCGTGATGTGGCAACCTTCAGACTTTGATGGTGTTTGGGTTGAAATCATTGACCATGCGCGCAATGGGTGCTGGACCAACCTGATAGAAAGCCGCGAATATGGCGAAGGCCAACTGGAACTAGCGGGCTTTTCAATTGTCGAACAGCCGAGCACAGCCGCACTCAAGAGAGATGCTATGCTTGACCTTCGGCACGCGATGCTTGTTGTGGAGGTCGAGGCAGTACGGCTGGAAAACGGGCTGTGCGTTGGGCATGTTATGACCAGAATTATGGCTTCGGTTATTTCGATGGAAAGGCCTACCCAAACGCTTGTGAGCGTCATTGGCACGGTAGATAGTTGGACAATCTGGAGCAGAGATAATCTGAATAACTACGTTCTAGATCACATCAAGAAGTATGTAGCAGAGTGGAAGGAAATCGGCTCAGAGGTTCCCCAACTGGACTGATGGCATTTGATTGAGAAGGTTTCACTTAATAACCCGACACAATAGAATTTCGGTACCTGTCGATTGCGACCAATCAGCTTTCGCTATCAAGCTTTGTTAGCGATGCGCATATATCATCGATTTCCATGCTACTTTCGCATTGATTACTCGGGTGCAAGGCTCTGACCCACACCTTTCGCTTCAGATTGAAGTGTATGGAGAGACGTGCGAGTACTTTCATCCACTTGATGCATCTCTCTCAGTTGAGTCGGTACCGGAGACGACCATCAGCATGCTGACAGTTGCAAGTCTGCATTCGGAACGTCAAAAAAGCTTGACTTCCTACGGCGCAAGTCAAAGTTGTGTCCGCTTGATGCCACAATGCTTCTTTACGGCTGCGACTCATGAGGTTTCATATTCAGGCCCGGCTAGGGTTCTCGTCTGCCGCCAAGCCATTATGAGCACTGGCTTTAAAATTTTAGATGTAGGGTAAAGGTTTGCCGTTTGTTGATCTAATAACTGAGTACTTTGGTTGGATTGTGTCCTTTGGAGCAGCAGCAGCGATCTATAGGTTTCTAATCTTAGTCGTGGCTGACGAGTCCGATAGAATTCAGATTTTCTTCTGGGTAGCCGATGACCGGTGGTGGAAATCATACCGGAGGTTGTTGGGCTTCGTAGACAGTGTAGCCAACATATTTCTAGGCAACGCCTTAGTGTCATGGAAGTCTTTTTTCAGAACACTCGCTCTTGCCTGGATATATCCATACATCCTCATTATCCTGTTCTTTGATTTCCGGCAGGGACTATCCGGTACGTTTGGCCTGACATTATTGATCTGGATTGGGTTTTTTGCCACGTCGACCATCATATACTTGAACGGGTCGCGCTCGGAAGCCGAAGATGTAGAGACTAGTGCAACAACAAAAATCGCGGTGATATCGATCAAGTTCTTTGCGGGGATACTGATCTCAGCAACATTGGGAATCATTGGCTTCAATATTGGCAGTTATTATTTCTCAATAGACCCAATCATCGGTTTCTTTGTTTGCATTGGAAGTATCTCGCTATTCCTAGCAACCGTATTATTCTTCGGTGAGTTTCGCGCAACGGTTGTTTTTCTCATTTTTCTATATCTATCAATCACATACTTGCCCAGCTTTACCGAGTTTGAGTTCTTACTCACACCACGTGAGCTTGCAAGTAGCATAGAATTTGTCGTTGCGTTGAGTATCCAAAAAGGGCTTCAAGTCGGTGGTTACGTCGCTATCGTTGTGATGTTGATACCTTTAGCAAACGCCTTTCTTGACTGGCTAAGTTGGATTGCGAGCCGATTTCTTGTGAGAAGGCTGGCCAAAGACGCTGAAAAACACGCTTGGCTGGGGGCCATATGCCACATATTGCTGGACATAGTGATCGCCGCTGCTCTGCTGATTTTTGTTGCGATTGCCTTGTCGTTTGCCTTCTACATGCTCGGACTTGCTGAGGTGTGGAGGGGCTTCCAGTTTGATCCTTGGGGGCGCGAAGCGCTTCCGACGACTCTTATGATTTGCAGCACTTTGGTTCCGACACTGGTACACTTGACGATGGCGGTACTGGCGCTTGCTTCGAGGAGACTCCCCGGTTCTTCCTTTGCATTGGATATGCTGGAGGTAAAGAAGCCTTCGACGATGCAGCGACATGCTGCTGTGTTGTGGCTGTTCGCCTATGTTTTCTTGGCATTTTCAGTAGTGCTTGGCGCTCTCAACATTGCTGTTTTGCTAGCTCAAAACGGCCTAAATGAGTCGCTGCTTCACTTCCTATATCGGGTCACTTCAACATCTTTACCTTGGGAAATCTAGGTTAACGTTCCGGACCAGATAACAAGACTCCATAGGAGTGCTAAACGCATTCACTTTCACCGCTCTCTAAGCTGTGCAAGATTTGCTACCACCTGTGCGGGATCGAAGCCTAGGACTTCGCCAAGCCTGATCAATTCCACGACGTCCACCCTTCGTTCGCCGCTCTCCAAACGAGCGATTAGGGACTGATAGACCTTCATCTGTTGAGCTAACTCAACCTGCCTCAGGCCAGCATCTCGCCTTTTTTGAATGAGGATGCGGACAAGCTCCTTATGCCGAATATCTCCTAAGGTCTTCGGCATCGTCGCCCCAAATAGTTGCACTGGGTCGATTGATCATATCTCAAAAATGGTTATCTAAAATTCAGATAGGTATAGGTTTGTGTTTCTACCAACCTAGGCACCTTCGCATTCGCTACATAGGACAGTCTCATGGCCCAGAATGATCAATCACCGGACCACCATGTCGCCTATGGTGCCGCCGTAGACAGCTTCGTTTCTGCAACTAGTGGCCTAGCGGTAGTCGGTCGATACGTATGGAACTTGCAGATGAAGCTAATCATGGCTGCGGGGGCAATGCGCTACTTTAGGGCGCAACCGAGGCTGTTTGTCGCTTTGGGTCTGCTATTGCTTGCATTTGCGTTACCTATTGGCATCGTCTTTGTCGTTAGCGCCTTATGTGCCGGGGCACTAAATCCAAAGGGCGACGATGGTTTCATTGTGCCACTAAAGCCGTTGAAGCGCGACATGGAACGGTCCGAGCCACATCAAGCGCCTGCCCCTGAGCCTACCAAAGCGGCTGCCGGTCAGTTGGATATGGCAAAAGCTTCAGCGAGTATTCACCTAGCCGGTTTCCTACGGGCCGCTGGTACAGATTTGAGCGACACTGAGCTTGCAGCGACCGCTTTGGGTGCACTTGATGGAACAGTGCAAGCATTAGGGATGGAGCTTTCGTCACTCGACATGCATTCCGCTGGCGCGGCCTTTGTTGTCGAACAACTGCAACAACTTGACCGGCTTCAAGAACTTGATCCGGATAGGATTGCAGACCTGACAGTTAATGCCATGTCGTCCACTGCACTTGCACCGGCCCGTGAACGGGCAAGCTTGTTCGCATTCAAAGCTGAGCAGATTACCGGCTTTGGTCAGGTCTAAACATGACCGAAGGTCGACAAGTGCTAAGCTGTATACTTGTCGATTGCATCCTTTAGTTGACTCAGTGTGAAACCTTCTTTGAGATAGACCTCTTGCGTCACACCTGAACGCGCATGTCCAACAATGCATTGGTAGATTGGTTCAGCGACGTTTGCTTGGCCCAACCTTGTTACCATCGTATGTCGGAAACTATGGAAGACTAGATTTTGTGTCTTGATCCCCAGCTTCGGAAGAAAACTCTCGTTGCACCAACGTCCTAGGTTTCGTCCATACCCACCATTGACGTTGAAACTGTAGTCAGGGAATAGTCTTTCGCCGGACTTGCGACTTTCTACAAACTCAAGAAAGCCGTCTTCGATCAGTTTGCTATGCAACGGAACTTTGCGTTTGCCAGCCTCAGACTTGATGCTCTTCGTTTCATCGCCGTCATCAGTGATGTTGAGAAACCATATGCCGTCTTGTTGCTGCACGTCCGCAATATGGAGCTGACAAATCTCATTCAAACGGGCCCCGGTATACATGCCCAAGAGCATACCCCACTTGTGGCTTTCTTTCCGAACAAGACCTGACCCATTTTGTGTCAACTCGATATACATCTTTTGAGTTTGATCCGAACTGAACGGCTTACGTTGGTTAGGGCTCTTCTTGGCCTTTGCGACTTTCATGCCAGCAAATAGCTTTTCTTCGGCATAGCCATGTCTTTGAGCCCAGTCGAAGAAGCTCGCATACATCTGAATGTGGCTATTGATTGTCTTGGGCGATATCTTCTGATGACCCTCAACTTTGACTACCTCAAGTAAGGGTAGATCCTTGAGTGCAGGTTTGGTGTTTCGAGATGCTGGCAACATCTGCAGCAGCTTCTTAAGTCCACTTGCGTCTTTCTTGTCGATCTCAGCAAGCACTTTGCCCTTTCCGAAGAATTCGAGCATCACACCAAGGTATGCGGAGTTCTGTTTGACAGTTTTCGGTGCCCACTGCCGCGACATCTCTGCGACAAAATCGTTCACTACATCATCGAGCCTAGCACTTGCTCCACTGTGCGCGACTGGAGCAGAAGTTGAAGCATCGCCTGTGCCCTCTGAGAACGAGTAATGATCCAGTTGCTTTATGTCCCGAAGCATTGCAACCAACACGTCACGACGCCCACGCCTCAGTTCAGTCCGCAGTCTAGGCTCTTCAGCACACCATGCGGCATCGCTGATCTTTGCAAAAGCCCGGAATTCAGGAACAACCCTGTCGTCAAGGTACTGGTCAGAGACATCATCGAAGCCATCCAGTCCCTCTATGTGGAACTGTAGCCCATCACTAAGAGCAACTTGTGCCCGATCATGAGCGCCCTTTTGTCCGAGTGAGTTCCTGTACTTCTCAAGTGACCTCTTGAAGTATTCCTGAACAAAGCTGCGTATCTCGTCGTGGCGAAGCGTTGCCAATGCCCTGTTTTCCTTGAGTGATTTTCCGCACAATGCAAGATAGCGAGCAAAATCACCAGCTTCATATGGACACTTTGTTTGTAGCGACAGTCTTAGCGTCCTGCGACTGCCGGTATAGACGAGAGGAAGCGGCCATCTGAAATAGAACACTCCATGTCGAGAGGTCGAAAGGTAGGATGATAACATCATTGGGTGTGTCTCCCTTTGTATCACACCCGACAGCCAGAGCACTAACCCATTGATTTAGAAAGAAATGGAGGCGAGTACCGGAATCGAACCGGTCTACACGGATTTGCAATCCGCTGCATAACCTACCTGCCCACTCGCCTTATCGCTGGGTGGTCTAGTGGGGCGCCGGGGTAAGGTCAAGCGAATAGCGGCCCTGACGCCCTGCCCCTTTGACCGTTTCCTTTCCGCGCCCGCGCGGCTAGTCTCCGCCCCAATCCGGCCATCCGCCACTAGAGAGCAAAGACACCAAACGTGCCCCGCAGCCTCCTTTTCGTCACTGGCACCCGCGCCGATTTCGGCAAGCTCGCGCCGCTCGCGCGCGCGGCGCAGGACGCGGGGTTTGACGTGTCTTTCTTCGTCACCGGCATGCATATGCTGGCGCGTTACGGGCTGACGAAACTCGAGGTGCAGCGCCATGCGGGGGCACAGGTGCATGAATTCCTCAACCAGCGCCCGGGCGACCCGCAGGACCTGATCCTCGCCAAGACTGTGACGGGGTTTTCCGATTTTGTGCGGGAACAAAAACCCGATCTGGTGGTGATCCACGGCGACCGGGTGGAAGCGCTGGCCTGCGCCCTCGTCTGTGCCACCAACTACATCCGCTCCGCCCATATTGAAGGCGGCGAAGTGTCTGGGACCATTGATGAAATCTACCGTCACTGCAATTCGAAGTTGGCCAGCCATCACTTCGTTTCCTCCGATGATGCCGCCCGCCGGGTCATGGCTTTGGGAGAGGATGCAGCAGCGATCCATGCCATCGGCTCGCCCGAGCTCGATTTTCACGCAGGTTCCTCCGGGGTCACGCTGGACGAGGTCAAAGCCCACTACGATCTGCCATTCGACGACTACGGCATCTGCGTCTTCCATCCCGTCACGTCAGAGGCCGCAACAATGGGCGCACAGGCCGAGGCGCTCTTTGCTAGCCTCACCACATCGGGCCGCCACTTCGTGACGATCGCGCCGAACAATGATCCGGGGTCAGAGGCGATTTTTGCCGCCATTGATGCCGCACCAAAGGACCAGTTCCGCACCCTGCCCTCGATGCGGTTCGCCCATTTCTCGGAATTGATGAAACACGCCAGCGTCATGGTCGGCAATTCCTCCGCCGGTGTGCGCGAGGCGCCGTTTCTAGGTGTCCCGTCGCTCGACATCGGCACGCGGCAGACGAACCGAGCGAAATCCCCGTCGGTCTTCTTTGCAGATGCGCAAGATGATGCGGCCATCGCAGCGTTTCTGACAACCCAATGGGGGAAATCCTATCCCCGGCACGAAGCCTTCGGCGGTGGGCAATCCGCCGCGCGATTTGTCGAGGTCCTGCAATCGCCCGCGTTCTGGGACAGTCCGCTGCAAAAAACTTTCCATGACCACGCCGGCTGACATGCACCGTGGCTGGGCGCTCCGGGCTTATCTGGGGGCGACCTATGCGCTGACACCCTTTGCGGGCCCGGTGCTACGGCGTCGGTTGGCGAAGGGCAAGGAACATACTGACCGGTGGCGGGAAAAGCTGGGGCATGGCCTCGCAC
Organism: Pseudomonadota bacterium; assembly: GCA_039821425.1. Taxonomy (GTDB): domain Bacteria; phylum Pseudomonadota; class Alphaproteobacteria; order Rhodobacterales; family Rhodobacteraceae; genus Yoonia. The sequence continues at coordinate 9,566 of JBCBOD010000111.1, forward strand.
CCCGTCCGCAAGGGCGGCTTGTTTGGCTGCATGGCGTTGGGCTGGGCGAGGTGATGTCGCTGCGCGGTCTGATCACCCGGATGGCAGCGCGCGACCCGGACCTGCAATTTCTGGTGACGTCGACCACACGGGTCTCTGCCGAGGTATTTGCAAGGAACCTCCCGAGACGCACGCTGCACCAGTTCCTGCCGCTTGATCTGCCCGGCCCGCGCCGCCGGTTTCTGGACCACTTTCGCCCCGATCTCTGTATCTGGGCAGAGCAGGATCTCTGGCCCGGGTTTGTCAGTGATTTGGCACAGCGGGGCATCCCGCAGGCCGTCGTCGCGGCGCGGATGAATGCGCGCTCCTTCAGGTCGCATAACCGCGGCAGCAGCCTATTCCGTGATCTCTATGGCGCAATGCGGCAGGTGACGGCGCAGGACAAAGCGACGGCGGAGCATCTGAAGGCGTTGGGGGCGCGTGCCACCGTGACGGGTTCGCTCAAACCTGCAGCGCCTGAACTCTCATTCGACGCAGCAGCATTGGAAAAACTCAGTTCCAATACCAAGGACCGATTAGTATGGGCCGTGGCCCCCGCGCATCCGCAGGACGCGGCTATTGCCAAAGCGGCTCACGCAGAACTGCGCAAGGTCGATCCGACGTCATTGCTCATCATCGCCCCGCGCTTTCCAGAGACGTGGGAGGATGCTACCTTGCCCCACTTGTCTGCTGGCCAAATGCCCAAAGCGGATGATCCTATCTGGCTTTGCGACACGTTTGGCGACCTCGGCCTCGTCTACCGGCTCAGCCAGGCCGTGTTGATCGGCGGCACGTTCAGCGACGTTGAGGGGCATAACCCATGGGAGGCCGCGCAGCTGGGCAACGCGATTTTTCACGGGCCGCGCACCGCAAATTTTGCAGCTGATTTCACGCAACTGATTGGTGCCGGGGCAAGTGTGCTGGTCGAGGATGCCACCGACCTCGCCAAAGCCCTGCAAGCCAACAATTTTACTGCGCTCACCAACAACGCCAAAACCTGTGTCATGACAGCTAGCAAAGCCACAGATGCCCTGGTCGACCAACTCTGCGCCCTGTTAGACCCTGCCGATGCCAACTGACTTTCCGCCCCTCAAACTGCGCCTCGCGCTGCTGGCCTACAGCCTTCTGTGGTGGATCGCGCTTCCGGTGGTCCTCCTCTACCTCTGGCGGCGCGGGCGCAAGGATCCGGACTATGCCAGCCACCTTGCGGAGCGCTTTGGTGTGTATGCTGATGGCGTGCGCCACCCGGTTTGGGTACATGCCGTCTCCCTTGGCGAGATGCGCTCTGCCACCCCGCTGATCCGCGCGCTTCTTGATCAGGGCGAGGTGATCCTGACCACCCATTTCACCCCGGCCGGGCGGCGGGAGGCACAGCGCGAGTTTGCCGCCGAGATCGCCGCAGGCCGGGTTCAGACCGTCTGGGTCCCGTTCGAATACGGTTTTGCCTACCGCCGTTTTCTGCGCCACTTCGCCCCGAAATACGGGCTGGTGATGGAGATCGAGATCTGGCCGCGCATGATCATGGCCTGCCGCAAACTGGGCACGCCGCTTTTCATGTGCAACGCGCAATACCCCGAGAAGAGCTACGTGAAGGACCAGCAAGGACTTGGTCTACGGGCTGCGCTGATCGGCGGTTTCGCGGGCGGGTTCGTGAAGTCGCAAGGCATGGCGGATCGGTTTGCAAGCGTTGGCCTGCGTAACATCCATATCACCGGTGAGTTGCGCTTTGATCAGCCGATCCCCGAGGCGCAGTTGCAGGCCGCCGCCGCGGCGAAAGAACCGCTGACCAAAGGACGATCAAGCATCACATTGACCAGCGTGGTGGAGGGTGAAGACGAGACCTACATCGCGATGATCAAAGAGACTGAGGGTGTCTTTTTCACCTATGTCCCTCGCGCGCCGGAACGGTTCGATGAGGTGGCGGATATGCTGCGCGATGCTGGTCTGCGTGTCGCGCGCCGGTCAGATCTCTTCGACGAGAACCTGCGCCTGAATGATCCCGCCACAGAGGTTGACGTCCTCTTGGGCGACAGCATGGGCGAGATGTATTTCTACCTCTCCCTCGCCGATCGGGCCATCATTGGCGGCGGCTTCGTGCCCAAAGGCGCGCATAACATCATCGAGCCGCTCGCCTTGCGCAAACCCGTGATCGTCGGGCCCCACACCTGGACGATCAGCTACCCGGTGGTGGAGGCTGAGGCGGCGGGCGTCTGCCAGATCGTGCCGACGCCAAAGGCGCTGCTGGCCGAGGTGCAAAACCCGACCAAAGTGACGGCAGAACAGATCGACGCCTTCTATGCCGAACACGCGGGCGGGGTGGCCCGAACGATGGCCGCGATCCCCAAGGCGCTGAGGTGCTAGCCGCCGACGTCACCGGGGCCAACAGCCGTGGCCTTGATGATCGCGTAGACCTCTTGCCCGACAGCCAGCCCAAGCCTCCCCGCACTGCGCCGCGTCACGCGGGCCAGTAGCTGATCCTGCCCAGCCCGCAAGGCCACGGCCATACCCGGCCCCTTCCCCTCGCCGATCTCTGTGATCATCACCGGGATCACGTTCAAAGCACTGATCTCTTTCGGCACCTGCCGTGCGAGGATCACATCCTGCGCAGGGATCCGCACCCGCATCTTCTGCCCCAACTGCCCCAGCATCCCGGGCAACATCAGTCGCCCACCAGAGAAGGCCAGTTCGGTCAGCCCGTCATCCAACAAGCGCCCTGCAATCGTCGTTTCGATCACGGCACCCGCATCACGGACACCAATCAAAGGCACGGCAGCGGGGCTTGCCAGCACCTGCGCCAAAGGGCCAGCCACAGCCACGCGCCCAGCCTCCATCACCACCAGCGTGGTGGCGAGACGCCCGACCTCTGACATATCGTGGCTGACGTAGAGGACGGGGATCTGTACCTCGTCCCGCAGCCGTTCGAGGTAGGGCAGGATCTCGGCCTTTCGCGGCGCATCCAGCGCGGCAAGCGGTTCGTCCATCAAAAGAATCTGCGGATCGCACATCAATGCACGGCCCAGCGCGACCCGCTGACGCTCGCCCCCCGACAGGCTCGCCGGGCGGCGATCCAGAAGGTCCTCCAGCCCCAGCACGTGGATCACCCGGTCAGCGTCATGATCGCCGCCGTAGCGCAGGTTTTGCGCGACGCTCATATGCGGGAAGAGGCGCGCGTCCTGAAAGACGTAGCCGACGCGCCGCTGATGCACGGGCAGGTTCACGCGCTGCACCCCATCAAAGAGCACCTGATCCCCAACCACCACCCGTCCGGTATCTGGCTGCAACAGCCCCGCAACCGCGTTGACGACAGAGGTTTTCCCCGACCCCGACCGCCCGAAGATCGCGGTCACCCCGGCGGGCGCGTCAATCTCGACATCGAGGCTGAAATCCCCCAGTCGCTTCTGCACCGAGACCCTGATCATGCGCGCCCGATCCTGCGTGCCGTCCGCCGGGCGAGCCATTCCGACAGGATCAGCGCGCCCATCGCGAGGATGACGGACACGGTCACCAGCCCCGCAACTGCCGGTTCCCCGCCCGGCACTTGCAACAGCCCGTAGATGGCCGAGGGGATCGTCTGCGTCTCACCCGGGATGGCGGCAACGAATGTGATCGTGGCCCCGAACTCGCCCAGCGCCTTGGCGAACCCAAGGATCGCCCCGGCGAGGATACCCGGCAGCACCAGTGGCAAGGTCACCGTCCGCCAGACGCGCCAGCGAGAGGAACCAAGAGTCGCGGCGGCGTCCTCCAGCCCCGGATCAACGGCCTCAAACCCCAGCCGGATCGCGCGCACCATGAGCGGGAAGGCCATGATCCCGGCGGCGAGTGCGGCCCCGGTCCAGCGGAATGCAAGGCTAATCCCGAAGATCTCTTGCAGTGGCCCGCCCAATGGCCCTTGCTGGCCGAAGACGACGAGCAGCAGATAACCAGTGACAACGGGTGGCAGAACCAATGGCAGATGCACGAGGCCGTTCAGCAGCTGCAATCCCGGAAAGCTCTTGCGCGCGAGGATGTAGGCGACCCAGATCGCAAGCGGCAGCGCCACCAGTGTCGCCACCAGTGACACGCGCAAGGACAGCATCACGGCCGTCCATTCGGCGGGGCCGAGCGCGTCAATCACCGCTGCTCTCCACCGGTGGCAGGAAGCCTGCATCGGCGATGGCCATCTGACCCTCCGGCCCCATCAATGCGGTCAGCACCGCAGTGGCCTCTGGCGCCGCATTTGTCGTCAGCGCGGCGGTGTAGCGGATGGGGGGGTGGCTCTCAGCCGGGAAG
>JBCBOD010000138.1:0-9458 GCA_039821425.1 Pseudomonadota bacterium
CTGCGGTGCCCGAAACGCTCAATCGGACGCCGTCGGGCAATCCGCGCTGTACCAGCGCCGCAACAACCTCGGTCTCCAGCAACTCAACCGCCGCTTCCAGGGGCAGCCCGTCTGAAGGCCGGACCTCCAGCGTCACCGTGCGCAATCGATCGCGGTGGCGGATCTCGGTTGGTCCGGCGGTCACTTGCACTTGCGCCAGCGCTGAGACCGGCAAGATCTCACCCGATGGCGTGACCACCGGGAACCGACCCACATCCTGCGTGCGCTGATTGCCAAGAAGCGCAGGGTCGCCCTTGAGCACAAGGTTTAGCCGCTCGGCTCCAACGGTAATCTCGGCCACCCGGAGCCCGTCATTGAACGCGTCGACAGTGGCCGCCAGCCCAGAACTGTCGAGGCCTGCATCGGCCAAGCGCAAACGGTCGGGTACGAGCCGGACCTCTGGCGCGCCGAGCTCCAACCCGGGGATTGGGCGGAACTGGTGGCCCTCGCTACGGGGCAATAGCTGGCTGACGATGCCCGCGGCTTGCCCGGCCACGCCCAAGATGTCCTGCAGATCCTGGCCCGAGATATTCAGTTCAATCGTTCGACCCCCTCCAACGCCCCGTCCAAAGAGTGAGGGTTGCGTCATGAAGCCAAAGGTTCCTGGCTCTGCAAATATCGGACGCGACAGGATCGGGATCAGTTCCGCTGCGCGGCTGCCATCTACGGTGTTGGCGCCGACGAAACTGTTGCCCGGCGTGGCCACAAAGAAGAAGTTGTCAATCGCAGGTGTCCCATCTTCCAGCTGCGGTTCGGGCGCGGTTTCCCACATCGGCTGGGCCACACGTTCGATCCGCTGGGCGATGGTCTCGGTCGTGCTGAGGTTATAGCCCGGCGGGGGAATGATCAGGCCAAAGACCAGGTTCCGGTTCCCTTCCGGCAGGTACTCCAGGCGCGGAAGGAACGTCCAGGCCGCCACCGCAGCGCCCCCGCCGATGATTGCGACCAGCAGGATGCCGACCGCCCGAATGCGTACGGTGAGGCGGACGTAGGCCATAACGCTGGCATGAAACCCGCGCGCCAGATGATCAAGTCCCCAGATTTGCAGTGTTTTCTGTTCACCCGACTTCAGCAGCCGGTTCGACAGCGCCGGGATTACTGTGACCGCCACCACCAGCGACAAAAGGACAGAGACCGAAATTGCCACCGCGATGTCGCGGAAAAGCTGCCCTGCCTCTAGCTGCATGATCAGGATCGGCACGAATACCAGAACAGTGGTCAGCGCTGAAACCAAGATCGCCCCCCACACCTGCCTTGCGCCCAAATAGGCCGCTTCACGCCTCGACTTGCCCTGTTCGCGCAGGCGGTAGATGTTCTCTAGCACCACAATCGCGGCATCCACGATCATGCCCACGGCAAAGGCGATCCCGGCAAGCGAGATCACATTCAGCGTGCGCCCCGTCGCCGCCATGGCAACAAACGTGGCGACGATGGACACCGGGATCGCAAGCGAGACGATCAGCGTGGCCCGTGGACTGCGCAGGAACAAAAGCAGCACCACCGCCGCCAGCACCCCGCCGATCCAGATATTCTGCGTCACAAGGTCGATGGCGCCTTCGATATACACCGTCTCGTCATAGACCTGCTGCATCACCAGGTTTTGCTGCGCCACAGGGCCTTCGGCCAGTTCCGCCAGCGTCACGCGCACATCGGCCATCGTCTCGATCACGTTCGCACCAGGTTCGCGCACGATGTTAAAGGCCAGCCCCGGTTCGCCCTTGAAACGCAGGCGCGCAGTGGGATCTTGATAGGCAAAGGCCACCTCTGCCACATCCCCCACACGCACACGGCCCGCCGCCCCCGACCGCGCGTCCGAGCGTAGGACCACGCTTTCAATCGCCTCAATCGTGTTCAGATTGCCCTCGGCCCGCACGACATAACGGCGCTTGCCCTCTTCCACATCGCCCGCTGAGAGCGAGATGTTTTCGCTGCGTAGCGTGCGCACGATCTGGGGCACGGTCAGGCGGTATTGTGACAAGCTGCGCGGGTCGACGACGATCTGCAATTCGCGCGTGACGCCACCAAAAACGTTTACAGCCGACACGCCTTCGATGCGCTCGACACGCTCTTTTATGATGTCTTCGACAAAATCGCCATAGGTGGGCAATGACCGCGTATTGCCTTCTCCGGCGGTGATTAGCACCCAGGCGATGGGGCTGTCATCGGCGCCAGAGGTGTCCAGCGATGGCTCGCCCGCTTCATCGGGGTAATTGCCCACCCGGTCCAGGCGGTTCGAGACCAACAACAACGACTGGCTCATATCCGTGCCAACGCCGAATTCCAGCGTAACTTCTGCCTCGCCGCTGCGCGAGCGCGAGGTCATGATTTCCAAGCCGTCGAGACCGCGCAACGCCTCTTCCTGGGGGTTCACTATCTCACGCTCAACCTCGGCAGGGGCAGCGCCGGGCCAGGCGGTGGTGATGACGATCACCGGTTTGCGCACATCGGGCGCGAGTTGGATTGGGATGCGGGTGATGGCGATAGCCCCGAACAGCACTGCCATAATGACAATGGCCAGAACCGCGACCGGGCGTTCGATGGCAAAACGGATCGGGTTCATCGCATCAGCCCTCAGTTGCTTTCAGACGCGCCCGAAGGCATCGGTTGGATTGGTTGCCCCGGCCGCAGCCGTTCGTTGCCGCGCACCACGACCGTATCGCCGGGGGCCAGCCCATCGAGCACTTCAAACCAGCTGTCCATCGCAGCACCGATCTGCACCGTGCGCGGCTGGGCGGCGCCGTCTTCGGCCACAAACACGGTCCAGCCACCTCGTCCCTGCACCAGCGCGTCTTTGGGAACGGCAACCACGTCCCGGGCCGAGGTGATCGGTATATCGACGGTGATCGATTGGCCAACCGCCGCCCGGTCCAAAGCGCCGGGTTCGGCCGCGACGAAGCGTACGGGGCGGGTGCGTGTGGTGATCTCTTCCAGGGGCAACAGGGCGCGCACCTCCAGCTTGATCGCAACGCTGTCATCGCCGTTTGCGTGCACGACCTGGCCCTCTTTCAATGCGCCGACATAGCGTGAGGGCACGCTGGCCTCGACTTCCAATGCGCGGGTGTCGAGCAGTCGGACGACCGGTGCGCCCGATGCAATGAATTCGCCTGCATTTGTCTCAACGCTCAACACGGTCCCGGCGTAGGGGGCCACGATTTCCGCCTGATCAATGCGATAGCGGGCCTCGGCAATCGCGGCCTGCGCGCTCAAAACCCGAGCTTCAGCCTCGGCATATTGCCCACGTGCTTCAAACACCTCGCCCTGCGCCTCATCGAACCGACCGCCAGAGAAAGAGGCCGTGCCGCGCAGACGCTCAACCCGTTCGAGCGCCGCTTCCAGCCGGTCGGTTCGTGCCTGGGCCACGGTGATCCCGGCGTTCGCTTCGGACAGCCGCGCCTCGGCCTGGCGCAGCTCGATCTGGGCCAACTCTGTATCTAGCGTGGCAAGCGGTTCGCCTGCTTCGACGGTGCGCCCGGCAAGCACATGCACCGTGTCCACCGTGCCAGCGACCCGTGCCGCTATCACTCCATCGCGCGCGGCCACAACCTCTGCAAACACGGGCACGGTCTCGGAAAGGGCACGAAGCTCGACATCTGCCACCCCAACGCCTGCTGGCCGCCCTTGCGCCAGGGCCATCGGCGGCATCAGAAGCGCAAGCAACGCGGCGAAAACGATCGCGGGCCTTGGTAATCGCAGCATTACGCAGTCCTTTGCTTAACGAGTACCTGAGTGTAGCTTGATTTCACTGTGGGAAAACCCGGCCCTCGTTGCGGGATTGCCCCGCAGAACAGCAAATGCCTGTTGTGCGGGCGCCGGGGAATTGCACTGCTCTTCCAAAGATGGCAGCACACGCGCGGAACCAGCGGATCGAGCAGCCAATGAAAACCGCACTGATTACGGGTATTACGGGTCAAGACGGCTCTTACCTGGCCGAGCATCTTTTGGCCCAGGGGTATGAGGTGCATGGCATCAAGCGCCGCGCCTCGGCCTTCAACACGCAGCGTATTGACCACATCTACCAGGATCCGCACACGCCGGACCCCAGGCTACGCTTGCATTACGGCGATCTGACCGACACTTCAAACCTCACCCGGATCATCTCAGAGGTGCAGCCGGATGAGATCTATAACCTCGGCGCGCAAAGCCACGTTGCGGTGAGCTTTGAGGCGCCAGAATACACCGCGGATGTGGATGGGATCGGGACCCTGCGCCTGTTGGAAGCTGTCCGGTTTCTAGGCTTGCAAGACAAGACGCGCTTTTATCAGGCGTCGACGTCCGAACTGTACGGCCTTGTTCAGGAAACGCCCCAACGCGAGACGACGCCGTTCTACCCGCGCTCGCCCTACGCAGTGGCCAAGCTCTATTCCTACTGGATCACGGTGAATTACCGTGAGGCCTATGGGATGTATGCCTGCAACGGCATTCTTTTTAACCACGAAAGCCCCCGCCGTGGCGAAACCTTCGTGACCCGAAAGATCACCCGCGGCCTCGCCAATATCGCCCTTGGGCTGGAAAACTGCCTGTATATGGGCAACATCGATGCGCTGCGCGACTGGGGCCATGCCAAGGATTATGTGAGGATGCAGTGGATGATGCTGCAACAGGACCATGCGGAGGATTTCGTCATTGCCACCGGGCAACAGCATTCGGTTCGCGACTTCATTCGCTGGTCCGCTGCAGAATTGGGGATCGAACTGGAATTCGCAGGCAGCGGTGTTGAAGAGACGGCGATGGTGACACGCGTCACCTCGGACGCTGCACCGAGCGTGAAAGTGGGCGATGTAATCCTGCGGATTGACAGGCGCTATTTCCGACCGGCCGAGGTGGAGACATTGTTAGGCGATCCCACGAATGCCCGTGAGAAGCTCGGTTGGGAGCCGGAAATCACAGCCCAGGAAATGTGCGCTGAGATGATTGCCGCAGACCTTGAGATCGCGCGGCGCCATGCGTTCTTGAAGGAACACGGCTACGCCTTGCCCGTGTCGTTGGAGGATCAGGGGTAGCCATGCGTATTTTCGTGGCAGGCCATCGCGGCATGGTGGGTGGGGCTATTTTGCGCCAGCTCACAGCGCAAGGCGTAGACACGATCACGCGTACCCGGTCCGAACTGGACCTTGGCGATCAGGCCGCGGTGGCCGCGTTCATGCAAGCCGAGCGGCCCGATGCCGTGATCCTCGCGGCGGCCAAGGTGGGTGGCATTCTCGCCAACAACACCTATCCGGCCGAGTTTCTGTACGATAACCTGATGATCGAGGCCAATGTGATCCATCAGGCGCATGCCGCCGATGTGCAGCGACTTCTTTTTCTAGGTTCATCTTGCATCTACCCGCGCGACGCCGCCCAGCCGATGGCCGAGGATGCGCTTCTCACCGGTATACTTGAGGCGACGAACGAACCTTATGCCATCGCCAAGATCGCGGGCATCAAACTGTGTGAAAGCTATAATCGCCAACATGGACGGGATTATCGCAGCGTGATGCCCACGAACCTTTACGGTCCCGGCGACAATTTTCACCCCGAGAACAGCCATGTTCTGCCCGCGCTGATGCGGCGGTTCCACGAGGCGCGGGAAAGTGGCTCAGGCGAGGTGACTATCTGGGGCACTGGTACCCCGCGGCGTGAGTTTTTGCACGTGGAAGACATGGCCGAAGCCTCGCTTTTCGTGATGAACCTCGACCGGGCCACTTATGAGGCCAACACCCAACCAATGCTCAGCCATATCAATGTGGGAACCGGCAAGGATGTGGCGATCTCAGAGCTGGCACAGATGATTGCGGAGGTGACGGGCTACAAAGGCGTGGTCACCTATGACACGACCAAGCCAGACGGAACGCCACGCAAGCTGATGAATGTTTCCCGTTTGGATGCAATGGGCTGGCGCGCGCGCATCGCACTTCGCGACGGGATTGCGCGGACGTATGAGTGGTTTGTCGAAAACGTCAGCGGCGTCCGTCAGGTCTAGCCGGCTCATGAGAAGGATGGCACCCAGATGAGCACCTTGCCAGTGATCCACCCGGTGATCCTGTGCGGCGGATCAGGGACCCGGCTATGGCCCCTGTCGCGCAAGAGCTATCCCAAACAGTTTGCGCGCCTTACGGGCGAGCAAAGCCTCTTTCAAAGCACGGTGCAGCGCCTGTCAGGCGCAGGTTTCGCGGCTCCGCTTGTCGTTACTGGCGACCCGTTCCGCTTCATCGTCACGGAACAGACAGCAGCGGTTGAAACCGCGCCCGCAGGCATTCTGATCGAACCGCAACCGCGCAACACCGCCCCGGCAGTCCTAGCAGCAGCGCTTTGGCTGGCAGAGCGGGACCCGAGTGCTCTGATGCTGGTCGCGCCGTCGGACCATGCGATCACCGATGATGATGCGTTTCGCGAAACGGTTTTCGCCGCTGCCCCGCGCGCCGCGGCTGGGGATATCGTCCTGTTTGGGATCACACCAACGCGGCCCGAGACCGGCTATGGCTATCTGGAAGTGGGCAAATCCGGCCCTGAGGGCCCGCAACCCCTGTCACGCTTTGTCGAAAAGCCCGATGTGGCCAGTGCCGAGGCGATGATTGCCGCGGGCAATTGCCTGTGGAACGCGGGCCTTTTCCTCTTCAGTGCGCAGGCCATTATCGCGGCGTTTGATCTGCACGCGCCAGAGCTTGCGGGTCATGTTCGCGCCTCGGTATCCGAGGCCCAAACCGATCTTGGCTTCACGCGTCTGGCAACTGGGCCTTGGGAAAAGGTCGAAGATATCTCGATCGATTACACGATTATGGAAAAGGCTGCGGGCCTTCTGGCGATGCCCTATTCCGGTGGCTGGTCTGACCTCGGCGGTTGGGACGCCGTCTGGCAAGAGATAGGACCGGATGACACCGGGACGGTTTGCTCGGGCGCAGCGACGGCTATTGAATGCAGTAACACGCTCTTGAGGTCTGAGGCTGCGGGGCTGGAACTGGTGGGCATTGGGCTTGACGATGTCATCGCGGTCGCCATGCCGGACGCGGTGCTGGTGGCCCGCAAATCCCAAGGCCAGCGCGTTAAGGAAGCGGTTGCCGTGCTGAAAGCCAAGGGTGCCAGCCAGGCGGTGCAATCCCAGCGCGACCATCGGCCCTGGGGATGGTTCGAGAGCCTCGCCATGGGCGGACGGTTTCAGGTGAAGCGAATTGTCGTGAATCCCGGCGCGGCGCTGAGCCTGCAAAGCCATGTGCACCGGGCCGAACACTGGATTGTGGTTGAAGGCACCGCCCAGGTCACTATCGACGAGACTGTGAAACTGGTGGGTGAAAACCAGTCTGTCTTCATACCGTTGGGCGCTGTGCACCGTATGGAAAACCCTGGCAAAGTGCCTATGACCCTGATTGAAGTTCAAACCGGCAGCTACTTTGGCGAAGACGACATCATCCGCTACGAAGATGTCTATTCCCGCAGTTCATCCGAATGACACAACTGTTACCCATTCGCCTCAGGTTAAGGTTCGCAGCCTAGACACTCTAGGTACAACGATTCTTTTCGGCGTAATGTCACGCCCGAGGCCGTGTCTTGAATGCGGTGAGCAGATAAAAAACGGTGAAACTATGCGCAAACTATTTGCAGGCTTGGCGCTATTTGCGATGGCGTCGTGTTCCGACATCGGCATCGGCGAATTCTCGTCCTTTAGCGACAGTTCTGAAAGCGTGGCCGATACGTCGAACCGTGACTACTTCCCAAATGACCAGCTGATCGTGACGGGCATGGCCCAGTTCGACGAAGGTAATTTTGGCTTAGCATACCGGTCGTTCAAGAAAGCGATTGATGTCGCGCCTGAAGATCCGCAGGCGTGGCTCGGCTATGCCGCCGCTGCGGACATGACGCGTCGGTTTGACAAGGCTGATTTCGCGTATCGCAAGATACAGCCGATTGTGGGCAACCGGATCGAATTTCTGAATAACTTCGGCTACTCGCAGCTTCTCCGCGGTAACCTGCAGAGCGCCCGCACATATTTCCTGCGCGCGTATGAGATTGATCCCGCAAATGAGACGACTGCGAACAATCTTGAGCTTTTGCGGAACTCAGCTGCGTTCCAGAAGCGCGCGCCGGGCGACCTGCGCGGTATCTGATCAAGTCGGCGCGCCTTGCAACGGCAGGGTGCCCAATAGGGACTGTGCGCGATGGTGTTGAGCGATACCTTCCTGATCGCCGCCATCGCGTGTTTGCTGTTCATCGGCTGGCGCGATTTCGTCACCTTGAAGATTTCAAACAAAATCGTCCTGGCACTGTTAGGTGTGTATGTCGCCTACACGGGGCTTCGCTTCTTTGTTGAGGGGCTTTCTGTCGCCGCGATCATTGATGAGTTGATTGCAGGTGGCATTCTGTTCGGGCTGACCTTCGTCTTCTGGCTTTTAGGGAAGATCGGGGCAGGGGACGTCAAGCTGTATTTGCCCGTGGGACTGTTCATCGGTCTGAACGGGCTTCTTCCCTACGCGGTCTTTCTTGCAATTACCTCGATCCTGACCTTGATGGTCATCAAAGGCGGTGGGCGGCTGTCAAAAGGAAAATCCTGGTTTGGTCAACGCCTGATCGAACTGCGCGGGCTTGGTAAGGTTCCTTACGGCGTGCCCATGGGGTTGTCCGCTGTTTGCGTGATGATAGGTGAGCGGCTGCAGCCGGTCTGAGATCTCCGCGAATCGCATACTCTGCGACCAGGCTACCGGCACGATTCAAAGGCATACGCCGATTTATCTATGTCGTCCATTGAGTTATCCACAGAGCTGCAGCTACAACATATGGTAAACTCGACGTCGCAATCCCGTAAAATCCTGCGCAAATTCGGCAAAAGAATTTGACATAAGCGGAAATCCGCTTGCACAGTCTGTCTGCAGTTGGGCGATTGTTTCGCGCTCGAGGCACCGCCGGTCTGGATAAAATGGCGCGTTCCATGCGCCTCTGGGACACAGACCGGTTGAACATGCAAAGGGAAGTGTGATGCTGGGGAAATTCCGCGGCATGGTGAACGCGTTTCGCCATGACAGGTCAGGTGTGGCCCTAACGGAGTTTATTGTCGTTCTGGGTCTGCTGATTGCAGGGCTGTTGGTCGTGTCGATCCTATTCGGCCAGGGAGTTCACTCCGGGTTGAGCTTGTGGGGGCAATGGATCAACGACGTGCGTAACGGTTTTGCGTGGACAGCGGCACCCTGACGCCGTTCGACGACACGACACTGTCCTTTGGGACCATGTTCAATACCCGGCCAGCGCATATCGGCGCTGGCCGGGTTCTTTTGTCTTTATGCTCCAACTCGCCAGATCTGCGGAGTTGCAACGCCGGCCACAAATGCCGCTTTGGGAGCATTTCTCATCCCGACTGAGGGATTTTCGCAACGTTTTTGGTAGGTTCCGATGCGTTCTGAACTTAGAATTACCGTGTTGGAGCGAAACACTGTACCACATACACAATGCGATCC
>JBCBOD010000109.1:0-13981 GCA_039821425.1 Pseudomonadota bacterium
CAAATGTTGCGGAAAAGGATCCGTTTTTCGCCGGACGCTAAGCGCTGACCACTGAATTTACTGCAAATTGATTCGTAGTATCCAGTTGATTCCAGGATTTCCCAGAGATCAGGCTGTCAGCCTTTTGTACATCACGAAAGCATCCACAAACCCAAGCTTCGGATGATCGAACGCGTCAGGGATTGACCCAACCGTCTCAAACCCCAGCTTGTGCCATAGCCGGACCGCACCGGCGTTGCTGGCCAGCACCAGGTTGAACTGCATGGCGCGATAACCCATCGCCTGCGCCTGCAATTGACTGTCCACACACATTTGCGCCGCCACCCCCTGCCCGCGCGCCGCGGGGCTGACGATGTAGCCGCAGTTGCAGACGTGGGCACCGCCGCCCGCCTGATTGGTCTTGATGTAGTAAGTCCCGCAGATGCCATCGGCGTTCCCGGCAACGAAGGTCGCGGCCGGCACATCGCACCAGAGTGTCAGCGCATCTTCTTTGCTGATGGACTGATCGACGGCGTAGGTCTCACCCGCGCGAAAGACATCGCGCAGCATGGGCCAGACCGCATCGCGATCCGCGGCCTGCGCTGCGCGGATCGTGATCACGCCATGCCACCCGCGACTAAGCGGCGCGCCAGGGCGCCATAGGCCTCAGCCATTAGGCCATCCCCAGCAGCAATCGGCGTGCCCCCGTCACCGGCCAGACGCGTATCGAGGTCGATCGGCAGGGCCCCGAGCAGCGGTACGCCCAGTTTCTCCGCCTCTGCCGCGACACCGCCGTGGCCGAAGATATGCGCCTCGTGCCCGCATTTGGGGCAAACGTAGGTCGACATATTCTCGATCATGCCAAGCACCGGCGTGCGCAGAGAGTTGAACATATCCAATGCCTTCCGCGCATCCAGCAACGCCACATCCTGCGGCGTGCTGACGACAATGGCACCCGTCAATTCCGTCCGTTGGCACAGGGTCAGCTGCACATCGCCCGTCCCCGGAGGCAGATCAACCAGCAGAATGTCCAACTCACCCCATTGCACCTGCCCCAGCATTTGCTGCAGCGCCCCCATCAGCATCGGGCCACGCCAGACGACGGCTTTGCCTTCTTCCATCATCAGTCCGATGGACATCATCGTCACCCCATGGGCCTGCAAGGGGATAATGGTCTTACCATCAGGGCTGCCCGGGCGCTTGTTCACGCCCATCATCCGCGGCTGCGAAGGGCCATAGATATCGGCATCGAGCAGCCCCACGCGCCTGCCCTCTTTCGCCAGGGCCACCGCAAGGTTAGACGAGACGGTCGATTTGCCAACACCGCCCTTGCCAGACCCAACCGCGATGATGCGATCCACGCCCGGGACTTTGGCAGGTCCCTGCTGCGGCGTCGGATGTCGCCCGATCTTCAGCGATGGTGGTTCCGCCGGTTTTGGGGCTGGGCCGTGGGCCGTCAGGATCACGCTGACACTGTCCACCCCTGGCAAGGCAGACACCATCTGTTCGGCGGCTTTGCGTATGCCCTCCATCCGGGCTGCTTCATCCGGGCTTGCCGCCTCGATCACAAACCGCACAGCGCCACCTTCGACCTTCAACGCCCTGATCATATCGCGCGACACAAGGGTTTCACCGCCAGGCAAAGTGAGTCGCGCCAAAGCGCCCAAAATTTCATCGCGTGTCAGGGGCATATTAGGGGTTCACCATGTTTCGTCTATTTCTGCATCACCATCTGGCACTTTTTGCGCAAAGCGCAAGGCGCATCGCCGCTCTGACAGGCATTGCAACTCTCACATGACAAATGCCCCTGTCCCCCATGCAAATGCTGCATAGCAGCATTGCGCAACGGAATATTGTGCACCTGCAGCATGATCCTACATGATGATCACAAGCAACAAGGATGGCACCGGCCACGCAAGATAGAGACGTAGAGTAGAAAAATGACTGTCCGTACCGAAACATACTTCGCGGGTACATCCATTGCCTCCCAGTTTGGCGCATTGCGCGCACGCTGGTCCGAGGCCGCTGAAAAGCGCCGTATCTTCCGCACAACCGTCGCCGAACTGCAGAACCTCAACGCGCGAGAACTAGCTGACCTGGGGATCCACCCCACCAGCATTCACGCTATCGCGCGAGAGGCCGCATACGGCAAGGAATAAAGTTACCGCTCCGCACGCTCCTCCCCTGTGCGGTTCGGATCCGTCCTGATGCTTCACCTCCTCCCGAGGTATCCGGACAAAATCAAGGCGGCGGCACCTACCTCCTCCCAGGTGTCGCCGCACTTGCCAAAGGTTTCGGATCTGCCACCTCCTCCCGGTGGATCTGGATGAAGACCGCAGGTCGCGTGCACCTCCTCCCGCACAACTCTTGCGTTAAAGTGCCTGCTCTCCTCCTCCCTTTATGGGCGGGCACGAACAATAGAGACGGTCATGCCCACCTCCTCCCGGGCATGGCCGTTTTTTGTTTGATCGCACCTTCACCAAATCGCCATTCTTTGTCCGCATTAACCACATGATCGCTTCCTATCTGGCGCGGTAAGAAGACTGCGCCGTGAAAGTGGCGCTACCTTAGTCAGTTCGAATTTTTCAAAGTCCTATCATCGCAACGAATGCCCACCCCAAAAAAGAGGTCTGGTCATGAACATAAAACCCCTCCCCACCGTTCTACCCTTGATTGTTAGTATTGGCCTCGTTTCGCCCGTCGCCGCACAGCAACCTGTCAACTTCTCTGTCGCCTCGGAAGAGACCAACGCACAGGAAAGGATCAATTTTTCAGGCAAACTGCGTATGCTTTCGCAGCGTATCCCGTCTGCCGCCTGTCATCTTGACCAGGGGATCGACGTTGACGGTGCGACTACCCTTCTGATTGGGGCGACCGCAGAGTTCGAAAAGATCCTGACCGCGCTCGAAAACGGCGACCCAGAGCTCAACATCATCAATCCAGAAACAAACCGCCGCGCTCTGATGCGGATTGCCGCGTTGCGTGCAGAGTGGGAGCCGCTGAAGGCAGCCGCCGAAGCTATCATCGCCGAAAACGCAAACGCTGATGACGTGGCATTCATCCTGAATGAGAATCTGCCAGTCCTGTCAGCTGCACAATTGCTGGTAGAACAGCTCGTGCGCCAGTACTCCAACCCGAACGACGCGACTGCAGCCTCGCTCATGCTGATCGACATCTCGGGGCGGCAGCGCATGTTGACGCAGAAGATGTCCAAAGAAAGTTGTATGTTGGACATCGCCGAGAATACCGACGTGGTCCTTGAAGATCTTGAAGGCACCATGCGCATTTTTGAGGCATCTCTGGAAGCGCTCCAATTCGGTCTGCCACAGGTTGGCATCCTACCCCCTCCCAACAGCGCGATTGCCACAGGTCTAGGCGAAGTGGGCAGGGAGTGGTCGGTTGCCCGCCCCCAGCTTGTAAACCTGATGGCGGGTGAGGTGCTCGATCCTGATGCGCAAGTCGTCAAGTTTCAGGCCCTCAACACGACAATGGCCACAATGAACCGCGTTGTCGGGATGTATGCCGAAGCCGCAAAGTAAGCCGGTGCCGGGCTGTTTTAGCCTCGCACATCCTTGGGCGATCCCATCACCATGTAACTGGTGATGGATCGCACATGCGGCACGGTACCCAGCGTATCGGTGTGAAACGCCTTGTAGGCTGGCAAATCCGCCACCTCGACCCGCAGCATGTATTCAAAGGCACCGGCGACGTTATGACATTCGGTGACCTCTTCGGCGTTTTGCATCGCCCTTTCAAAGCCTTCCTGCGCCGCCTTGGTATGCTCTGACAGGCCAACCGCCACATAGACCACATAGGCGCGACCGACCTGTGCGGGATCAAGCCGCGCCCGGTAGCCTTTGATCACGCCTTGCCGTTCCATTTCCTGTACGCGGCGCAGGCAGGCAGAGGGCGACAGGCCAACCGCCTCGGCGAGTGCGAGGTTGCTGATCCGTCCGTCCGCCTCCAAAAGGAGCAATATACGCGCGTTTATGTGGTTATAAGCCAACATTTATTGTGCATTCTGACCTATGTTGCACAACTTTGCAATTTCATTGCGCCAAACCCAGCGTAATCTTGCGCCATGACTTTCGAGATCTTCATCGCCCTTGTCGGCTTTGCCTTTGCCAGTTCGATCACGCCCGGGCCAAACAACCTGATGCTGATGGCCTCTGGCGCCAACTATGGGCTGCGCCGGACGGTACCGCATATGCTGGGCATCTCGCTGGGGCATGCGTTCATGGTGGTGATGGTTGGGGTCGTGCTGCTGCAGGTCTTTGACACCTACCCGGTGCTGAACACGGCGCTGAAGGTGCTTTCAGCCACCTACATGCTCTGGCTTGCGTGGAAGATCGCGACGGCCCTGCCGCCCGAAGCCAAGGAGGTCACCGGCAAACCCTTCACCTTCCTGCAGGCCGCGGCCTTTCAATGGGTTAACCCAAAGGCCTGGTTCATGGCGATCACGGCGATCAGCGCCTATGCCCCGCAAAACATGGGACTTTTTGCCGGCGCCGCGCTGGTGGCGGTGGTTTTCTCGGCCACGAACCTGCCCTCCGTCACGGTCTGGGCCTGGATGGGGGTGCAAGTCCGACGCTGGCTGGGGACGGCAAAGCGGCTCAGGACCTTCAACATCAGCATGGCGGTGCTGCTGGTCGTGTCGCTCTATCCGATGCTGATCACCTAGCGAGGATCCAGGACCTGCCGCGCTTAAAACGGCACGTCGTCTGCCTCATCCGCACTGACGATAAACCGCGCGACCACGTGTTTGGACCCAGCCTTGTCAAACTCGATGACCAGTTTGTCGCCCTCGATCCCCATCACCTCGCCGTAGCCAAATTTCTGGTGGAAGACACGCTCCCCTTCGGTGAAAGCTGACACTGCATCCAGATCAATCGTCATGTTCCGCGCTTCGGCTGGTTGCGCCATGCCACGCTGGCCACTGCGGGCCTGCAGCCGCTTCCAGCCGGGAGAGTTGTAGACATCCGCACGGCTCGCCTTTTCGTGCAGGTCCGACGCCGCCGCCCCCATGATCGCGGGCGAGGCGTTGGCCGACATGCCTGCGGCCCCATAGCCGCCACCATAGAGACCCGGTGGCGTCAGCACCTCCACATGATCGGGGGGCAATTCGTCGATGAAACGCGAGGGCATTTGCGACTGCCATTGGCCATAGACACGCCGGTTCGCAGCAAAGGACACCGTACAAATCTCTTCGGCCCGCGTGATCCCGACGTAGGCGAGCCTTCGTTCTTCCTCGAGCCCCTTCACCCCGCTTTCATCCATCGACCGCTGCGACGGGAAAAGCCCATCTTCCCACCCCGGCAGGAACACGGCGGGAAATTCGAGGCCCTTGGCCGCGTGCAGCGTCATGATGCTGACCTTCTCGCCCTGCTCTTCCTGTTCATTGTCCATGATCAGACTGACATGTTCGAGGAAGCCTTGCAGGTTCTCGAAATTCTCCAGCGCCTTGACGAGTTCCTTGAGGTTTTCGAGCCGCCCCGGCGCCTCTGGCGTTTTGTCGTTCTGCCAGAACCCGGTGTAACCGCTCTCATCCAGGATCATCTCGGCGAGTTCCACATGGGTATCCGCCTCGGCCCGGACCTGCCCATGCCAGCGATCAATCGCAGCAACCAGAATGGTCAGCTCTTTCAAACCCTTGCCACCCAAGAGCTTGCCCTGACACACCAGTCGCGCGCCCTCAACCAGCGACACCCCATTGCTGCGCGCTGTCCGCTGGATCGTCTGCACCGCCTTGTCGCCAAGGCCGCGTTTTGGCGTGTTCACGATCCGCTCAAACGCGAGATCATCATCGGGGGAGACGGCGAGGCGGAAATAAGCCATCGCATCCCGGATCTCCATCCGTTCGTAAAAGCGCGGGCCGCCGATCACGCGATAAGGCAGGCCGATGGTCAGAAATCGATCCTCAAACGCGCGCATCTGATGCGAGGCGCGGACGAGGATCGCCATTTTCTCCAGCCCCACCGCCGCCATGCCCCGCGTGCCGCGCTGCATCGCCTCGATCTCTTCGCCGATCCAGCGCGCTTCTTCCTCGCCGTCCCAATGGCCGATCAGGCGGACCTTTTCGCCGTCCTCGCCAGAGGTGAAGAGCGTCTTGCCAAGCCGCCCCTTGTTCGCTGAAATCACACCAGAGGCTGCGGCCAGAATATGCCCGGTGGACCGATAATTCTCCTCCAGCCGCACCACATGCGCACCCGGAAAATCCTTCTCAAACCGCAGGATGTTGCCCACCTCGGCCCCGCGCCAGCCGTAGATCGACTGGTCATCATCGCCCACGCAGCATATGTTCTTATGATCCGACGCCAGCAGGCGCAGCCACATGTATTGGGCGACGTTGGTATCCTGATACTCGTCCACCAGAACATAGCGGAACCAGCGTTGGTATTGGGCCAGCACATCGGGGTGTTTTTGAAAGATCACCACGATATGCAAAAGGATGTCGCCGAAATCGACGGCGTTGAGTTCCAGAAGGCGGCGCTGATAGGCAGCGTAAAGCTCTGGCCCCTTGTGATCGAAGGCACCAGAGTCCGCTGCCGGGATATTCTCCGGCGTAATCGCCTTGTTCTTCCAGCCGTCAATGATGCCCGACAGCATCCGCGCGGGCCAGCGTTTGTCGTCGATATTCGACGCCGCAATCAACTGCTTCATCAGCCTGATCTGGTCGTCGGTATCGAGGATCGTGAAATTGGATTTCAGCCCGGCAAGCTCCGCATGTCGGCGTAACAGTTTCACACAGACCGCGTGAAACGTCCCCAGCCACGGCATCCCTTCCACTGCCTCACCCATCATGGCCCCAATGCGCGTTTTCATCTCGCGCGCGGCCTTGTTGGTGAAGGTCACGGCCAGCACCTCATTCGGGCGGGCGGCGCCTGTGGCCAGAAGATGCGCGATACGGGTCGTCAACGCCTTGGTCTTGCCCGTGCCTGCGCCTGCGAGCATCAGGACGGGGCCTTGCATCGTCTCCACAGCTTCACGCTGCGCGGGGTTTAGCCCGTCCATGTAAGGCATCGCTGGCCGCGCCATCGCCTGCTGGCTCAGCGGTACGGCGGCGGCTTCAAACGCGTCATCTTCGGAAAAACTGCTCATGCCCGAAAACATAGCGCTGTTGCCAACAAGAGGAAAGGCTTGTTCTTGTTCCGTTCCATCCTTCTTTTGTTCAAAAATACCGCCGCCGGAGGCATCCAAGGATTGCAATAAGCGCGCCACTGGCCATAAGCCTGCGCCCATGTCATTGCATGCCCGTTACCCCGCCATCGCTGATCTGAAGGCCCGCGCCCGCCGCCGTATCCCGCATTTCGTGTGGGAGTATCTCGATAGCGCGACCGGAGATGAAGCCACACAGGCGCGCAACCGGGCCGAACTGGACCGGGTGCTGTTGTCCCCGTCTATCCTGCATGGGGAGTTCACGCCGGACCTGCGCACAACGTTCCTCGGGCGCAGCTACAACCTGCCGTATGGCATCGCACCGGTGGGAATGTCGGGGCTGATCTGGCCGGGCGCTGAACAGATGCTGGCCCGCACGGCGGTGAAGGAAGGCATCCCCTACACGCTCTCCACTGTCGCAAGCCAATTGCCGGAGGCCGTGGGGCCGCATGCGGGCGATCAGGGGTGGTTTCAGCTTTATCCGCCGCGCGATCCGACGATCCGCGATGACATTCTGAAACGGGCAAAGTCGTCCGGGTTTCACACGCTGGTGCTGACGGTTGATGTCCCTGTCGCTTCCCGCCGCGAAAGACAGACGCGCGGCGGGCTGACGAACCCGCCAAAGCTGACGCCGCGGCTGGCCTTTCAGGCCACGCAATGTCCGGCCTGGCTGATGGGTATCCGCAAGACCGGCATGCCGCGCCTGCGCCTGATGGAAAGCTATTCGGAAAATCGCAGTGCCCTGCCCTCGAACCAGCATATCGGCTACCTGCTGCGGACCTCGCCGGACTGGGAGTATTTCAAGTCCTTGCGCGATGTCTGGCAGGGCAAACTGATCGTCAAAGGTGTCGGGCGGGCCGATGATGCGGCGCGTCTGGCCGATGAAGGGGCCGATGCGATCTGGGTCAGCAACCACGCAGGACGGCAGTTTGACGGCGGGCCCGCCAGCATCACCACCCTGCCGGCAGTGCGGGCGGCGACTGATCTGCCGATCATCTTTGACAGCGGGGTGTCCGGTGGGCTGGATATCTTGCGCGCCTTCGCATTGGGGGCGGATTTCGTGATGCTGGGGCGGGCGTTTCACTATGGGCTGGGCGCACTGGGAGAGCCGGGTGCTGCCCACGCTGTCGACATCCTGCGGCAGGACTTGATCAGCAATATGGGGCAGTTAGGTGTCAAATCGCTGGCTGATGTCCGAACGCGTTTGCTGGAAAGTCCGGCGAATTTGAGGTGATTGCGATCTTTAAGTGTTCCTTAAATGTTCTCGGTAAGATTCGTTAATACGATAACGGACGACCAAGGACGAACCTTCATGACCTTTACGAGTGACGACTATCAGGCACTGTCTGATACGCTGGACGCATTTGCCGTCCCAATGTTTGCCGCAGAGCGGGCCCACCCCAACGCCGACTTTCGCCTGATCTGCGTGAACGCAGCGCATACCGCCAAGACCGGTCTGCGGTCCGAGGATGTTCTGCGCAAAAGAACGGCTGAGATCCTCTCTGCCGCCGATGCTGCCGCAGTCGAACAGCGCTACGCCAAATGTGCCGATCTCGGCGTGCCCACCACATATGACGAGCGGTTGGAACTGAAAGGGATCACCGCGGATTGGAACACAACCTTGCAGCCGGTGGTGATGTCGGACGGCCGCCAAAGGATTATCGGAACCGCTATCGTGCTCGAGGCATTTCCGGATCGTGAACGCTTGCAGGATGCAGCCTTCTATGCTGCGAAGGCACAATTGCAGATCGGAAAAATCCGTCACTACCTGAGCATGCTGCAAAACCGGTCTGAAGTACCATATGGTTTGCGGACTGCGGCGATGTCGGTTGGCAGCGTCACGCAAAGTCTTGATGCCATCATGGATGATATCCGCGCGCTTGCACCGGAAAGCGTGGGCCGTCCGGTCATACGCGCAACTGGACCAGTTCTGGCCTACGCCAACACGGAAACACCCGCCGAATAACTTGCCATGGACCCCGCCGGGGACTTCGCTTAAAGCTATTGCTGCAACTGCGAAGAAGGGGGTTTTCATGCCGGATTTCAACAAGATCCTGATTGCCAACAGGGGCGAAATCGCGATCCGCATCATGCGGGCGGCCAATGAGATGGGCAAGAAAACCGTTGCTGTCTTTGCCGAAGAGGACAAGCTGGGCCTGCACCGTTTCAAGGCAGATGAGGCATACCGGATCGGTGAGGGACTTGGCCCCGTTGCCGCATACCTCTCGATCGAAGAGATCATTCGCGTCGCCAAGATGTCCGGCGCGGATGCGATCCACCCCGGTTATGGCCTGCTGTCCGAAAACCCTGACTTCGTGGATGCCTGTGCGGCCAACGGCATCACTTTCATCGGCCCCAAGGCTGAAACGATGCGCGCCCTGGGCGACAAAGCCAGCGCCCGCCGCGTCGCAATTGAGGCCGGCGTGCCTGTTATCCCCGCGACGGAAGTGCTCGGCGATGACATGGCCGCGATCAAGAAAGAAGCGGCACAGATCGGCTATCCCCTGATGCTCAAAGCGTCATGGGGCGGCGGTGGCCGCGGGATGCGCCCGATCATGTCTGAAGATGAGTTGGAGGAGAAAGTCCTCGAGGGGCGGCGCGAGGCTGAGGCCGCCTTTGGCAACGGCGAAGGTTATCTGGAAAAGATGATCATGCGCGCCCGCCATGTGGAGGTGCAGATCCTCGGTGACAGCCATGGGCAAATCTATCACCTGTGGGAACGTGATTGTTCGGTACAACGCCGCAACCAGAAAGTCGTGGAACGCGCCCCTGCCCCATATCTGTCCGGCACCCAGCGGGAACAGCTTTGCAACCTTGGCAAGAAGATTTGCCAGCATGTGAATTACGAATGCGCAGGCACGGTTGAGTTCCTGATGGATATGGACTCTGGCGAGTTTTACTTCATCGAGGTGAACCCCCGCGTGCAGGTGGAACATACCGTCACCGAAGAGGTCACGGGTATCGATGTCGTCCGCGCGCAAATCCTGATCGCCGAAGGCAAATCACTGGTCGAAGCCACCGGCTGCGCCAGCCAGTACGACGTGAAACTCGACGGCCACGCCCTGCAATGTCGTGTGACAACCGAGGACCCGCAGAACAACTTCATCCCGGATTACGGCCGAATCCAGATGTATCGGTCGGCCACCGGGCCCGGCATCCGCCTAGACGGCGGCACCGCCTATTCGGGCGCCGTGATCACTCGCTACTACGACAGTTTGTTGACCAAAGTCACCGCCCGCGCACCCACGCCGGAAATGGCCATCGCACGCATGGATCGTGCGCTGCGCGAATTCCGTATCCGTGGCGTCAGCACCAACATCGCCTTTGTCGAGAACCTGCTAAAGCACCCCACATTCCTCAACAATGAATACCACACGAAGTTCATTGACGAGACGCCAGCGCTCTTCGACTTTGACAAGCGGCGCGACAGAGCGACGAAGATCCTGACCTACATCGCGGATATCACCGTGAACGGGCACCCCGAAACGGCCGGTCGGCCCCGCCCCGCGGCTGACGTCAGACCCCCGCGCCCACCGGTCAAACCGACCACGGACGTCACCCCCGGCACGCGCAACATCCTCGACCAGTTCGGGCCAGAGGCCGTGGCGGATTGGATGCGCGACCAGAAACAGCTTCTGATCACGGACACGACGATGCGCGACGGGCATCAGTCGCTACTCGCCACGCGGATGCGGTCCATCGACATGATCAATGCGGCCCCGGCCTATGCGCAAAAGATGCACGGGCTTTTCAGCGTCGAATGCTGGGGCGGCGCGACCTTCGACGTCGCATACCGTTTCCTGCAGGAATGTCCGTGGCAGCGTCTCCGTGACATCCGCGCGGTCATGCCCAACATCATGACGCAGATGCTGCTGCGCGCATCCAACGGCGTGGGCTACACCAACTATCCCGACAACGTGGTGCAGAGCTTTGTCGCCCAGGCGGCTGCCTCTGGAGTCGACGTCTTCCGCGTCTTCGACAGCCTGAACTGGGTCGAAAACATGCGCGTGGCCATGGACGCCGTGATCAAGGCGGAGAAAGTCTGTGAAGGCACCATCTGCTACACCGGCGACCTGATGGACCCGGACCGCGCGAAGTATGACCTGAAATACTATGTCGGCATGGCGAAAGAGCTGGAGGCCGCAGGCGCGCTTGTGCTGGGTCTTAAGGACATGGCCGGTCTGATGAAGCCTGCCGCGGCAACGGCGCTGGTCAAGGCGCTGAAAGACGAAACCAGTCTGCCGATCCATTTCCACACGCATGACACATCAGGTGCCGCAATCGCGACGATCCTTGCGGCTTCGGCAGCGGGTGTGGACTGTGTCGATGCGGCGATGGATGCGCTTTCGGGCAACACATCACAACCGACACTCGGGTCAATCGTCGAAGCCCTGCGCGGCAACGACCGTGACACCGGCCTTGATATCGGCGCAATCCGCGAGATCAGCAATTATTTCGAACAGGTGCGCGCGCATTATGCTGCATTTGAGTCTGGCCTGCAGGCCCCTGCATCTGAGGTCTATCTGCACGAAATGCCCGGTGGGCAGTTCACGAACCTCAAGGCGCAGGCGCGGTCACTGGGGCTGGAAGAACGCTGGCACGAGGTCGCCCAGACCTATGCAGATGTGAACCAGATGTTTGGTGACATCGTGAAGGTCACACCGTCATCAAAAGTCGTTGGCGACATGGCCCTGATGATGGTCAGCCAGGGCCTGACCCGCGCCCAGGTAGAGGACCCGGCGGTCGACGTCGTCTTCCCCGACAGCGTGGTGGAGATGATGCACGGCGACCTCGGCCAACCGCCCGGCGGCCGGCCTAAGGCGATTCAGAAAAAGACTCTGAAAGGCGACAAACCGATCACAGACCGCCCGGGCAAGCACTTGAAGCCGGTAGATCTGGAAGCAACACGCGCCGATCTCTCTGCGCAGCTGGGCGGGATGGACATCGATGATGAGGACCTCAACGGCTACCTGATGTATCCCAAGGTCTTCACCGACTACATGACGCGCCACAATACCTACGGACCTGTCCGCACCTTGCCCACGCGCACCTTCTTTTACGGCATGGCGCCAGGGGAAGAGATCGTGGCCGAGATTGACCCCGGCAAGATCCTCGAAATCCGCCTGCAGGCGGTGGCGGATATGAACGAGGATGGCGAAGTAAAGGTCTTTTTCGAGCTGAACGGCCAACCCCGCACAATCCGCGTCATGAACCGTTTGGCCGCGGCAGAAAAAATCAGCCGTCCGAAGGCCGAAGACGGCAATCCGAACCACATCGGCGCACCAATGCCCGGCGTTGTGGCGACGGTGGCCGCGCAAGCGGGCAAAGAGGTCAAAGAAGGCGATCTTTTGCTGACCATCGAAGCGATGAAGATGGAAACGGGCATCCACGCCGAGCGTGATGCTGTTGTGAAGGCAGTGCATGTGCAGGCCGGCGGCCAGATCGATGCAAAGGACCTGTTGGTAGAGTTCGAGTGAGCCAGAACCTTACCCTCGTCGCCGTGCTGGTGCCAGACTATGATGCAGGCATCGCGTTCTTTGTGGGGCAGATGCGCTTTGACCTGCTGGAAGACACGGACCTTGGCGGGGGCAAGAAATGGGTCCGCGTAGCACCTGCTGGTGCGCAGACAGCATTCCTGCTCGCCCGTGCCGTCGGAAAAGAACAAGAAGCGGCCATAGGTGCGCAGGGCGGCGGGCGTGTGTGGCTGTTTTTGCAAACAGATGATTTTCATCAGGATTTTGCAAAAATGTCATCAAACGGGGTGATCTTCGAGGAAGCCCCGCGGTCTGAAGCCTATGGCACTGTCGCCGTCTTTCGTGACCCCTTTGGCAACCGCTGGGATCTGATCGAATTCAAGGCCTGATCCATGCAGAAACTGCTCTTCCTGACTGATCTGCACATTTGCGCCCCGGGGGAACGGATCATCGGGCTGGACCCATCCGCGCGCACAGCCGCCGCGCTTTACGCCGCAGTTTCCACCCATCCTGACGCCGAGGCGCTGATCCTGCTTGGGGATCTGACACACAATGGGTTGCCAGAGGAATATGCGGAGCTAGGGCGCATCCTTGAGGCCATTCCGATCCCGATCATCCCGATGCTTGGCAACCATGACCGGAGAGAGGCGTTTTGGGCTGCTTTTCCAGATGCGCCGCGCAGCACTGAGGGTTTTGTCCAGCATGCGCTGGATATTGGGGCACACCGGATCATCACGCTCGACAGCCTTGATGGCCCGCCCTATGCCGATGACCACCATGCGGGGCGGCTCTGCCCAAAGCGGATGGCGTTTCTGAAGGACGCGCTGCAAGACCATGACGGCCCTGCCCTTGTCTGCGTGCATCACCCTCCATTTGACACCGGCATTCGCGGGATGGATGCGATCAAACTGGCTGATGGTGATGCGTTTCTGGACTGCCTGTCCGATCATGGCCGTACCCATCTGATCTGTGGTCACATTCATAAAACCATTTCAGGCAGCAGCCGTTGCGTGCCTTGGTCCGTCTTCAAGAGCCCTTGCCATCAGGGGGTGATTGATTTTGAAAGCCCCAACGCGCATCTCTCCACCGATGAGCCCGGGGCATATGGCCTTGTCCTTCTGCATGGCGACGGCGTTACCGTGCACACAGAGGATGTCGGCCTGACCGGCGTCAGGGTATTTGACGGCTATGGCAGCGACGACTGAGCATCCGGGCAAATTCTGCGAAATCGCCGCATTTTGGTCTTGCAGAACCCAACGCTTCTTTATAGATCACGCGGCACGAACTGGAATGCGGGCGTAGCTCAGGGGTAGAGCATAACCTTGCCAAGGTTAGGGTCGTGAGTTCGAATCTCATCGCCCGCTCCAATTCGA
>JBCBOD010000059.1:0-22720 GCA_039821425.1 Pseudomonadota bacterium
GGCAGCGTTCGCGCTGCCTGTTACCGGCCATGTGTCGACAAGGCACGGGGAACAGAGCACGGGGGGAACACATAAGATGTCCGAAACATCGCACGGAATTGGTGGGCTAACTTACGACAAGAAGAAGCGATCCTTGCCAGGCGAGGTGAATATCTTCTTTGCATTGATCCTGATCGTGATCATCTTTGAAATCCTTGGGCAAGTCTTGCCTTACATGAACGGTCAAAGCTTTCTCTTCGACACGCAAGACCGTTTTGACACCATCTTCAATGAGGCGCGTTTGCGCATCATTATCCTTCAGGTTTCCATCATCGGCATTATTGCCCTTGGCGTGACGCAGGTGATTATTTCGGGGGGGATTGACCTTTCATCTGGTCCGCTTGTCGGTGCAACAGCGATGATCGTGATGTCGTTTGCGCAGACGGAACTGGTCAACGGCAACCCGAACCCAAAGGCGGTCTTTGGACCGTGGGCCTTCGATTTGCCCGTCCTGATCCCGGTGCTTGTGGGCCTGGCGTTTGGCGCATTTATCGGCGCGATTAACGGCAGTCTGATCGCCTACACACGCATTCCACCCTTCATTGCGACGCTGGGCATGTTCCTGATCTGCCGGGGTATTGCGCAGGCCTGGACACGTGGCCAGCCCGTTTCGTTCCCAACAGAGGAATTTGCGGCTCTCGGCGCCGGGATGATGCCGGTGTTCTGGTTCCTCGCCATTGCGGTGCTGATGCATGTCATCATGCGCTACACGCTGCATGGCAAACACACCTACGCAATTGGATCCAACGAAGACGCCGCACGAATGTCGGGCATCAACGTCAGGCGGCACAAGGTCCGGGTCTACATGATCGCGTCGATGCTTGCGGCTTTTGCGGCAATTGTACTGAGCTCCAAGAACCTGACGGCGCAGTCCGGGATGGGAATTTTCTATGAGCTTTATGCCATCGCAATGGCCGTGATTGGCGGCGTTAGTCTGACTGGTGGTCGAGGGTCCATCCCGGGGACAGTCCTTGGGGCCATGGTGTTTGGCGTGATCCAGTCTGGCTTCACCTACATCAAGCTTGATGCCTTCTACCAGTTGATGGCGATGGGTGCGATCATCATTGCGGCGGTTGTCCTCGACAAGCTGCGACAAGAACGTGCCGCGGCGCGAAGCTAGGGAGGCTGACATGAGCGATATCATTCTTGAAACCATTGGCCTGACCAAGCACTACGGTGGTGTGCATGCCCTCAACGACGCGAATTTCACCCTGAAGAAAGGTGAGCATGTTGCGATCATGGGCGATAACGGGGCCGGGAAATCCACCTTCGTGCGCCAAATCACCGGCGTTGAGCAGCGCACCAGCGGCGAGATCATCTTTGATGGGAACGAGGTCAGCTTTTCGGGCCCTCTCGCCGCCCGCGAAGCAGGGATCGAGACCGTGTTCCAGACGCTTGCCTTGGCGGATGCGCTGGACGTGCCTGACAACCTCTTTCTTGGACGGGAAAAAACCAAGTTTGACTGGCTGGGGCCGTTCAAGTTTCTCGACTACAAGGCGATGCGCGAGGACACACTGGCGGCGTTGGAAAAGACCGGCGTGAAGATCCCGAACATCCGCAACACCATCCAGAACATGTCAGGCGGTCAGCGGCAGTGTGTGGCGATCGCCCGTACGGCATCGTTCCACTCCAAGCTGACAATCATGGACGAACCGACCGCCGCATTGGGTGTGCAAGAAACGGCGCAGGTGGAAAATATCATCCGGACACTCAAAGAGCAGGGTGAACCCTTGATCCTGATCAGCCACAACATGCGGCAGGTGATGGACCTTGTTGATCGGATCGTCGTCTTTCGCCGCGGCCGGATCGTTGCGAACCTCAAGAAAGAGGAGACTGATGGTCAGGACATCGTGGCCTATATCACAGGTGCGAAGACAGGGGCGGAGTACGAAGGTGCCGCCTAAGATGGAAGCACGCCTTCTCGATTTCGACATTCCTTTCTTTCTGCCCGTTTGGCGGCGCGTCGCGTTCGTTTTGGTGCCGCTTCTTTGGGCAATGTTCGAGTTTTCAACCGGAGCTGTCACCTGGGTCTTGATCTTCTTGGGCCTTGGCGGCATCGCCGTTTGGAAATTCTCCGTTGCAGATTGGGATGCGGTGCGCGCTGCGGCGCATGCGGAGGAAGAGAAAGGCGAGTAGGGAGCGGTAACTTGCCCGTGACGTTGAAAGAGGTGGCAGAACGCGCGGGTGTTTCCCGCTCTGCTGTCTCGCGCACGTATACCGAAGGCGCCTCTGTCAGTCCTAAAACTCGTGCCAAGGTGGAAAGGGCCGCGGCAGCATTAGGGTACAGTCCGAATGCACTTGCCTCGTCACTGACCACCGGACGCACAAAACTAATTGGGCTGGTCTCCAACAACTTTCACAACCCGATCTTTCTCACCGTGTTTGACAAGTTTACCAAAGGGCTGCAGCAACGCGGGCTGCGACCGCTGCTTGTGAACCTGACGGATGAGACCGATCCTGCTGCCTCCTTGCGGATGCTGCGGGCCTATTCGGTGGATGGTGTGATAGTGGCGTCTTCGACCTTGCCTGATACCTTTGCCGAAGCGTTCAAGGATGTGGGGATACCCGTCGTCCACTCTTTCGGGCGCCAGACACCCAATCCGAAAGTCAATGTTCTGGGCATCGACAATATCGAGGCGGGGCGCATGGCCGCCAAAACCCTGATCGACAGAGGTTACAAGCGCGTGGCATTCCTTGGCGGTCCGGAGCGCGCGACCTCCACCCAGGACCGTTTGACAGGGTTTGCCGAGGTCCTGACGACCAATGCGACACTCCGGTGGAGTGTGAGTTTTGCTGAAAACTATTCATTCGATGCCGGGCGGGCCGAGATGCTGCGGCTTTTGCTCGACACACCGGCAGAGGCGTATTTCTGCGGTGATGACGTTCTTTCCATCGGGGCACTTTCAGCCATTCAGAGCAACGGATTGCAGGTCCCTCAAGATATCGGGATCATTGGTTTGAATGATATGGAAATGGCGGGCTGGGCGAACATCAATCTGACCACAATCCACAACCCGATTGGGCAGATCATCAACTCCTCGATTGAACTGATCGAGGCGTCGCTCAAAAATGAGGGGCGCCATCCAGAGGCGCGGCTCTTTGGCTGCACGATTGTGGAAAGGGGCACGCTGCGCCCCTTGCCTTCCTAGCGGAACATCGGCGGTCGGGCGTCAAGCCATTTGCCATCCTGCTTGCCGGACTCGGCCACTGCGTAAACAGCGGCCATCGAGCGCAGGCCGTCTTCGGCACGCGGATAGAGATTTGCCGCCGGATCCATTGTGCGCCCTTCCTTACGGGCGCTGATCGCCTCGGCCAGATCGGTGTAGATGTTGGCAAAGGCCAAAGGCATCCCCTCGGCATGGCCGATGGTCACACGGGTCGTGCGGTCGGCCTCGGGCGAGAGGTTTGCTTCGCCCCGTTCGATCACCTGCAACCGTCCGTTCAAGGGCATGTAGTAGAGCTGGTTGGGGTGTTCCTGACTCCACCGTAGCCCACCGGTTTCGCCAAAGACCTGAATGCCCAGACCATGCTGGCGGCCGATGGCAATCGAGCTTGTCCAAAGGCGCCCCACAGCGCCGCCATCCATGCGAAAGTTGACCATCGCATCGTCTTCAAGCGTCCGAAGATCAATGCATGATACAGTATCCGCCGAGAGTTTCTCGACCTCCTGACCCGTCACGAAGCTCGCCATATGCAGGGCATGGATGCCACAGTCCGCAAACTGGGCCGAGACACCGGCCTGCGCCGGATCATAGCGCCAGCGGACCCGCGGGTTATCCGCATCTGTCGCATCCGCATGGTGTCCATGCGCAAATTCCGCGTTGACGAGGCGTACCTTGCCGATATCGCCACGCGCGATCATCGCGCGCATATGCCGAACCAGAGAGTACCCGGTGTAGCCGTAATTCACCGCGCAGATATTGCCTGTTTTCTTTGCGATCTCGACGATTTCTTCACCTTCTTCAACGGTCATCGTCATGGGTTTTTCACAGAGCACGTGAAATCCGTTCGTCAGGAATGCCTTGGTGATCGCGAAATGTGTGGCGTTCGGAGTGGCTACGGTCACAAGGTCGACCTTGTCGTCGCGCTTCTTCTCGCCCTCAAGCATCTCTTCCCAACCGCCATAGGCACGATCGCCAAGTCCAAGGCGCTGGCCATAGTCGATCCCGTTTTCCGGCCGGTGGTCCAACGCGCCGGCCGCGAAGTCAAACAGTCCGTCAAGACGCGCGCCCAACCGGTGTGCCGGTCCGATCTGGCTGCCTTCGCCGCCGCCGATCATGCCCCATTTCAGATTTGCCATGATGCTACTCTTCCCAATGTCACCAGCTTAAAAGCCGATAGATTCCAGATATTTGCGGTTTGCCTCGGCGTCTTCCAGCGGCGTGCCGGGAAGCGAAGGATCACAGTCCTGCTCGACGGTGCACCATCCTTCGAAACCGGCATCTAAAAGGATTTTCCGGACGGCGGGGAAGTCCACATCACCTTGGCCAAGGTTGCAGAAAATCCCCTGACCGCAGGCTTTGTAGAAGTCTGTGCGGTTAGTAACCACGTCTGCCTTCACCACCGGATCGATGTCCTTGAAGTGCATATAGCTGATCCGGTCGATGTGGCGCTTCATGAATGCAACCGGATCAAATCCCGCGTAGGAATGATGACCGGTATCAAAGCAGATCTTGAGGATGCTTTCGTCCACCTCGTCCAGCAGGCGCTCTAACTCGGGCTCAAAGTCGATAAACCCGGCGGCATGGGCGTGCATACCGACTGTCAAACCATATTCCTCTGCTCCCATCTTGGCGATCGTGGCGATCCGGTCGCGGAAGGCTGACCATTCGGCATTGTCCATCTGCTCGGCTTCATCGGCACGGCCCGCGGTGGGCGCACGCCGGGGCGAGATGCTGTCGATCAGAACCAGATGTTGGGCGCCATGGGCGACCAGTGCTTTGCAGGTCCGCACAGAGGCATCCATGACCTCATCCCATTTGGCCGCATCATGGAAGGGGCGAAAGACCACACCGCCGATGATCGAGAGGTCGTTTTTGTCGAGCTCTTCCCGCAGGATCTCAGGCTGTTCCGGCATATAACCGATCGGCCCCAGCTCTATGCCTTTGTAGCCAGCCTGGGCACATTGTTTGAGCACGGTTTGCCACGCGGGGTAGGCGGGGTCCGATGCGAATTCGATACCCCAGGAGCAGGGCGCATTACCGATCTTGATCATGTCTCATTCTTTCTAAAAGTCGGCCACATTGACCCATGCCTGTCGGGCGCTGGATGCGAGTGCGGCGGTGACGACGCGGTTGACTTCAAGGCCTTCCGCAAAAGTCGGCCAGATGTTTTGGCCTGTGGCGATGGCGGTCAGGAAATCCTTGGCTTCGATGATGATTTGATCCTGATAGCCGGTGCCATGCCCAGGCCCGAGGCAGAATGCCTCATAATCTGGATGTGCCGGACCGGCGAGGATCTTTCGAAAGCCGCGCTCGGCTTCTGGCCCTTCTGCCGTGTAAAGCCAGAGCGCATTTTGATCTTCTTGATCAAAGCGGATTTGCCCGGTGGTGCCGTGGATCTCGTAGGCGTAGCCCATCTTGCGGCCCGTTGCGACGCGGCTGAAGAAAAGATGCCCTTGGGCGCCATTCTCGAAGCGGCACATGAACTGTGCTTGATCGTCGTTGGTGACAGGGGCGCCGCCTCGTACGTTGTGCACGGTCTCCACTTGGGCACAAAGTGACACGATCGGCCCGACGAGCGCGCGGGCACCGTTGATCATATGGGGCGCAAGATCGCCCATGCAGCCATTCCCGGTGCCTTGCGTCCGCCAGTCTCCCGGCACTGTGGCGTCTGCCAGGAAGTCTTCGGTGTGTTCCCCGCGGAAATATGTGATGTCGCCGATCCGACCCTCGGCGATCAGTTGTCGGGCATACTGTGAAGCTGGCGTGCGGATGTAGTTGAACCCCACCATGTTGATTTGCCCACTGGCAAGGGCCGCATCGTTCATCGCGACGGAGTCAGCAACATTCTGACCCAAAGGCTTCTCACAGAAGACCGGCTTGCCCTTGGCGAATGCGGCGAGCGCGATGTCTTTATGCGTGCTTTGAGGAGAGGCGATGATCACAGCCTCAACTTTTGGGTCATTCACCAGATCGCGCCAGTCGTCTGTCCCGCGTGCAAAGCCGAAACTCTGTCGGTAGTGTTCTGCTGATACCTTTGAGGTGGCGCACACGACTTCAAGACGCGGGCGCAACGCTGTTGCAAAAAGGGATGCAACGGCACTGTAGGCAGCTGCATGGGCCTTGCCCATGTAATCGCCTCCGACAATACCGATCCCGATGTCTGCCATCTTGGCGGCCCTCCCAAAAACCGTTTGCAACCGGTTGCAATTTTGGTATCGTCAATGTCGGTCGCAGGTCAATATCCAATCTTGACCATGAGCCATTTCGAGCGACCGGAGGGGGGAATTCATGGGGCAGGCCGTGGAAACTGTGACGCTGACCACCGCGCAGGCGATTGTCCGCTATCTGGCCAATCAGTGGATCGAGATTGACGGGCAGGAGAGACGTGTTTGTGGCGGCGGTTTTGGCATCTTTGGCCATGGCAATGTGACCTGCCTGGGTGAAGCGCTCTACCAGGATCGGGACGCGCTGCCGCTTTATCGGGGTCAGAACGAGCAGGGGATGGGGTTCGCGGCCGCAGGATACGCCAAGGCGTGGCT
The DNA here is from genome assembly GCA_039821425.1 of Pseudomonadota bacterium. Taxonomy (GTDB): domain Bacteria; phylum Pseudomonadota; class Alphaproteobacteria; order Rhodobacterales; family Rhodobacteraceae; genus Yoonia. Next base: position 6,743 of record JBCBOD010000059.1, read on the forward strand.
GCGCCGCCGCTTCATGTTCTGCACGGCCTCTGCCGGACCGGGGACGGCCAACCTGCTGACCTCCGCAGCCCTTGCCCATGCCAACCGGTTACCGATGCTCTTGCTGTGTGGTGACGCGTTCCTGACGCGGTTGCCGGACCCTGTGTTGCAGCAGCTTGAACACTTCGGAAACCCGACATTCGGAACCAATGACGCCTTCAAGGCGGTGAGCCGCTATTGGGACCGCATCACGCATCCGGCGCAGGTTATCCAGTCGCTGCCGGCTGCGCTTGCCACCATGCTGGACCCCGCTGATTGTGGCCCTGCTTTCATCGGCTTGCCGCAAGACGTGCAAGGATGGACCTATGACTATCCCGTCAGCTTCTTTGAAAAGCGGGTGCATCGCATTCGCCGCCAATCACCCGATATGGCTGAGGTGGCTGATGCGGCAGCGTTGCTGAAATCCGCCAAGCGGCCGATGATCATTGCGGGCGGTGGTGTGCAGTATTCGGGGGCTGTTGCAGAGTTGACCACTTTTGCCGAAACCACGGGTATCCCAGTGGTCGAGACCATCGCGGGCCGCGCCAATTTGGTGCATGACCATGAACTGAACATTGGCCCCATCGGGGTAACGGGCTCGGATTCGGCAAACACTATTGCGGAAGAGGCCGACGTGATTTTGGCCGTTGGCACGCGATTGCAGGACTTCACGACAGGTTCCTGGACGGCCTTTGCGCATGACGCGAAGATCATTGGTCAGAATGTGGGTCGCCACGATGCTGCCAAACACTTGTCCACCACGGTTGTCGGGGATGCAAAGGTATCGCTGCCGTTGCTGGCAGATGCGATCGCAGACTATGCGGCCCCTTCGGAATGGACAGCGCATGCCAAAGAGGAACGCGCCAAATGGGACGATTACGTTGCCGAAAACACGCGCGTTGGCAACGGCCCAGCTTCCTACGCGCAGGCCATTGGTGAGGTGAACCGCCTTTGTGATCCGCGTGACCGGGTGGTCGCGGCGGCAGGCGGACTGCCAGCAGAGGTAACGGCAAACTGGAAGACGCTAGATATCGGCACGGTAGACGTCGAGTTCGGGTTCTCTTGTATGGGCTATGAAATCGCTGGCGGCTGGGGTGCGCGGATCGCACAGAGCGAGTTGGAGCCAGATCAGGACACCATCGTCTTCACCGGTGACGGCTCTTATCTGCTGATGAACTCCGATATCTACTCATCCGTTTTGACCGATAAGAAGTTGATCATTCTCGTCCTGGATAACGGTGGCTTTGCGGTGATCAACAAACTGCAGAACAACACCGGGAACGAGAGCTTCAACAACCTGATCGCCGACACGCCTACGGCCACGACACAAGTTGGTGTCGACTTCGCAGCGCATGCGCGCGCGATGGGGGCGGAGGCCGAAACCGTGAGCTCACCGGCAGAGCTGGAAGCTGCCTTTGGTCGCGCCAAGGCGGCCGACCGGACGTATGTGATCAGTATGAAGGTTGACCCTTATGAGGGCTGGACCACCGAAGGCCATGCCTGGTGGGAGGTCGGCACACCGCATATCACCACGTCGGACAAGGTGCGTGCAGCCCATGTCGATTGGGAATCGTCACGGCACAAACAGCGGAAAGGCGTCTGATGCTGCGCTTCACGCCCGAAACAATCGATATTGACCTCATCGTGCAAGAACTCTTGCATGGGAAGGGCGCGGTGTTGCTCTCGGGTCTCTTTACCGACGCAGAGATCGCGGAGGCACGTGAGATCATTCACGCACATTCAGCTGAAGCAGATACTGTGACTCACTTCCAAGGACAGGCCGAAGAAGACGGACGGCTGAACCTGCAGCGGCGCGTCTGGAACCTGCTGGCCAAGGGGGATGTCTTTGCCAAGATGGCAGCCCATCCGGTGCTGATGAGAATTTTACGCAAGTTTTTGGGCTCTGAGTTTCTGATGGGATCAATCGCGGCAAACCGTATCCTGCCAGGGGGACCGGGCCAGGAACCGCACGTCGACTATCCGTACTGGGATATGTACAAGGCTGAGACGCATCCAATCGGGCTCAACGCCAGCTTTCCTATGAACGCGCAGGTTTCTGTTCTGTTGGACCCTTTTACCGAGGCCTCGGGTGCCACAGCCTATGTGCCAGGGACTCAGAAAGACTTGCGGTATCCAACAGAGGCTGACGACTTCTATGGCCGGTGCGAGCGTATGTTGGGAGAGCCGGGCGATGTCGCGCTGTTCTTCGGGGCTGCCTGGCATTGCGCGATGCCAAATACGTCTGACCATGACCGCTCGGCGGTGTTGATCAACTACTGTCCCAAATGGCTTACCCCGATTGAAGAGATGCATGGCGCCCTGCCTGACGGATATCTTGAGGCGGCGTCCCCTGATCTGCAACAGCTCCTTGGGATGAACTATCCGCATCCGCAGCCCTTTGAGACCGTTGAGGCCCGCAACACCATAGGTCGCAAATGACGGACTTGATGACAGGCATCAAAGCCAACAATTTTGTTGTCGTCGGCCGCGCAGGGATCGACTTTTTCACTGATGCTGGCGTAGCGGTCGAGGATGTCGAGCGCGTCAGCGTCGGACTGGGCGGGTCGTCAGCAAATATCGCGGCAGGCATTTGCAAGCTGGGCGGGCAGGCCTCTTTGGTGACGCGTGTCTCTGACGACAGTATTGGCAGTTACTGCCTTGGCCAGCTCAAGCGATACGGCGTTGGGACAGAATATGTGACACCGGTTGGTGGCGAATACCGAAACTCGCTGGCGTTTTATGAAAGCCGTGTCGAGGGCCACCGTAATGTGATCTACCGCAACGGTGCCGCTGACTCTCAGATGGACGCAGATGACGTCGCCGCGGTCGACTACGACAAATTTGGTGCGCTGATCACGGCTGGTACTGTTTTTGCCGCTGAGCCATCGCGCAGCGCGACATTTGCGGCCTTTGACCGCGCGAAGGCTGCGGGATTGCCGATCATCTTTGACGTGGATTACCGCCCGTATTCCTGGCCCTCACCGCAGGTGGCTGAGGAGGTGCTCAGCCGTGCGGCTGCAGCCTCGGACATGATTGTCGGCAACGACGAAGAATTTGGCTTCATGGCTGGCGGGATCGAAAAGGGGCTGGCTAAAGCCAAGGCGCTTGCAGAAACCACCGCATCGCTTGTCGTCTACAAGATGGGCGAAAAGGGAGCTGTGACCTTTGCGGGTGATGAAGAAATCAAAACCGGCATCTGGCCCGTTGACGCGCTAAAGCCGACTGGGGCCGGTGACAGCTTCATAGCTGGCTTGGTGACGGGGCTTGCCGAGGGGCAAACCCTGCGCGATGCGATCCTGCGCGGATCGGCGTGTGCCTCTGTCACTGTTTCACGCCCTGGCTGTGCCCCCGCGATGGCCGATACGGCCACATTGACGAAATTCATGGCCGATCACCCCGGCCCGACCGCCGCCTGAGAGGACAGACTATGCATATCCCGCCCTATGACAATCAGAACAAACCAATCGTCGATGTGGATGATCCGCTTGTGCCGCTCAATTACTTCAACATCGTCAAGCTGAAGCAGGGGCAGGCATTCGAATATGCTGTCCCCGGTTTTGAGACCTGCATCGTGCCCGCCACCGGAACCGTCGATATCAACATCGAGGGTTTCAAGGCTGATAGCATCGGCGAGCGGGTCGAGGATGTCTGGGACGGCGAGCCAGAAGGGGTCTATGTGCCGACGGCGGCCAAGGCCGAAATGGTCTGCACCTCGGATGAAGCCGAGGTCTTTGTCTGCGGTGCCAAATACGACAAAGTGCTAGAGGCATTTACCGTGCGCAAGGACGAGTTGGAACTCGTGCAATACGGCTCTGATGACACTAAGACGCACCGCAAGATCAAGCACATCCTCGGCACCAAGTACCACGACAAGGTGGGCCGGTTGTTGGTGTCAGAACTATTCACCGTGGGAGAAGGTGGCTGGTCCGGCTTTCCCTCGCATAAGCATGACACGGACCGCTTGCCGGACGAGACCCGCCATGATGAAACCTACAACTTTCGTTTCAAGCCGAACCACGGTTCTGGTGTGCAAATGCTGCAGCGCGAAGACGGCAAACCCGGCGACGCCTATCACATTGTCGATGGATCAACGATCTGCCTCGACAAGGGGTACCACCCCTGTGCTGTCCTGCCCGGGTATCAAATGTATTACTTCACGATCCTTGGTGGGCTCAGCCAGCGCAGCCTGGTCCAGTATTTTCAGCCCACCCATGCCTATCAGGTGGAAACCATCCCCGGCATCAAAGATATGATCGCGAAGTTCAAATGAGCCTCGTCACGCTGCGCGATGTGCTGCAGCCCGCGATGCACCACGGGTATGCTGTGGGCGGTTTGGTCTGTCTGGGATGGGAAGATATGCGTGCCTACGTGGCCGCAGCAGAGGCCGAAAACTGCCCGGTTATCCTGCAAGCCGGGCCAGGTTGCCGCGCACATACGCCGCTGCCAGTTCTGGGCAAGATGTTTCGGCATTTGGCAGAGGCGGCCGCGGTACCTGTCGTGGCGCACCTCGATCATGGCTACACCTATGACGAATGTTCAGAGGCGCTGGATAGCGGCTTTACCTCCCTCATGTTTGACGGTTCGCGCAAACCACTGGCCGAGAATATCGCCGAAACGCGACAGATTGTGGAACTGGCCCAGCAAGCCGGGATTTCGTGCGAGGGTGAGATTGGCTTTGTCGGCTATTCGGGGGGGGAGGCTTCGGCCGGTACCGATCCGGATGAAGCTGCGACATTTGCGGCCGAGACGGACGTTGATGCCATGGCGATTTCTGTCGGCAACGTGCATCTGCAGCAGTACAAAGATGGCGGTCTTGATGAGCCGCGGATTGCGGCCATCGAAGCCAAGACGAACGTGCCTCTGGTGATCCACGGCGGATCAGGGGTGCCTGTGGCGCAACGCAAGGCACTGGCGCGGAATACCAACATCTGCAAATTCAACATCGGCACCGAGCTGCGTATGGCTTTCGGACAAGCCCTGCGTCAGGCCCTGAATGCCGATCCAGACCGCTTTGATCGGGTAACGATCCTTAAGGAAACCCATGACCCCATCATGGCGGCAGCGCGCGTGGTCTTGCGCACATTGAAAGGCGAATAGGATGATCAACATCGGCATTCTGGGATGTGGCCGTATCGGGCAGGTGCACGGCGCGACATTGCGCGGTATGACGACCGCACGTGCTGTAGCCGTGGCCGACGCCATGCCCGCTTCCGCAGACGCACTCGCCGCGCGCACAGGTGCCAAAGTCATGGATGCCGACGCCTTGATCAATGATCCGGGGATTGATGCAGTGATCATCGGAACGCCGACGACGACGCACTATGATCTGATCCATCAGGCCGCTGCCGCTGGAAAGGCCATCTTTTGTGAAAAGCCCATCGATCTGTCCGTGGACCGTATTCACGATTGCCTTCAAGCGGTCGAAAGGGCCGGCGTGCCCTTCATGGTCGCGTTCAATCGGCGCTTCGATCCGAATTTTGCCCAACTGGAACGTCAAATCCGCGATCAGGTGATCGGGGACGTGGAGATTGTGACGATACTTTCGCGCGATCCGGCCCCACCGCCATTGAGCTACATAAAAACATCGGGGGGAATCTTCCGGGACATGATGATCCATGATCTTGATATGGCGCGCTTTTTGCTGGGTGAAGAACCGGTCGAATTGACTGCTGCCGCGTCATGTCTCGTCGATCCGGAGATCGGTGCTGCCGGTGATTTCGATACCGCCGTGGTGACGTTGAAAACGGCAAGCGGTAAGTTGTGCCAGATCTCAAACTCCCGCCGTGCCACTTATGGCTACGACCAGCGGATCGAGGTTCATGGCGCAAAAGGGCTCTTGCGGGCTGATAATGTTCTTACGACGACAGTTGAACTGGCAAATGGCGAGGGGATGGCCAAATCGGTCGCTCAGCCCTTCTTCCTTGAACGCTACGCCGCTGCCTATCGTGCCGAGATGGAACATTTTGTGGCCGCCTTGGAAGCAGGGGCGCCAGTTTCTCCGACCGGGACTGACGGGCTAAAGGCGCAGACACTGGCGGACGCTGCCGATGCCGCCGCGCGCGACGGGCAGCCTAGGGCGTTGGTCGACATCGGCTAAGGGTACTTTGGGCTGAACAGCCTTTGCAATCAGTGTCATATGAGGCCAGCGATGTCATGGCCCTTCGACTGCCAGCGCCGCGCGTCCTTAGGCGGTTGCTGCAACGAAAATGTCAGCGCTTCCAACCGCCACTTCGATGCATCGTAAGACACCGAATTGGCATCTGCCAACATAAGAAGGCTGAGTAGCGGATAACTTGCTGAGTTCGGGAAACCAATGGCAGTCCCTAGGGGAATCGAACCCCTCTTTCCAGGTTGAAAACCTGGCGTCCTAACCGATAGACGAAGGGACCGCTGTTGGTGCGCCGCTTTTAGGCAAACTGCGCAGGGCGTGCAAGGGGATTCTTCGGGTTTTTTGGGCCGCCTGTCAGTGCGCTGGCGCCGCATCTTCCAGCCGCAGTTGCACCGTTTGCCGCCCTTGCCAGCTGTTGATATCCAGTCGCCCTGCAAGGTGAAACCGTGCGCCGCCGTGCCCCATCAGGGCCGGGCCGAGCGGCCCGTCCATCGCCCCAAAGCTGATCGCGTCGATCCGCGCCCCCAGCCCGTCGCCAAAACTGATCTTCAGGTGATTGGCACCAACCACTTTTGCAAATTGGATCTGGCAGTCCGGGAAAGCAAAGCGCGGGGCAGGGGCGCCCGCACCAAAGGGGCCGGCATCTTCGATCTGGTTCACAAGGTCCAAGCTGGCGGCACCAGGCATCAGAAGACCACTCAAGCGCAGGTCTGCCGGGCCGATCTCCCCCGCGCCTTGTTTGGCGAGAAGTTCGCCCAGACGCGCCATGGCGGCCTCAACGTGATCACGTGTGGCACTCAGCCCTGCCGCCATCTTATGCCCGCCGCCCTTGGTCAGAAGCCCCTCTGCCGCGACCCGCTGGATTGCCGCACCAAGGTCAATGCCGCTGACGGATCGACCGGAGCCTTTCGCCTCATCCCCGTCGATCCCGATGACGACGGCGGGGCGGTTTGTCGCCTCTTTCAGGCGCGCCGCGACGATCCCGACAACGCCCGGATGCCAGCCTTCGCCAGCGGCCCAGACAAGCGGGCCGTCAAGGCCGCGTTCGGTCGCCTGTGCGAGCGCTGCATCCCGCACGGCTATTCCAACCTCGCGTCGTTCCGTGTTCAGTCGGTCGAGTTCTGCTGCCAGTGCCGCGGCCTCATGCGGATCATCAGTGGAGAGGAGCCGCGCGCCGAGGTCAGCCTTTCCGATCCGCCCGCCCGCGTTCACGCGCGGGCCAAGGAGATAACCAAGGTGATAAGCCGTCGGCGCCTGATCCAGCCCCGCCACATCGGCCAGCGCCGTCAGCCCGATGCGGCCCCGGCGCGCCATGACGGTCAGCCCTTGCCGCACCAAGGCCCGGTTCACACCGACTAAGGGGGCGACATCGGCGACAGTTGCCAATCCCACGAGATCGAGCATTCCCATCAGGTCCGGCCCGGTCTCGCCACCTTCGCGCAGCACGCGATTGGCATCGACGAGCATCAGAAATACGACCGCTGCTGCACAGAGATGCGCGAGTTCGCCGCTTTCATCCTGTCGGTTCGGGTTCACCACGGCCACGGCAGGGGGCAGTGTTTCGCCGCCCAAGTGGTGGTCGAGCACAATCACGTCCGCGCCCGCTGCAGCTGCGAGCGGTTCGTGCGAGAGCGTGCCGCAATCAACGCAGATGATCAGGTCATGGTCTTGCGCCAGTGCTTGCATGGCGGGTTCGTTGGGGCCATAGCCTTCGTCGATCCGGTCCGGCACATAGAGCGTCGCCCGTAGACCCATTGCACGCAGCCAGCAAATCAAGAGCGCGGCAGAGCTGCCGCCATCCACATCGTAGTCGGCAAACACCGCGATCCTCTCGCGCGACTTCACTGCATGCAGGAAACGCGCGGTTGCCTTGTCCATATCTTTCAACATGCGCGGGTCCGGCAGCAGGGCGCGTAAGGTGGGGGCGAGAAAGCCCTCTGCCTCGGCGGCTGCCACGCCGCGCTGGGCGAGCACACGGGCGAGGGGGGCGGGCAGATCTGTGGCCTGTGCCAAAGCCTCTGCCGCGCGGTCTTCTTCCACGCTGGGGCCGATCCAGCGGCGGCCGGTGAGTGAAGCCGCGACATTCAGAAATGCAGGGGTATCCGTCATCGCGACAGACATTAGGCGCAGTCCGGATGATTGACCACGGCCCCAGCGCATCATCTTGCCAAAAATATTTTCGCCGGAGGCGCCGCCGTCAGGCGACAGGGTTGCGGTAGATCATGCGGCGCACCGAACCGGTCTTGGACCGCATCAGGATCGTCTCGGCCGTCACAAACCCGACCTCGCGTTTGATGCCTGGCACAAGAGAACCATCCGTTACGCCGGTTGCTGCGAAAATCACATCGCTCGTCACCATATCGTCGCGGGTATAGACCCGATCAAAGTTGGTGATGCCGGCTTTCTTTGCCCTGCCGCGTTCATCATCGTTACGGAACAAGAGCTTGCCAAGGATTTGCCCGCCCATGCATTTCAGGGCGGCCGCCGCCAACACGCCTTCGGGCGCGCCGCCAGAGCCCATGTACATATCAATCCCTGTCGTTTCGCGGTCTGCGGTATGCATGATACCAGCCACATCCCCATCGGTGATCAGGCGGATCGCAGCGCCAGTGCTGCGGATTTCAGCGATCATCTCTTCATGACGGGGGCGGTCAAGGACACAGACCGTGATGTCGTTGGTGGAGCACCCTTTGGCAGAGGCGAGGGCCGAGACGCGCTCTTTCGGCGTCATGTCAAGGGTTACGACGCCGGTGCGAAAGCCCGGGCCAATGGCGAGCTTGTCCATGTAGACATCAGGCGCGTGCAGCATCGATCCGCGCGGGCCCATTGCGATGACGGCCAGCGCGTTTGGCATGTCCTTCGCCGTCAGCGTTGTGCCTTCCAGCGGATCAAGGGCAATGTCCACACCGGGGCCATTTCCCGTGCCAACCTCTTCCCCGATGAAAAGCATCGGGGCTTCGTCCCGCTCTCCTTCACCAATCACCACCGTGCCAGCAATGTCGAGCTTGTTCAGCTGGGTGCGCATTGCGTCCACGGCTGCCTGATCTGCAGCCTTTTCATCACCCCGCCCGATCAGCCCGGCACAAGCGATGGCGGCAGCCTCTGACACCCGGGCAAGGCCCAGAGACAGGTTGCGGTCGTTGAAATCCTTGGTGTCGGCCATGGGGCGATCCTTTGCTGTTTGGGCCTGCCTAAGCCGGGTCACCCATGGGCGACAAGTCTGTTTGCGCTAAACCGCCTCAATCCGAATGGCGACTGGGGTGCCGACGACAACACCGGTGGCCTTGAAATCGGCAAGGGCCTCATCCAACGCCGTGCGCGTGGTCTTGTGCGTCACGATCAGAACGGGGGCAGAGGTATCTTCATGCCCGTACTGGCGCATCCGGTCGATGGATATCCCTGCTTCGCCCAAAGCATGTGCGACTTTGGCCAACGCGCCGGGTTTGTCGACAAGTTGCATCCGCAGGTAATAGGGGGCGGGCACCGCAGCGCGGGCCGCGCGTGCCTTGCGCAGCGTGCCAGCAGGCTGGCCAAAGGTTGAGATACGCACGCCGCGGGCGATATCCATCACATCGCCCATCACGGCGCTGGCTGTTGGCCCCTCTCCTGCACCGGGGCCGCGCAAGACGATCTGGGTCACAGCGTCACCTTCCAGAACGACCATGTTCGTCCCGCCCTGCAGCTGACCGAGGGGTGAGGTATCTGGCACAAGGCAAGGCGACATGCGCTGTTCCAGCCCGCGCCCCGTCATCTGTGCGACGCCCAGAAGCTTGATCTTGTAGCCCATATCAGCGGCCTGATGGATGTCTTCGATGGTGACAGAACCGATGCCTTCCAGCTCTACGGCGTCGAAATCCACCTGCGTGCCGAAAGCGATGGAGGACAGGAGAGCGAGTTTATGCCCCGCGTCGATGCCGCCAACATCCAGTTCCGGATCTGCCTCCAGGTATCCCAGCGCGTTGGCCTCATCAAAGACCTCTTGATAGCTGAGGCCCGCATCTTCCATCCGCGTCAGGATGTAGTTGCAGCTGCCGTTCATCACGCCCATGACGCGGGTGATTTCGTTGGCTGCAAGGCCTTCTGTCAGAGCTTTGACCACAGGGATGCCGCCCGCGACGGCGGCCTCGAACCTGATCGTCTGACCTTCCTCTTCCGCAGCGACGGCGAGGGCCTGACCATGGATCGCAAGAAGTGCCTTGTTGGCGCTGACCACGTCTTTGCCAGACGCAATGGCAGCCTCTGTCGCGTCCTTGGCGGGCCCTTCGTGGCCGCCCATGACCTCGACAAAGACATCGATGTCGTCACGTTTCGCAAGATCGACGGGGTCATCTTCCCAAGCATAGGCTGATAGATCGACGCCACGGTCCTTCTCGCGCGAGCGGGCGGAAACGGCAGTGATCTCGATAGGGCGCCCCGCACGCGCAGCCAGCAATTCAGCGTGTTTTTGTACAATCCGCACGACCCCGACACCCACGGTGCCAAGTCCTGCAATGCCAAGGCGCAAGGGTGTTGTCATTTGGTGGCGTCCATTCGTGATTTGCGAGCTTGTTAGCGGTCTAGCGAATGCCCGGGCCTACTGCAACGCGCCAACCTCAATCCGCCGCAACCGGTCGGCCCGCTGCTGCAAGGCGGCGATGCGGGCGTTCAAATCCTCGGCCTCATCTACCCCGGCTGTCGGGATCGCAGGCAGGGGTGTCAGCGTGGGGTAGGGGGCGTCGCGGGCCGCGTCGCTGATCGTGTCCTCAAGAGTGGGAAAACTGGTACATCCGGCCAGGAGAATTGCGATGGGAAGGATGGCGCGCATAGCGGCACACTAGCCCTGGGCAGGAAAGGCGGCAAGCAGGGGACGCTTGGCAAATGAACAGTTGTTCAGTTAGATGATGGCATGGCGCGCAAACAAGGTTCCCACGCAGAGATCACCGGCCCGCGGCTGCGCGATGCAGCGCTGCGGCTGATCGCACAGCACGGGTATGCAGCAGTTTCCATGCGCCAGATTGCGGATGCGGTCGGGGTGAAGGCCGGGGCGCTTTACAACTATGTTCCTGACAAGCAGAGCCTGCTTTTCGGCCTGATGGAGGACCACCTGACCAGTTTGCTGGCCGCTTGGCAAACCGCGCCGGTGTCCGCGGACCCGATACAGGCGCTCGAGGCGTTTACCCGCTTCCACCTGCGCTTCCACTTGCCGCGGCCCGATCAGGTGTCTCTGGCTTATATGGAGCTCCGCAATCTTTCGCCCGAGAATTTCGCCCGGATCGAAGGCCTGCGCCGTGACTATGAAGCGGCGCTGGAAGAGATATTGCAGGCGGGGCAACAAAGTGGTGCCTTTGCCGTTGCAGATACCCGGGTCTGCACAATGGCCCTGATCGCGATGCTCACTGGGCCCAGTACATGGTTCCGTGACGATGGCCGCTTGCCACAGGCCGAGATTGAGGCGATTTACTGGCGCATGGTCCGCGGTGCCGTCACCGCGAAGGGGTAAGGACGTATCAATGCAGCCGCAGATGTTTCAGCCGGACGAGAACGGCATCTACGCGACGGTCGGCGTGTCAGCCCCACGCAGCTGGGTGGCGATCATGATCCACCTGATGCTGGGGGCGATCCTGATCTACACAGCGCTCGCCGCACAGCCTGCTTTGCATTGGCAAATCTTCCTGCTTGTCTTCGGGGCAGATATGCTCTGGCAAGCCGAACGTCTGCGCCGCACCCAGAAACGGTCTATTTTGCTGACCGAGACGGAGCTGCGGGACAGCGACGGTCAGATTCTTGCCACGCTTGAAGATATCGAAAAGATCGAGCGCGGCGCTTTCGCGTTCAAGCCCTCACACGGGTTCACTGTTGTCACCAAGACAAAACAGAAATGGTCGCGCGCACCAGGGCTCTGGTGGCGGTTTGGGCGCAGGCTTGGGATTGGGGGTGTCACACAGGCCGGTCAGGCCAAGTTCATGGCCGAACAGCTGGCACAACGGATAGGGTGATCAGCAGCGAATAGTATTCGTGTCGTCGTCTGGAAAACGATCCCAGCACAGTGTGCCTGGACGTGCCCTGATCACCGTGAACGTGTCAAACGTCAGATCTTGAAGGTTTGTGCTGGTAAATGGCCCCAAACCGAATGCAAATGGCGCATCATACTGTGTGCGGGTCTCGACAAGAATGGATCGGTCGCCGTTGGCCATTATGGGCAACAAGCCTTTGGCTTGCAGATCTGCGAGATTTTCGTTGTTCAAATTCGAGGAATAACCGCGACGTTGTGACCACACACGGCGGTAGGAATCGTCCGATTCGCGATACCGGTAAACCGTTACCCGAAAGTCAGGGTTCGCCTCTTCAAACGTCAAAGAACGGAGCAGGGCGCGCGTGCTGTTCAGATAGGCCGGCGTGATCGGTGTCTCTTCGCGGCTGAACATGTCAGCAATAGTGAGCGCTGCCCGGTGCGAGTTCGACTCCACCCGGAAAGCATCAAAATACACGAAGGTCGACAGCAATGCCCATACGAGGATCGGCACCACAAGGACCAGTTCGATCGCCATGTTGCCTTCTTCATCTTTTGCAAAGCGTTGAAGCAGGGTCGTCATTTAGGATCCCTCGGCTCTGAAAGGTTCAACGACAAATGCTGCTCTGGAGACAAGTGCGTAGGACCCGCCAGCCGCACCGCCCTGATTGTTGTCCACGATTGTCTTGCCAAGACCCGTCGTCGGCATGAACGGGTCAATACGCACGCAGGCACGGATGAACATCAGTTGGTTGTTGGGCGTGCCTTCAACGTTACTGTTGTCATCATCAATGTTACCGCGATCCACGCAACGAACGGTGGTGGGAATAGCTTCCCAATCGTTGGGATCCCTTTGGATCATCTCGATCTCGAGCTGCGTCGTACAATCAGGAATGATCATTGCAATGTCGCAGATGCGGGCCCGCAGTAGATCGCGATCTGGTTCAGGCATCACACCGATGCGGACGTCACGAACCGCGATGTCCACGCCGCGTTCAAGCATCACATGACGAACAGAGATCATTCCGGCTTCGACAGTTGCCAGAAAGAACCCAAAGAAAACGGGAAAGACGAGCACAAACTCAAGCGACGCTGTTCCCGCCTCGTCCCTTACAAAACGCTTCAGAAGGCTTTTCATGGGTCGGCTCTATCCTTACAGGTTCAAACGCAGTGCAGTGATCTGTGCCGCGATGGCCTCAAAGATCTCGTCGATACCTGGCTGACCATCGGTCCCCGACAGGTCGGTCGAGAAGGCCCATGCCGGAACGGATGCGCAGTCGGCCATTTCGCTTGTGCCATGGCTATCGGCACCCATGGCAATCGTGAAGAGCTTCATTTTTCGCTGACCGTTGGCATCGGGTTTCCCGGCCAGATCGCAAAGCTGTTGCATCCAGGTGTCGAACTGACCTGCGCTACCTTCCGGATCAGTGACCTGGTTCTGTGACTGGGTTGGGACACGAATATTCCGGCGCCAGTAGTCAAGTTCGTAATCGAAAAGCGCCTGACGCTCTTCATACGTGTCGTAGTCATCTGGCTCGATCCGGCGCGAGCTTACGTTGCGACCGTCGGTCATCAGAACCAGGTATTTGATCGTGTTGTTGTCGTCATAGTCGGCCGGGCGCAGGCCGGCAAAATCACCGTCAACACTGGGCAGTCCAGCAATCAAGCCACGGGTCGAAGGATCAAGCAGCGCCGCACCCCACTTCAGCCCAAGGTGAATGTAGGTCCAGCTTGTCGGGCGCAAATCCCCGATCGCGTCCTTCAATTCATCCGCGTCCTGCGACATCACGATAATCTGCTCTGCGTCTTCCTTGGGGCAGATTGTGTACACAGGAGACTGCTGCCAACCGTAACGATCAAAATACTCGACTTGCTTGTAGGTGCGGGTCGTGTTGAGGCTCAGATCGTTGAACTCGGATGCATTAAAGTCAACGCAGCGGGACGGGTTTGTAAAGCTGTCCAGCGCGGAGAGTTCTGCAAGTGACAGCGTTGTGGGCGCGCCGGTTTCCATCTCGGTCACGATCCCCGTCTTGGAGCTCCCAACAAGCACAGGATCATGGTTGTAGATAATGTCAGGTGTTGTGTTCAGAGCTGCAAAGAGCTCGTCACCTATCCCAACTTGCTGCGAGTACATAATCAGGTTCATGGACACCCGGCCATCAAGCTCGGGCAGCATCACGTCATCCACAAAGCCCTGTGCCGCGTCGATCAAGAGGTCCATCTTGGTCGCGCTCTCGCTTGCAACCCAATTGCCCATCGAGCCGGAGATGTCGAGCACGAGCGAAATCTCGATATTACCTGTCCCCTCAACGGCGGAAGAACGCGCCGGTGCAGACAGGTCGTCGATGCCGATGAGGCGAAGGTAGAATGTGTTCGTGTCGATCGTGGAGTCGACCAACACGCTGCGGCTATTGCCATCGTCCACGACATCAGGCTCGCCTACAATGTTAGAGGCGTACCCGGCCTTCGCAAAGAAATCCTCAACAATAGCCTTGGGGTCTTCTGTCTGGTCTAGATCGGCAGCTGCTAGAACCGCCCTGTCAGACACACTTTGCAGCCGCGCGCGCTCGGACTCGAACCGCATGAAGTCAACGGCCATGCCGCCCATCACCAGCATTGAGATCAACAGCAGGAGCGTGAAGATAATGATCCCGCCTTCTTCATCCCGCCGAAAAGTGTTGAAGACACTCGCAACAGAACCTTTCAACGCGGCGCGGATCGATTTTTCAAAGCGGACAGGCAGCATGTAGTATTCCCCAAGTTTGGCAGACTTTACCTGAATACCAGGATAGCTGCCATTTTGCATTTGGATAGTACATAAATCAGTTGCGTATGGCAAAAATTGGGCGACTCTTCGCCTGCCTAGATGACATGCCTTGTTTTGCGGGAACATTCGCACACTTTTTCGGCAATTGTTCCGTATTTCTGGACAACCGCGCGCCAGAAAGTCGCATCATCTCAGTCTATTAGGTGAACGCGTGTTCATCTCTGGGAGGCAGCACGTGCCTAATCACGAATCGGTTACAAGGGACTTGCGGCAAAAACATGGCGCTGGACCAAACTCGCCATGGGTCGGGCTTGCATCGGTGGTGACGGGATGGTCCTGTCAGGGCTATGCAGGAAAACCGCCCAGAGCAAACCGTCGTCTACACCGTTGATGAAGACACTTTCATGCGCGCCTGCCATGCGCTTTGGGCTTACCGCGCCATGGGGCAGCGGGGCAATCTTACGGTTGCCGCGGGTCTGT
Source organism: Pseudomonadota bacterium (assembly GCA_039821425.1). Taxonomy (GTDB): domain Bacteria; phylum Pseudomonadota; class Alphaproteobacteria; order Rhodobacterales; family Rhodobacteraceae; genus Yoonia. The sequence continues at coordinate 22,106 of JBCBOD010000059.1, forward strand.
TTACGCTTGGCGCATTTCTGACCTACCAAGGCATTCCGGGCGTTTGGGATGTGGTGGTCCTGGTGGTGGCAATTGTGATTGTCGCCTTGGATGTCAGCCGCGATCGTCTGTGGCGTAGTTTCTATAGAAAGCACCCCAAGTACCCCGGCCCTATCACGGCCAGGGTCGCCGATAACGGAGTGATTGTCGACAGCGACGAAGGGCAAAATCATCTGCCGTGGAATGCCTTTCAAAGCTTTGCGCGGACCGATCAGGCGCTTTTTCTGATCATTGATCAGCGCCAGTTTTCCGTCATTCCGTTAGAGGCCTTTGATAGCCCGCAGAGTGCATCCGCATTTGAAGATGCCCTTTCGCGCCACCTGCGCCGTTTGCCGCGCCGCTTTATGTGATAGTCGCCCGCAGTCCGGCAGGTGTCGAAAAGAGGACATGCAGTCAGCCCGCACCCTTGCTAGGGTCCGGGAAACAACAGGGAACTTGTGATGGGATATTCCGGCTTTCGGGTTATCAAAGAAGGGCTGTTTGGCCAAAAGGGCTGGAAGCCAGTTTGGCGCGACCCAGAGCCCAAGGCAGAGTATGACGCCATCATCATCGGTGGCGGCGGCCACGGGTTGTCCA
>JBCBOD010000137.1:0-9474 GCA_039821425.1 Pseudomonadota bacterium
GTCATTCATGCCCACATTCAGGATCGCACCGGGGCCACCCCAGTCGGGGTCCTGACTAGAAGGGCGCACCGACAAAAGCGGCGCATCACCAAACGGGGCCAGGATTGCATTCAAATCAGGCAGCGACCCGCGCCCCGCCTCGCGCACTGCATCAAACGACAGTGCCATCGTCACCGGCACCGGCATATCCAGCCGTACAAGCCGCTGCAGACATTTCACACGCCCGCCATGCACCGACGCCTTCATCGGCGCGGTCGGGGTGATCAGCGTCACCGGGGCGTATGTCGTTTGTTGCTGCACTGCGGCACCATTGCTGCTGTCACTGCAGCATAGGGGGTAATTCGGCCTTCTGTATACCTTCGTTTACAGAAAAATCCGTCAGCCCTCGATTTTGGTCAGATCAGCAACGCTAAGGCATATTTTTCTGATGCGTGACAATAGGTTAAGCCTGTTCCGGCGTAGAACCTGGCTGTCGGCGTTCACCTGCACGTCGGTGAAAAATTGGTCAATTGGCCCGCGCAGTGCTGCCATAGCGGTCATTGCGGTGCTGAAATCTTCGGCCGCCATCGCGGGTCCGATCTTTGCATCTGCAGCATCAAGGGCGGCGAAAAGCGCCTTTTCGGCGTCTTCTTCGGCGAATTTCAGGTCGGCACCATATGAGTATTCGACACCGTCGGCCTCTTCCGCCTGTGTCAGAATGTTGTTCGCACGCTTGAAGCCCTGGATCAGGTTTTCACCGTCATCAGTCGCGAGGGTGGCGGCGAGCGCCTCTGCCCGTTTGACGAGGAGAGTGAGGTCGTCGCTGCCGGGCATTTGCAGGCAAGCGTCGATGACATCGTGGCGGATGCCCTTGTCGCGGAGGAAGACTTTGAGGCGGTCGTGGAAGAAGGAGAGGAGATCCCCTCTCAGAACAGAACCATGATATTCGGGTAGCTCTGAGAGGTTTCCAACGTTTCCGATGGAACCTCTTACATTTGGCAGATGGCCGATGATCTTACTGTCTAGCTGGATAGTCAGCCCATTCTCCAAAACCAACCGAATAACCCCCAGCGCTGCCCTACGCAGCGCAAACGGGTCCTTGCTCCCGGTTGGTTTCTCGGCAATCGCCCAGAACCCGGTCAGCGTGTCGATCTTGTCGGCCAATGCGACGGCGACGGACACGGGCGCGGTCGGCACGTCGTCTGACGGCCCGAGCGGCGAATAGTGTTCCTGACAGGCGGCGGCGACCTCCGTGGGCAGCCCGGCGGCCTCGGCATAGTACCGGCCCATCAGCCCCTGCAGTTCGGGGAATTCATAGACCATCTCGGACGACAGATCGGCCTTGGCCACCTGCGCGGCTTGCTCCGCCAGATCAGGATCCGCCCCCACGCTCGGCGCGATTTCCCGCGCCAATGCCGCGATGCGGTCAATCCGGTCTTTCTGGCTACCCAGCTTGTTGTGGAAGGTCACGTTGGACAGGCTCTCCACCCACGGCCCCATCCCATCCTTCGCCACGCGCAGATCGTTTTCCCAAAAGAACTTCGCATCCGCCAGACGCGCCGCGAGCACCTTCTGGTTGCCCGCAAGGATCGTCGCGCCGTTGTCCGCCGTTTCCATGTTGGCCACGGTGACAAAGCGTTCGATGCGGCCCGTCTTGGGGTTCTTCACCGAAAAGAACTTCTGATGCTCTTTCATCGAGGTCTGCAACACCTCGGGGGGCAGGCCCAGAAAGTCATCATCAATCTTGCCCATCAGAACGAAAGGCCATTCGACGAGGCCCGCGACCTCTGCCAGCAGCCCCTTGTCCTCGACCACTTCGAGCCCCAGCGCAAAGGCCTGCGTCGTCGCCTCGTTCCAGATTGCTTCCGCCCGTTCATCAGCGCGCAGGATGACATTGGCGCGCTTCAGCTTCGCCTCGTAATCATCGAAAGACACAACGGAAAACGCATCTGACGCCATGAAGCGATGGCCGCGCGTGGTATTGCCAGAGGTGATGCCGTCAATCTCCAGCGGCACAACCTCAGCGCCCGCCTCATCCACAAGAATGCAAAGGATGTCATGCAGCGGACGGACCCAGCGCAAGTTACCCGCGCCCCAGCGCATCGACTTGGGCCATGGGAAGGTACGAACCGTCTTTTCCAGCACCTCCGCAATGATATCCGCCGCCTTGCGCCCCGGCTTTTCGATTACGACGAAATAGACCTGGCCTTTTTTGTCGTCGCGCATTTCCAGATCGTCGCGTGATACCCCTGCCCCGCGACAGAACCCGTCGATCGCCTGATCCGGCGCACCGACCTTCGGGCCGCGCCGTTCTTCGCGCACGGGCTTACTCTCTGCTGTCAGCCCATCCAGCGACAGGGCCAAACGACGCGGCGTGGAAAACGCTGCTGCCCCAGCATAGGTCAGGCCAGCCTCAACCAGACCGTCCGCGACCAGCTTGCGCAGATCATCAGCCGCCTTCGCCTGCATGCGCGCGGGGATTTCATCGGAAAAGAGCTCAATCAGAAGGTTGGGCATTATCTCAGGCTTTCTGGAGGTTCGGGGCAGCCTTCCGGCACAGGTTCGCGATCAAACACGACCTCGCCGCAGGCGTTTATCTGGTGCCAGCTATAGCCGCGCCCGTCTGGGTAGATCGCGACGATACGGTCGATGCCGTATTGGATGTTCTCGACACCCATGAAGGCAATGGCGTCCGTCTGCAGGTCCGCGCCGATCTGGGCGGCATCAAAACAGTCGAACCAGCCGGGTGCGACCCGCGGCTCTGCGACGTCCACCATGACAAAGGTTTCAGTCAGCATGGCCTGGCTTAGTTGCGTTTCAAAGCAGGCGCGATAACGCAGCGGGCTGCTGTCGGCATCAATGGCTTGAAATGCCGATACAACAATCGGCTCCGCCTCGCCCGTGCTCACGCTGGTGAGCTGCACCGAGTCAGGTACAAAGTCGACCTCCTCATAAAAGGCGTAGACCTGATTGTAATAAAGAAGGCCGCCAGAAGCGACGGCGAGCAACAGCATTGCCACGATCACGATCCTTGCCATCAGGCCGCGGCCCCGCCTGCCTCTGTCTGTACAAACGCGTCAGCACAGGCCTTGGCCAGCGCGCGTACCCGCCCGATGTAGGCCTGCCGCTCGGTGACAGAGATCACGCCGCGCGCGTCAAGCAGATTGAAGAGGTGGCTGGCCTTGATGCATTGGTCATAGGCGGGGTGGGCCATGATGATGAGCTTGCCGGTTTTGGGGTCCTCTGCGGGCGCATCGAGGATGCGCTGGCATTCGGCCTCTGCATCCTTGAAGTGCTGCAAGAGCACCTCCGTATCGGCCACATCAAAGTTCCAGCGAGAATACTCCTGCTCCGTCTGCCGAAACACATCGCCGTAAGAAAGCGCAATCGGGGTCTGCGGGTCGTTGAAGGGCATGTCCATTACGTGATCGACGCCAAGCACATACATCGCAAGTCGTTCCAGACCGTAAGTCAGCTCCCCCGAAACAGGCTTGCAGTCATGCCCGCCGACCTGCTGGAAATAGGTGAACTGGCTCACTTCCATCCCGTCGCACCAAACCTCCCACCCGAGGCCCCAAGCGCCCAGTGTCGGGCTCTCCCAGTCATCTTCCACGAAGCGGATGTCATGCATGCTGGCATCAATGCCAATGGCGGCCAAAGACCCAAGATAAAGGTCCTGCATATCCGGTGGGCTGGGTTTGATCAGAACCTGAAACTGGTAGTAGTGCTGCAGACGGTTCGGGTTTTCGCCATAGCGACCATCGGTGGGGCGGCGCGACGGCTGTACGTAGGCGGCTGCCCAAGGCTTGCTGCCCAACGCGCGCAGGGTCGTTGCGGGGTGAAACGTCCCTGCCCCGACCTCCATGTCGTAGGGCTGCAAGACAGCGCAACCCTTGCCGGCCCAATAGGTCTGAAGCCGCAGGATGATCTCCTGAAAACTGCGCGGTTTGTCTGCCATATCGCCCTCTTGCCGTTCGCTGCGTTCAATAGGGTCTGGTCCGGCAAGGGTCAATCAGGCAACGCACGAGAAAAAAGGCGGTTCGCTCACGCGGGTTTTGGTTGAAATTGGCTTGGGTTCCTTTGCACTCAGGATGAAATTTCTTTGCCCGACCGGGGAGGGTTGGATGCTGCGTGCGTTTGGTTTTGCGATTTTCATGTGTCTGATGGCGGTGCCAGCCAAGGCGCAGGATCAGTTCTGGGTTCAGATCGAGGCCCGGCAGACACTGGCAGAGGCAACCGAACGCGCCCGACTTTATGCGCGGCGATTTGATGATGTGCAGGGGTATTACCTTGGCCGTGGGTTCTATGGCATCGTGCTTGGCCCGTATTCAGAGGCACTCGCACGGCAAGAACTACGGCGCCTTTTGGGCAGTGGGCAGATCCCCGGGGATAGTTATCTGCAGACCGGGCGCCGATTTGAGCAACAGTTCTGGCCGATTGGCGGCGCCACCGTCGCTCCGCTGCCCGAAGAAATTGCGAACGAGGAACCGGGCGCCCTGGCCCAGGAACCAATCACTGGTCAGGTCGAAACACTAGCCGAAGCGCGCGCCTCAGAAGCGCAGCTTCTGCGCAGCGAGCGCGAAGAGCTGCAGAAAGCGCTTCGCTGGGCCGGCTTCTACAATTCCGCCATCGACGGGGCATTCGGGCGCGGTACCCGCCGTGCGATGGAAGACTGGCAGAGTTTCAATGGTTTTCCGCCAACCGGCGTGCTGACAACGCGCCAGCGGCAGGTTCTGCTTCAACAGTACAATCAGGATCTCGTCGACGTCGGGATGGAGACGATACAGGACATCAGGGCGGGGATTCAAATCCAGCTGCCCCTGTCAGTTGTCGCGTTTGACAGCTACGCCCCGCCATTCGCGAAATTCACTCCGACCGGCTCTCTGCCAAACGCTCAGGTCTTGCTCATCTCGCAACCAGGTGACCGCAGCACGCTGGCTGGACTATACGAGGTGATGCAGACGCTGGAAATCATTCCACCGGAAGGGCCGCGCAGCCTGCGTGGCGATAGCTTTACCATCGAAGGCATAGGGAACGGGATCCACAGCTATACCACCGCCACACTGCAGGACGGTGCCATCAAGGGTTTCACACTGGTCTGGGATGATCGCGATGACAGGCGTCGCACCCGTATTCTGGAAACCATGCAGGACAGCTTTGCGCGTCTGGACGCAGTGCTCGACCCGAACCTGAACCCACCGGGGGCCGAACAGTCGATTGATCTGGTCTCTGGTCTGGCCGTGCGGCAGCCGACGTTTTCGCAGTCCGGCTTTTATGTCACGACGGATGGCACGGTCGTCACCTCTGACGTCGGATTGGACCAATGTGAGCGTCTGACGATTGATCGCACGACGGATGCTGACATGCTGGCCAGTTTCCCGGACTTCGGCCTCGCAATACTGCAGCCGCAGACGCCGTTGGCGCCGCTTGAAATCGGCACATTGCAGACAGCGGTTCCCCGTTTGCAGGACCCGATTGGTGTGGCCGGTTATCCGTTTGATGGCGTTTTGACCGCGCCGACAATGATCTTTGGCAATCTGATCGACCTGCGCAACCTGCAAGGGGATGAGCGGGTGATCCGCCTGTCCGTCGTGACCCGGGCCAGCAACGCCGGGGGGCCGGTGCTGGACGCCGGTGGCGCCGTTCTTGGCATGCTTTTGCCCCGCCGCAACGCCGCCCTGCAGGCGCTGCCAGAGGATGTGCAGTTTGCGCTCAAGTCCGAGGTTGTGACGGGACTGCTAGAGAACGCCGGGCTGACGGTGCGCCAAACCGATCAGACCACACCGCTAGGCAATGTAGCCCTGCAACGGGTTGGCAGCGACATTTCCGTGCTGGTCAGTTGTTGGTAAGCGCGATGTCCGACGGGATGCGGATGATGGTCGGCCTGTCCGCAGCAAATGCGGCGTCAAGGATCGGCTGAAGCTCTGCCAGGGTTCTGGGCTGCGCTGATGCCGCGCCAAATGCCTCTGCCAATTTCAGGAAATCCGGATTGCGCTGGACCACCGCGTTTGGGGCGATCTGGGCGCGGACCATGCTGTCCTCGATCTCTCCCAACTTACCATTGTCCCAAATAATGATCGGCAGGTTCTGCCCCAACTCAACTGCGACCGCGAGTTCCTGCATCGTGTACTGGAAGCCATAGTCACCGAGGATCGCCACCACCGGCTGATCCCCGACACCGACTTTGCCACCGATAGCGGCCGGCAGCGCGTAGCCCAGCGTGCCAAAGCCGTAGGGGTGGTGCCAATGACCGGGACGATCCATCGGATAGACCTCCTTCGCGGCATAGGCGAATTGGGTCATGTCGGAATAGATCATGGTGTTGGCGGGGAGCGCTGCACGCAACGCATCAGCGACGGGCAGGATGCCGGGGCGTTCCAGGTCAACTTCTGTTTTCCATGCGGCGCGGGTTTTGGCGATGGCGTCCGCACGCCAGTCAGAGGCTGCGGGCGCCACGATCCCATCGAGTGCCGCAAAGACGCGCCCCGCATCAGCCAGAATTGGCAAATCAGCCGAACCGCAACAGGCCAGAACCTCTGGGTCGATATTGATCACAACCGTGGGGCAGCTCTGCCCTGGCGTGTCCCGCCAAAGGTCAACCTCTGACAGGTCCGTCCCGACAGCGATCACCAGATCGGCGCTTGCAAAGGTCGACGCGCTTCCCGGTCTGGCAAGAAAGGCGCCAAGGTGCAGCGGATCGTCTACCACCACACCGCGCCCGGCATATGTCGTGAAAGAGGCTGCGTTCAGCTTGCGCAGCACTGATCGGATGGGTGCAAGATTGGCGGAGGCACTGCCGCCGCCAAAGACAAAGAGCGGCTTGCGTGCAGCCTTGAGCATCTGGGCCAGCTGAGCAATCTGGCCGTCAGACGGGAGAAACTCGCCGCGCCGATCCGTTGGTCCTGTGCTGACAAAGTCGGGGGCCTCTGCCTCCAACAACTTGATGGGCGCAGTCACGTGTTTGGGTCTTTTGCGAGCTTGCTGAAATTCTGAAAACGCCCGATCAATCAGTGCATAAGCCGCATCCGCCGTCCGGGCCGACACTGACCAATCGCAAACGGTTTCTGCCGCCCCCTCCTGATCCTTCATCTGGTGCAACTGCCCGCGCGTCGCCTCTGTCTCGTCCAGTACTGAGGAGATCACCAACAGTGGCACGCTGTCCGAATAGGCCTGCCCCATCGGCGTCATGATGTTGCAAAGGCCGGGGCCGGAGATCACGTAAGCCACGCCAGGCCGCCCCGTCGCACGCGCATACCCATCGGCCATGAAACCCGCCCCTTGCTCGTGCCGGGCGAGGATATGGGTGATCCCCGCTTCCTCGATCCCGCGGTACATCTCTTGGTTATGCACGCCGGGGATGCCAAAGATGACATCCACCCCGCGATCCTTGAGCATGTGCGAGATTTGCGCGCCAAGGGGGCGGTTCGGCATGTCAGTTTCTCCAGAACTTGATGGATAGGATAGTCAGCACAACCATGATTTCGAGACGACCCACAAACATCGCAATGGCAAGAATCCATTTCGCGGGATCGTTGATGTTGGCGTAGTTGCCCGCCGGGCCGATTTCCAGCCCCAAACCGGGGCCGATGTTCGCCAGAGCCGCCGCAGCCCCGGAAACTGACGTGACGAAATCCAGACCCGTCAACCCAAGCAGTACGGCAGTACCGCCAAGCGACAAAAGAAACGCCACCAAAAACGCGATGACCGAGTTCAACACATCTTCGCTGATCGGTCGCCCGTCGTAGCGCGGTGTAAATACCCCATTTGGCGAATGGATCTGCCGGATCTGGCTTTTGATCGCGGCAAAGACCAACTGGTAGCGGAAGACCTTAACCGAGCAAGAGGTGGAGCCAGCGCAGCCACCGATCAGCCCGATCAGAAAGAAAACGACGACCGGAAACGTCCCCCAACCCATGTAATCCGCGTTGGCATAGCCCGTGCCGGTCATGATCGAGGTCACATTGAACAAGGCTTCACGAAAGCCGCTCTCGGTCATGGCGCCGCCCCGTCCCCATTGCCACGAGGTGACCAGCAGCACGACAACGATGATAATCGCCAGAAATGTCCGGACTTGCCTGTCCTGAAAGAGCGGCTGTGCCGTGCCAGAGAGGATCTGCACAAATCGCACAAAGGGCAGCGCGGCGAGGATCATGAAAACAACCGCGACGTAATGCACCGCGCCGCCAAAGGCCGCAAAGGACAGGTCATAGTTCGCCATACCACCGGTGGAAACGGTCGTCATGGCATGTACCATCGCGTCAAACCCGCCCATGCCAGCCGCCGCATAGGCGGCCATGCAGGCAATCGTCAAACCCGCGTAGATGAATGAAATTTGCCGCGCGATCTCACCCGCGCGCGGCAGGATTTTTCCCGCCGTATCGAAGCCTTCCGAGCGGAAGATCTGCATCCCGCCCACGCGCAGCTCTGGCAGGAACACCATTGCCACGACAACGATCCCGACCCCCCCAAGCCATTGCAGCACCCCGCGCCACATCTGGAGCCCCACAGGCAACGCGTTGAGCCCTTCAAACGTGGTGGCACCGGTCGTGGTGAGGCCCGACATCGCTTCGAAAAAAGCGTCCGTAAAGCTCGCCCCGGTCGCGCCAAGTACGAAGGGGATCGCGCCGAAGATCGGCAGGGTCAGCCAGACAAGCGAGGTCAGCAGAAAGGTCTGCCGCAGGCTGAGCCTGTCGCCCACCCCATTCGCGCAGGCTAGCGCCATCAAGCCGCCAGTCATCGTTGTGACAATCGCGCTTTCCAGAAAGATGAACCAATGATCATCGCCAGCCAGCCAGTCGGCGGCCATTGGGGCCAGCATTGTCAGCCCCAAGGCGGCCACCATCAGCCCCACGACATATCCGACCGGCCGCAAATCCAACATGCCGCAGCGTTGGCCCGGCGCGCGGATACTGTCAAGCGCATGATCACTGCGACATCCGCGCAAGGACGCTTGAAAACAGGCGCCTGCGCCATAGCTGGCCACCCATGTTTGAACCAACCTATACCGCCGCGCTCACCCGCCTACAGACCTTTGTGCCAAACGCTGGCCGCACCTATGCGGCCAGGCGCAACTACGATGACTCTGCCGGTGTTTCGACCCTTTCGCCTTACATCCGCCACCGGTTTCTCACCGAAGAGGAAGTGCTGCGCGCAACTCTCGCCCGCCATAGCCCCAGCGCTGCAGAAAAGTTCATTCAAGAGGTCTACTGGCGCACCTATTGGAAAGGCTGGCTGGAAATGCGTCCCAGCGTCTGGACCGCCTACAAGGCTGATCTGAATGCAGCCTGGAACCGCGTGCAGACCGAAAGCGGGTTGCGGTCGGAGTGGGAGGCCGCGTGTAGTGGCGAAACCGGCATCGATTGCTTTGATCACTGGGCAAACCAACTGACCGACACGGGCTATCTGCACAATCACGCGCGGATGTGGTTCGCTTCGATCTGGATTTTCACGCTGCGGCTGCCTTGGGCGCTGGGGGCCGACTTCTTTATGCGGCAC
>JBCBOD010000102.1:0-14720 GCA_039821425.1 Pseudomonadota bacterium
CGCGGGTCGTTGCCCGCGCCACACCTGCCAATTCTTGTGACGTCATGGCGCCGTCAGGCACCAATTGCGATCTGTTCCACCGGCACAACCGGTTCAGGATCGCGCAAGACATAACCGCGGCCCCAAACCGTTTCGATATAGTTGTCGCCATCGGTCGCCTCGCTGAGCTTTTTGCGCAGCTTGCAGATGAAGACGTCAATGATCTTCAACTCCGGCTCATCCATCCCGCCGTAGAGGTGGTTGAGGAACATTTCCTTTGTCAGGGTTGTGCCCTTCCGCAGGCTCAGGAGTTCGAGCATCTGATATTCCTTGCCGGTCAGATGCACGGTGCTGCCATCAACCTCCACCGTTTTGGCGTCAAGGTTCACGGCGATCTGCCCGGTCTTGATGATCGACTGAGCATGGCCCTTGGACCGGCGGATAATGGCATGGATACGCGCCACGAGTTCTTCGCGGTGGAAGGGTTTCGTCAGATAGTCATCTGCCCCGAAACCAAAGCCTTTTAGCTTGCTTTCTGTCCCATCGTCCCCTGAGAGGATCAATATAGGCGTATCAATCCGGCTGAGGCGCAGCTGGCGCAGCACCTCGTGCCCGTTCATGTCCGGCAGGTTGATATCCAGCAGGATCAGGTCGTAATCGTATAACTTTGCCAGATCGATCCCTTCTTCGCCCATGTCCGTAGCATAGACGTTCAGGTTGGCATGGGTCAGCATCAATTCGATGCTTTTCGATGTCGTCGGGTCGTCTTCTACCAGCAAAACACGCATACGCTATCTCCGCTCTACTCCGGTGTGGTTAACCTAGCGGTGGAAAGGTTAACCAGCGGTTACCACCCAAGCGATAAATGCATGTTCTACCTATGGTTGTCTATACTGTTGTAGCGCCGTTGCGCGCAATGCGCCTTCGCCATGTTGCGAAACTGCGGTTTCCCACTCTGCGAACTCTTCATCAGACAGGCTGTATCTCTCAAGCGCCTCTTTGCGCATGATCAACCCTGCCGCGACCGCTTTGACCACTGCCGCCTTCCGCGATGCAACCCATCGCCGCGTTTTTTCACTCGGCAGATCGGCCCGCGTCATGATCGTTCCATCTGGCAGAGTGACGGACCTGGGCCCGTCCACTTTCTTCAGATACATCTCGTACCCCTTTGCGTTTTCTCCTGCCCGTGGGTATCGTTTGCAGCCTTTAACGATCTGTGTGAGCACCCCTTGAGAGTGTCTCGCATTTTCTTATATTTCTTGGCAAAGTTCCAACGTACTGGTCGCGAAATGCCCCTCGAACAGCCGCTCAATTCGCTCGGCTTTGCCAAGCCCCCTGCGCAAACGCGCGTCGTCGTCGCCATGTCCGGCGGTGTCGACAGTTCCGTGGTGGCCGCCATGCTGGCAGAAGAAGGTTACGATGTCGTTGGCGTGACGCTCCAACTTTACGATCATGGGGCGGCGCTGGCCAAAAAGGGTGCGTGCTGCGCAGGCCGCGATATCCACGATGCGCGTCGGGTGGCCGAGGAAATGGGTTTCCCGCATTACGTGCTCGACTACGAAAATACTTTCCGCGAAGCGGTGATGGATGAATTCGCAGACAGCTATCTTGGCGGCGCAACCCCAGTGCCCTGCATCCGCTGCAATGAGCGGGTAAAGTTCAAGGACCTGCTGGAAACGGCGAAGGACCTTGACGCTGATTGCATGGCGACGGGCCATTACATTCAACGAAAGATGGGCGCGGACCGGGCAGAACTGCACTGCGCCGCCGACCCGGCGAAGGATCAGAGCTATTTCCTGTTCTCGACCACGCAAGAGCAACTAAATTACCTGCGCTTCCCCCTTGGACACCATGCTTCGAAGGAAGAAACACGCGCGCTCGCCGCCAAATATGGGCTCAGCGTGGCGGACAAGCCTGACAGTCAGGATATCTGCTTTGTCCCCAATGGCGATTATGCCGCTGTGATCGAAAAGCTGCGCCCGGGTGCCGCTGATCCGGGTGAGATTGTGGATACCGAAGGCAATGTGCTGGGGCAGCATAAGGGCGTGATTCACTACACCATCGGCCAACGCCGGGGCCTTGGCATCGGTGGTTTGGCTGACCCGCTTTACGTGGTGAAGCTGGATGTGGAGGCCAAACGCGTCGTTGTCGGCCCGAAAGGGATGCTCGCCACGCGACGCGTTCCGGTGCGTGAGATCAACTGGATCGGTGACGGAAACCTGATGGATATGGGCGAGCGCAAGATTGCCGTCCGCGTTCGGTCCACTCGTCCGCCGACAGATGCAATCCTGCGCCCGATTTCCGAGACCGAGGCAGAGGTGGAGTTGATTGCGGCGGAACAGGGTATCTCACCCGGGCAGGCCTGCGTGTTCTACGACCCCGACAGCACCCGCATTCTGGGTGGCGGCTGGATCTGGCGCGGGGCGTAACGAGAGACGCTAGACAACAGCGCCAGTTGCGCAGATCAAAGCCTCCGGCGGAGGTATTTTTGAAAATGAGATGGGGGCCAGTCTGAAACAGGCTGTCACATGTCTGTGTGGCATCTGGATTTGCGTGGGCCGATTGCCCCATGTGTACCGCATAACACGCCGCACCATCATCCGGAGTAACCCATGCAACTGACACGCCGCCATCTTCTGACCCTCGCCGTTGCCGCCCCTGCAGTGGCCGCCCTTGCCCCCACTGCCAGCGCTGCTGAGCCTGAAATCTACGCCGAAGGTGGCATCGCCATCGACGGTAGCGATGCTGTCGCCTACTTCGACGGCAACGGACCTGTCGCCGGTGACCCCGCCATCACGCATGACTACATGGGTGCCACATGGCAGTTCAGCACCGAGGCTAACCGCGATGCCTTTGCCGCCGACCCCGAGGCCTACGCACCGCAATATGGTGGCTACTGCGCCTTCGCCGTCAGCCAGGGCTACACCGCCTCCACCGTGCCAGAGGCATGGTCGATTGTGGATGGCAAGCTCTACCTCAACTTCTCGACGGGCGTGCGCCGCCGGTGGGAGCGTGACATCCCCGGTCACATCGCTGCCGCCAACGCCAACTGGCCCGGTGTTCTGGGCTAAGGCAGCACGGCGGAGTTTTGTTGAAGGCGCCCGTGCAAAAAGCACTGGCGCCTTTTCATTGCGCCCGTTACGCAATGCGCCATGATTTATGAAACCGCATCGGATTGGCGCAAAGCCCCGCAGAAACGCGTGCTGCTTTTTGCGATGTCCGGCCTTGGAAAGACGCATCTGTCCAAGATGCTGCGCGCAACAGGTGAGTGGTTTCACTATTCCATCGACTACCGCATCGGCACCGCCTACATGGGCGAAAAGATCGCTGACAACGCCAAGCGCGAGGCGATGAAGGTGCCATTTTTGCGCGACCTTCTGCGCTCGAACTCGATCTACATCGGCTCCAATATCTCTTTTGACGATCTCAAGCCGATGTCGTCTTACCTTGGCAAACCCGGTGACCCGCAGCTGGGGGGGCTCCACTGGGACGAATACACAAGGCGGCAGGCCGAGTTTGAAGCGGCAGAGATTCAGGCGCTGCTCGACACCGGCCATTTCATCGACAGGGCGCAGGCGCTCTACCAGTACCCGCATTTCATCTGCGACACGGGCGGTTCAATCTGTGAATGGGTGGACGCCAATGACCCTGACGACCCGATCCTGACGGAACTTGCCTCAAAGACGCTCATGGTCTGGATCAAGGGGACAGAGGCGCATACCGCCGAACTGGTCCGCCGTTTCGATCATGAGCCAAAGCCGATGTCATACGATCCGGCGTTCCTGCTGGCAACGTGGCAGGCGTATCTCGCCGAATTCAACGTGGCGCCAGACAAGGTGAACCCGGATGACTTCATTCGCTGGGCCTTTGCCAAGGCGCTCGCCCACCGCCAGCCGCGATATCAGGCCATCGCGGACAATTGGGGCATCACGGTGGAACAAGATGCCGTCGCGCAAGTCAAAAATACGGAGGGCTTTGTTGGCATGATCGCCGACGCACTTGAGATGCGGGGCTGAGCCGCCTATCTCTCCCCTCTCATTAGGACGCGACCCATGCCGATCAAACTGCCCTCTGCCCTGCCCGCCTATGACGTATTGAACCGCGAAGGCGTGATGGTGCTCGACGAAGACACCGCCACCCATCAGGACATCCGCCCTTTGCGGATCGCGCTGTTGAACCTGATGCCCAAGAAGATCCAGACAGAGAACCAGTTCGCCCGCCTGATCGGGGCAACGCCACTGCAGATCGAGTTCTCGCTGGTGCGCATGTCCGAACACCAGACCAAGAACACTGCGGCAGAGCATATGGCGGAGTTCTATGAACCTTTCTCAGCGGTGAGGGACCAAAAGTTTGACGGGCTGATCATCACCGGCGCGCCCATCGAGCATCTGCCGTTCGAAGAGGTCACCTATTGGGACGAACTGACAGAGGTTTTTGACTGGACCCAGACCAACGTGCATTCCACCTTCGGCGTCTGCTGGGGCGGGATGGCGATGATCAACTACTTCCACGGCGTTCAGAAACACATGCTGGATCACAAGGCCTTTGGCTGCTTCCGGCACCGAAACAACGCGCCTGCCTCCCCCTATCTACGAGGGTTCTCGGATGATTGCGTGATCCCTGTCAGCCGCTGGACGGAAATGCGCCAGGATGAGATTGATCATGCCGGGCTGACGACGCTCATTACCAGCGATGAGGCTGGTCCCTGCCTGGTCGAGGACCGGCTGCACCGCGCGCTCTATATCTTCAACCATTTCGAGTATGACAGCGGGACGCTGAAGCAGGAATATGATCGTGACGTCGCCAACGGAACGCCCATCAATGTGCCAATGAACTACTACCCTGATGACGATCCCGCGATGACACCGCAAAACCGCTGGCGCAGCCACGCCCACCTTCTATATGGCAACTGGATCAACGAGATTTACCAGTCGACACCATTTGAGTTGGAAAGAATTGGCCTTGAAAGCACTTAGCATTGCTGTCGTCACCATCGGTTTGGGCGCAATCCTGACCGGCTGTACTGCATCCAATCGCGCCGAACGGGCCGAAGCCGCATTCCCTCCGCTGGGTGATTTTGTCGAGGTGACCGGCGGGCGTGTGCATTACGTGCAGGAAGGTGAAGGGCCTGACGTGATCCTCCTGCATGGGGCCGGTGGCAACCTGCGCGATTTCACCTTCAGCCTGATGGGACAATTGTCAGACCGTTACCGCGTCACTGCCTTTGACCGACCGGGCCAAGGTTACACGGACCGCGTTCCCGGCGTAGCAACCGGCCCGTTTGCGACAGATGGGGACAGCCCCGTCGCACAGGCCGAAATGCTGCGAGAGGCCGCAGCAGCGCTTGATATCAAGGATCCTATCGTCGCGGGGCACAGCTTTGGCGGGATCGTTGCGATGGCCTGGGCCACAACCGGGCTGGATGAAGCGCGCGACACCGACGCAAGTGCCGTCGTCTCTTTTGCCGGTGTGCTGATGCCGTGGCCCGGCGACCTCGGCTCATACTATACCCTCAACGGCAGCGCGCTGGGCGGGGCCATCGTTGTGCCGCTGATCAGCGCCTTCGCCCCCGAGGACCGCGTTGAGGAGGCGATCGTGAACACCTTCGTCCCGCAAGAGCCCGTGCCGGGCTACGTCGATTACATCGGTGGCGCACTGGCCCTGCGCACGGACAACTTCCGCGCAAATGTGCGGCAGGTGAATACGCTGCGTCCGCATGTGGTTGAGATGGAGAAACTCTATCCGCAACTGACGCTTCCCATCGAGATCATTCATGGAACCGCCGACACGACCGTGCCGATCAACGTGCACCCCGAACAGCTCATCAAGATCGTGCCCTCCGCCAATCTGACCCCGCTGGAAGGGGTCGGGCACCAGCCACATCAGGTGGATGAGCCGGCTGCAATTGCAGCGATTGACAGGGCCACGGCACGGGCTGGCCTTCGCTAACCATTCCATAATTGCGTCACCGCTTCGAAACCCCCATATATGGTAGCAGAACGGGAGAGTTTTCATGGATTTACCCTTTGATGGCGGGATCAGCCGGTACTATGCGGATGAAGCTCCGTCTGAGGTGCGTGAGATCATTGCGAACACCAGAAAGGGCCAGATCCTGAACCCCGACTACCCTTATGACAACCGCTGGAAGCGTGGCGAGTATGAGGGCGCATTGGCTGCTTTGCAGCTGGAACTCGTTCGGATGCTGGCTTGGGTCAAGGAAACGGGCCAGCGTGTTGTCGTCGTCTTTGAAGGGCGCGATGCGGCCGGCAAGGGTGGGACGATCAAACGCATCCGCGAAAATCTGAACCCCCGAAACGCCAAGGTCGTGGCCCTCTCGAAACCCACGGAAACCGAAGCGGACCAGTGGTATTTTCAGCGTTATATCAATCACTTACCAGCCAAAGGTGAAGTAACGCTCTTTGACCGCAGCTGGTACAATCGCGGTGTGGTTGAGCACGTGTTCGGCTTCTGCAACGAAAGCCAGCGCAATCGTTGGTTTGCGCAGACGCCGGAATTTGAAGACATGCTGGTGAGCGAAGGCATCAAGCTTTTCAAAATCTGGCTCAACGTTGGGCGGGCCACGCAGCTCAAACGGTTTCTCGACCGCGAGAAGGACCCCCTGAAACAGTGGAAGCTCAGCTGGATCGATGTGGAGGGTCTTGCACGCTGGGATGCCTATACGGATGCCATCGGCGAAACGCTGGATCAAACCCACACCGACCGCGCACCCTGGACGGTCGTCCGGTCCGACGACAAGCGGCGTGCGCGGGTCGCCACGATCAGGACCATCCTGCAGGGGCTTGATTACGAAGGTAAAAACGCCTCTGCCCTAGGCAAGATCGACGACAAGATCGCAGGAGGTCCGAACCTCTGGCATGCCTAAACGCGGCTATCATCACGGGAACCTGCGTGCCGCGCTGATCGACGGCTGTCTGACGCTGATCGAAAAGCGCGGGCCGACCGGGTTCACCCTGTCAGAGGCCGCACGAGAAGCGGGCGTAACCCCCGCCGCTGTCTACCGCCATTTCGAAGGCCGGGAAGACATGATCGCCGCCGCCGCCCAACAAGGGTACGAGATGTTCGGCGACCTGATGGAACACGCCTATGGTGATGGTCAGCCCTCGGCCTTGGCGGCGTTTGAGGCGACGGGCCGCGCCTACCTCGCTTTCGCCAACAAATACCCCGGCTACTACATCGCGATGTTCGAAAGCGGGATTTCGATTAACCGCACGCCGGAACTGCACAAGGTCGCCACCCGCGCCATGGGCGTGCTGGAAAAGGCTGCGGCCGAACTCAGCCAGCACATCCCCGCCGACAAACGCCCGCCCCCGCAGATGTTCAGCGCCCATATCTGGGCGATGAGCCACGGTGTGGTTGAACTCTTCGCTCGCTCCAACCCCGGCACCAAGAGCCCGTTCCCGGCAGAGGACCTGCTCGAATCCGGCATCGGGATCTACCTGCGCGGGCTTGGCCTGATCCCCCCTGATACCTAGAGACCGCCCATGGACAGCCGTTTTGCCGTATTCTTTTTCATCCTGGGCACGACCGACACCTACCTGAACGATTGCCCGACGGCGTGTCTGCAGCAGACCGAGGCGCCAGAACGGTTTCATATCCAGTATGGCGATACCTACTTTCAGGAAGAGGTGATCGGTGACGAGGTTTTCGTCAGCTACGACTACCCCCGACGCTATGGCGCGTTCCAGCCGACCGCTGGGATCAGTCTGACAAGCGATGCCGACCTCTGGGTCGGTGCGGGCGGAAAATGGTCTACCGAACGGATCAGCGACAGCCCGATCTTCATTGAACTTTCGCTGATGCCGGGGCTCTATTTCAAGGATGACGGCCCAAACCTCGGCTTTCCCCTCCAGTTTCGCGGATCGCTGGGCGCTGGTGTGAATATTGGCGACTATGGCAGCCTTTCGGTCTTCTTCGATCACCGATCAAACGCAAACGCGACCGAGACGAACCCGGGGTTGGAAACGTTGGGGATCAGGCTGAGCTATCAGATCCAGTAAGAAAAAGGGCGGCCCACCGGACCGCCCTTTTTGCAGAATGTCGTAGCGATTAGCGCTTGGAGAACTGGAAGCTCCGGCGTGCCTTGCGCTTACCGTACTTCTTACGTTCCACCACGCGGCTGTCGCGTGTCAGGAAGCCAGCGGCTTTCAGCGCACCGCGCAGGGATGGATCGTAAAGCTGCAGCGCCTTGGAGACACCGTGCTTGACCGCACCGGCCTGACCAGAGAGGCCGCCACCAGCAACGGTTGCCATCACGTCGAACTGGTCGACAACACCGGCCACCTGGAACGGCTGGCGCAGGATCATCTGCAGCACGGGACGGGCAAAGTACTTGTCCATGTCCTTGCCGTTCACGGTGACCTTGCCGGAACCTGGCTTGATCCAGACGCGGGCAACCGCATCCTTCCGCTTGCCTGTGGCATAGGACCGGCCCAGTTCATCACGCACAGGCTCGCGGTTGATGACTGTTTCGACCACAGCCTCTGGCGCTTCGACGCCCTCAGCGACCTGGCCCAGCTCTTCGAGCGAATTGACTTGTTCGGCCATTATGCAGTCCTCGTGTTTTTCTTGTTCATGGATTTCACGTCCAGAACCTCTGGCTTCTGTGCGTCCATGCCATGTTCGGCACCTGCGAAAACGCGCAGATGGGTCATTTGCTGGCGGGACAGCTTGCCACCGGGCAGCATGCGCTGAACGGCCTTCATCACGACACGCTCAGGATGCGCGCCTTCCAGGATCTCTGCCTTGGTCTTGGACTTGATCCCGCCGGGGTGGCCGGTGTGCCAGTAGTAACGCTCTTCACGCTTCCTGCCGGTCAGCTGAACCTTGTCAGCGTTGATGACGATCACGTTGTCGCCCATATCCATGTGCGGTGTGAAGGATGGTTTATGCTTGCCGCGCAAGCGCATTGCGACGATCGAGGCAAGACGGCCCAGAACGATGCCCTCGGCGTCGATCAGGATCCACTTTTTGTCGATATCCGCAGGGGTTGCGGTAAAGGTTTTCATATTTCACCAATGGGTTCGGGTGGCGCTGGGCCACATGTCATTCGGATTGCGGCGTTATATAGGGGGAATAATCACAGTCAAGCGTCACATATCGAAATAAATTACACTATTTCAATGGCTTGCAATTACGGTATTATTTTACCCCATACTTCTGACACTGCCAATGATGGACAGCCTCTGAAACCCGTGCTGTAACGTCGTCCTATGACTGCTGCCGGTATCCTTCCTTACCTCTACGCCCTCGGCCTGCTGGGGATGACGACGCTCCTTGGTATCATGCCCGTGCGCAAACTGATCGAAGTGCGCGAGGCTCGGCATGAGCTGAAACAAGGGTCTGCCGGTTTTCTACGCACCGTGTCGGGCTGGTCGATCATTCTGTTTTGGATCGCAGGCACGTGGTTTTGCGCCACGATCCTTGGGGATTGGGCGACCTACGGTGATCTGGATGCAGCGATTGACCGCGGTTTGATCCGCCTGCGCATCCTTCTGGAAATTCTGGCGGCATTGGCGGACGATTGATGACGCTGGACGCCGCACAAGGGGATCTGCAATGCACCGCTTGCGGTGGCCAATGCACCTATGCGCCCGACGCCCAGGCGCTGCGTTGCCTCAGCTGCGCCACGGTCCATCCGATCGAGGTTGACCCAGACGCTGATCCCGCGCGCGAATTTCACTATGCGCCAGAGATGCCCCACACAGAGCAAACCGTGGTCGAACACATCCGCACCCATCAGTGTGAGACGTGCGGTGGCGAGGTCATCTTTACCGGGCCGGTTCTGTCGGAACGTTGCGCCTATTGCGATGGTCCCGTCGTGCTCAAAGAACGGGACGCGAGTTATCAGACAATGGGTGTCATCCCGTTTCACATGGCCGAGGATGACGCGCAGGTGCTGGCGCTGGACTGGGTCAAACGCCGCCTTGCCGCACCAAACGACCTGGCCGATGTCGTCGCGAAGGGCCGTGTCGCGGGCATTTACGTGCCGTTCTGGACCTTCGATAGTGAGGAGTTCGTCAATTACACCGTGCGCTACCGTGTGAAGCGGGGCAAACGGTGGTACAACCGTTCGACCACGGGGCAGTTGAATACGTCGTTTAACGACATGCTGGCGCCCGCTTCGCATCATATCACCCCGCTTATCCGCGACGGCATATTGCATGAGTTTGATCCGCGGGAACTGCGCCCCTACATGCCCGAATACCTTGCCGGATTTCCGGCAGAGCGGCACCATCAAAGCGTGACCGAGGGGTTGGCGGCCAATGACGCAGACAAACGCCTTCTGCTGCGCAATCAGATCAAACGCCATTCGCGCAAGCGCAATATCTCCAGCATCAGCTTCAAGACCCACACATCCGGCATTCGCTATCGTCGGATTCTGTTGCCCGTTTGGATCCTGCACTACGCTTGCGGGGGCAAGGCCAAGAAGGTGGTCGTCTGCGGTCTGCATGGGCGGACGTTTGGAGAACGGCCGTTTTCGACGCCCAAGCTGGCAGGCTATGCGGCTGCCATTTCGCTGGGCGCGATCCTGTTTGGGTGGGTCTGGGGTGCCGCACAATTCATTTAGGGGGAATGGCGTAGGTCAGACTAGCGCGCGCGACGACACCCTCCTGCCCTTCACTGTAGATCATGGCATCCCCCACAGCGAGGCGCTTACCCAGCTTCAATAGGCGCGTGTGGCAGATCAGATCGGCATTGGCGGCGGGCTTGCGCATGAAATCAATGGAACAGTTCGTCGTCACCGCCAGCGCCACCGGCCCGATCCGCGCGAGGATCGCCATATACATGCCCACGTCCGCAAGGGCGAACATGCTTGGCCCGGACACTGTGCCACCCGGGCGCAGATGCCTCTCGGCCACTTTCAAGCGGACCCGCGCACCTTCATCGGCCAGTTCTTCGATCACGAAGTCATTGCCAAGTTGCGGAAACTCACGTTCAACGAAGGCCTGCAACGCCGGAATGTCCAACTGTAGTTCCATCTTGCGTGCTCCCCCGTTAACGTCTGATCAGACCAGCATGAGAGACCAACCATGACAATCCTTGATCGCAGTGACGCGGCGTCCATCGCCACCCTGACCATGAACGCGCCAGAACGGTTGAACGCGCTCTCGGATGAGATGCTGGCCGCTCTCAGCAACACCTTGGAGGAAATTGCCAACGACAGCAGCGTACGTGCCGTTGTCCTGCGCGGGACTGGCAAGGCGTTCTGCGCGGGCCACGACCTGAAGGAGATGCAGGCCGCGCGACAGTCAGTGGACGGGGGTGCGGCCTACTTCAAGGATCTTTTTGACCGCTGCGCCGCGATGATGCAGCGGATCCAATCCATCCCGCAGCCCGTGATCGCGCAGGTCCACGGGATCGCCACTGCTGCCGGCTGCCAACTTGTCGCCACCTGCGATCTGGCCATCGCTGATGACAACACCCGCTTCGGCGTCAACGGGGTTAACATCGGCCTTTTCTGCTCTACCCCCATGGTCGCGCTGACCCGCAACATCCATCGCAAGGCCGCGTTCGAGATGCTGACGACCGGCCGCTTCATCAATGCGCGCGAGGCACAGGAATTGGGCCTGATCAACCGCGCCGTCCATGCCGATGCGCTGGACCGCGAAACCCAAGAACTCGCCCAATCCATCGCCAGCAAATTGCCCACTGCCGTCAAGATCGGCAAATCCGCCTTCTATGAACAGGCACAGATGACCACGGCCGAGGCCTATGCCTACACCGGCGCCGTCATGGTCGAAAACATGCTCGACGCCCAAACGAACGAGGGCATCAACGCCTTCATCGAGAAACGCAAACCCGACTGGGACTGACCCCGTCTTTCTGCGTCCAATCAAACTTCCGCCGGAGGCATCCGACATCTACAGCCCGTAAATCCGCCCGAACTTCTCTTCCAGATAGTCCAGCAAGGGCCCTTCGGATGGCGCCACCCCTGTTGCATGGGTGATCGTTTCCACCGGCGTCCGTAACCCGCCAAACTGCTGCAGGTTTTCGCGTAACCAGCCGGTCGCGCGTGCTGTGTTTCCATGCGCCAGATCATCATCCAAACCCGGCACCGCCTCGCGCAATGCCTTGTGCAAGCACCCGGCATAGACGTTGCCCAATGTGTAGGTCGGGAAATAACCGAACAGTCCTTCGGACCAATGCACATCCTGCAACACGCCGTTGGATGGCTTATCGACCGCAAACCCGAAGTCCGCCGCGAAGCGGTCGTTCCAGGCTGCCTCCAGGTCGCCTACAGCCAAATCACCCGCCATCAGCGCGCTTTCCAGATCAAACCGCAGCAGGACGTGCAGGTTGTATTGCACCTCATCAGCTTCGGTCCGGATAAAGCCGTCGCTGACGCGGTTGACCGTGGCATAAAACGCGTCTTCATCCGCGATCCCGAAATCACCAAAGGCATCGCGCATCTGCCCATACAGCCAGCCGGTAAACGCCCTGCTGCGTCCCAACTGGTTTTCGTAAATCCGGCTCTGGCTTTCGTGCACGCCCATCGACACGCCACGCCCCAGCGGGGTCAGCAGGTGGGCCTCGTCGATCCCCTGTTCGTAGGCGGCATGGCCGACCTCGTGCACGGTGGAATAGAAGCAGTTGAACGGGTCGGTCGCACTCGTCCGCGTGGTGATCCGAACGTCCAGACCAGAGCCGGACGAAAACGGATGCACCGCCTTGTCGATCCGCCCCTGCCCCACGTCATAGCCAAAGGCGAGCGCCAGCCTTTGCGAGATTCCCAGTTGGCCTGCCTCGTCAAATGTCCCGCTGAGTGACGCAGGAGCAGGCTTTTCAAGAATGGCGGCGCGCAAGGCCACTAACCGCGGCCGCAGGGCATCAAACATCGCGGCAAGCGATGCCCCCGTGGCCCCCGGTTCATAGTCCTGCAGTAGCGCATCATAGGGATCGGCATTCCCCGCCACCGCTTCCGCCTCTTCCCGGCGCAAATCCACGACCCGTTGCAGCATCGGCAAAAAGGATCCGACATCCTCATCCGCCCGCGCCTGCGCCCAGACACGATGCGCGAGTGACGTCGTCTTCGCCAATTCCGCCGCGAGCCGCGCGGGCACCTTGGCCGTCCGCTCATAGTCACGCTTGATCTCGCGCAGATTCGCGGCTGCTACAGCGTCTGCCGCCTCGGCCTTCTCAAGCCACTCCCCCACGCGCGGATCAACCCGGCGGGCATGTAGCACGCTGGCCATCGCCGCATGCTCTTCCGCCCGCTGCGGTGTCGCGCCCTCTGGCATCATGGTTTCCTGGTCCCAGCCCAGACGGCCCGCCACCTGCCCCAGCGCTTCGGTTTCGCGCTGGAACGCCATCAGTTCGTCGTAAGCTGTCATGCGGCCCCCCGGATGGATTGTTGCAGCGGATATTTGGCGAGGAACCGCGCCCGCAAGATCAGCGCCCAGAGGATCACCGCCCCCAACTGGTGCACGATCGCCAGATGCCAGGGCGCCATGTAGATCACGGTCACGATCCCCAGCACGACCTGTAGGAACATCACCGCCATCATCGCGTTGAAGGCAAAGCGGGTCTGATCATAGGCAGAGCGGCGCGCGCGCCACCAGACGAAGATGCCAAGCGCAAAGAGCGCGTAGCCCGCCATCCGGTGCATGAACTGCACGAGGCCCGCATCTTCAAAGAAATTGCGCCAGACAGGTGACAGTGACAGCGGTTCAGGCGGCAGGAACCCACCGGCCATCAGCGGCCAGTCGGGGAAAGCGCGGCCTGCGTCAATGCCAGCGACCAAAGCGCCGAGGATGATCTGCAAGAAGGCAAATCCCGCAAGGATGCCACCCCAACGGGCCAGCGCTGCATCGCTACTGCGCCGGGCCTGCATCAAGTCGGCCTGCGACCGGCCCAACATATACACATACCAGGCGATGAACCCGAAGATGACAAAGGCCAGCCCAAGATGCGTGGCGAGCCTGTAGGAGGCGACATCGAGCATCCCTTCCTCCAGCCCCGAGGACACCATCCACCAGCCGATGAAGCCTTGCAGGCCGCCCAAAGCCCCGAGCAGTAGCAGGCGCGGCGTCCATCCCGTCGGGATCTTTCGGGTCGCTGCGAAATAGACAAACCCGACGGCCCAAACGAGGCCGATGAACCGCCCAAGCTGCCGGTGCCCCCATTCCCACCAATAGATGACCTTGAACTCGGCCATCGTCATGCCTTGGTTTTGCAACTGGTATTCGGGGATCGCGCGGTATTTCTCGAACTCCGCTTCCCAAGCCGCGTCCGACATCGGGGGGAGCGCACCCGTCACCGGCGCCCATTCGGTGATGGAGAGGCCACTATCGGTCAGCCGGGTCAGTCCGCCCACGACGATCATCACCAGCACGAGGCCAAAGAGCATCATCAACCACACCCGGATCGCCCCACGCGCGCCCTGCCCCGCCCGATCAATCCCACCGGGGGTCGCCACCTGTTTCGGCGTATCGCCCACCTCTTCAAAAATGCTGCGCTTGGTTGCCATGGATGCCACCCTTTTTGTCTTGCAGGATACCTATTCCCGAGGGGCTGTGGCTGCAAGCGTCAGGGTGCCGCGGATGAATCCAAAGTGGCTTGATAAACGAGCACGTTCTGATTGAAAAACAGTACTTCGTTCAATCGTCTAGACTAGGCTGACAGCTTTTATATCGTACAAAGAACTATTGAGCGTCAGTACCGACCACGACTTCATTGTCGATGTATCTACCTCTAAAAAACAGCCGGACCTTCGCTATTAC
>JBCBOD010000033.1:0-31055 GCA_039821425.1 Pseudomonadota bacterium
ATCGGCGCCCTTTCTTGCGGGTCACAATAATCTGCATTGTGACGGGTACAACGGGATTTCCGCGATTTACCCCTGTGCCGCACCCACATATCGTGTGGCCATGACAAAGCGATTACTCCTTGGCCAGACACTGCAATTCTCGGGCAATCCGTTGCGCGAAGCGTGGGTGGACGTCAGCCATTTCGACAGTGCGGGCGGCGTGCTGATCGCGGGTGACAGAATTGCAGCGGTGGGGCGCAGGGACGACTTGCGTGCAGCGCACCCGGATGCGGCCGTAACGGATTATGGCGACGCCGTGATCAGCGCAGGCTTTGTTGATGCGCATATGCACTACCCGCAGACCGGCATTATCGCCAGTTGGGGCAAACAGCTAATTGATTGGCTCAACACCTATACCTTTCCGGAAGAGGCACGGTTTGGCGATCCTGCCTACGCAGCTGACGTGGCCGGTCGCACGCTTGACCTGGCACTCGCCAATGGCACGACGACGTTGACCAGTTACTGCACCATCCATCCAGAAAGTGTGGATGCCTTCTTCGAAGCTGCCGCCATGCGCAACATGGCCGTCGTTGCAGGCAAGACCTGCATGGACCGGAACGCGCCAGACGACCTGCGCGACACCGCGCAATCGGCCTATGATGACAGCAAGGCGCTCCTGACGAAATGGGACGGGACAGGCCGCGCGCGCTATGCCATCACACCGCGCTTTTCGCCAACATCGACGCCAGAACAACTGTCCGCGCTTGGCGCGCTTTGGGCAGAGCATCCAGACTGCCTGATGCAGACGCATCTGAGCGAGCAACTGCCCGAAGTTGCCTGGGTGAAAGAGCTCTACCCAGACGCCCGCGACTATCTTGAGACCTATGAGATCTATGGGCTCTTGGGTGCGCACGGGATCTATGGCCACAGCATCCATCTGGAACCGCGCGAGGTAAGCCGCCTGGCAGAGGTTGGCGCCGCTGTGGCCCATTGCCCAACATCCAACGCCTTCATCGGCTCGGGGATGTGTGATGTGATGGGGCTGGCGCGGGCGGGTGTGAATGTCGGACTTGCCACCGATACCGGCGGCGGATCATCTTTTTCAATG
Organism: Pseudomonadota bacterium; assembly: GCA_039821425.1. Lineage (GTDB taxonomy): Bacteria > Pseudomonadota > Alphaproteobacteria > Rhodobacterales > Rhodobacteraceae > Yoonia. The sequence goes on from JBCBOD010000033.1 coordinate 1,088, forward strand.
CTCCGGACAATGGCGGCCGCCTATGAGATTGCACAGCTACGCGGGGCTGCGCTGCATCCGGCACAGCTCTGGTGGTTGGCCACCGAGGGGGCCGCACGCACGTTGCATATGTCGGGCACAATCGGCCATCTGGGTGCTGGCGCTATGGCGGACATCACGGTGATTGATCTCTCCTCCACCCCCGCGATTGCGCAACGCAGCGCGGGGGCAGACACCGCTTGGGAAGCGATCTTTGCCACCATCATGATGGGGGACGACAGAGCCGTTAGAGACGTATGGGTCGCCGGTGACCGTGTAGAGTTACAGAGCGTTACAAACTCCTGAATCTACTGACTAAATCGTACGATGCGCTGTTCAGTGGTGGGTTCTTGTAACTCACGAGCGTTACTCTGAGTTGCTACACATGTTGCCACCATGTTGCCACGGATTGCAATCGAGTACCTGTGTGGCTATCTACTGAGTGCGTCATGAGCGCGGGGTTATCCCCGCCGCCAACCGAGCGATCTCCGCCACGGTGGCTCCCAATCAAGGGGACGCGGCAGCTCCCAGCCGTTGGGAGGGCAAAACTGGAGATATCAGATGCCCGTATTAAACCGTATGGCAGATCGCGACGCGATCAACCGCGCCATGTCCCTCTACCTGCACATCATCGAAGGCGCACGCCCCGGCCAGACCTTTCGACTGAACCGGGTCGACGATAGCGCTTCGATCCACGGCTACACTAGCGAGCCGTTTCAAAGTCCTTCTGAGTGGCGCGAGAGCGCGCTTGTCCGGCTGTTGGACTGGCAACCGCAAACACTGTCCGCCCTTGGCCGCTGCCGCTTTGAGATCGATGGGAAGACATGGTCTGGGCAAGCCAACGCGCTGCGCCTGATTGTCGAGGGGGTGGATCAATGAGCAACCCATCGTCCCCTTACACCCGCCAGCGCGCGCGCCGCGAAAAGCGCGACCTTCTGAATGCGCTCGATGCTCTCCGCAACGGTGACACCGGTCCGGCTGACAAGATCATCTCTGAGCGCGCCGCTCTGGCCGCCTCGACTGCGGTAGAGGCCAAGCCATTCCTTCCGGAGGTCCCTGCCCCATCACTGCGTGTGACCGTTACCGAACTCGGCGCAGTCTACATGGAAGGCATCGATGACTTCTACGCTTGGGCCGGAGGAACAATCGCGCCGATCGGCAACCTCTACACGAAGCGGGAGATCAGCGACATCAGCATCATCCGTGCCGCCCTCACTCTGAAGACGGAGGGCCGCTGATATGTCCGACACGAAAGCAACCCCGCAGCTGAAGCTCGTAGCCAGCCAGCCGAAAGTTCTCTTTTATCGATACCGCTCGACCGGGCCATCGCTCACGGTCGTCAGCGACAAACCGGCACCGACGAACAAAAGTGAGGAGAGCTGAGATGGCGACTTCACGCATGACATTCACCAAACCGAAGCTCGACGCCCTAAAAGCCGAGGACAAGGCCTACACGATCGTCGATGATCGCTACGCCGCGCGCCGCCACGGCACTCTCAGCGTCAGGGTGGCACCATCGGGCCTCAGGTCTCTCAGGGTGCAGTACCGCGTCAAGGACCCGGTCACCGGCAAATGGAAGCAGGCCAAGCACGTCCTAGACGGCTGGGAGGAACTCAGTCGAGAGAAGGGCCTGTCTGTCGACGCGGTTCGGGACATGGCGTCGGCGCATGTCAGGGCCGCGCAGGAGAGCGGTCTGACGCCGACCGAGGCAGAAGCGAAGGATCAGGCTGATCGATTGGCTGCAGGAGAGCGGCAGATGGCGATAGAGGCCGAACTCGCAAAGAAGAAAGAGGCTCGGCGATCGGTCGCGGCGTTCGGGGCCGATTACATCGATGCCCGGATGTCTGGCAAGATTTTGAAGCCCTATGCGGACGGTGGCCGACAAATGAGACTTGCCGTCGAGCGAGCCGCCGAGGTCTGGGGCGACAAGCCGATGACGGAACTTCGGATGAAAGACGGTAGCGAGCTGCTGAACCATGTCGTCGAGGTGACCAAGGCAGCCCGTTACAAGAACGGCAAGCCAAAGGCGCGCGGCAAGTATCCCGGTTATCAAGCTGCGATCTCAACGCGGGGTCTCCTCATTCCGTTGCTGAGGTACGTCGCCGATGAGCTGCCTGAGGTCCGGACTGACATCTTCTCGCTATGGACGCCCAAAATGAATGGACCGCGTCGGGCTGTCATGACCAAGGATGAGCGCATCGCGTTCTTTCAGGCCCTGCGCGACTTCGAAAAGCCGCAGAGCAACCGGACCGGGCGGCGACACAACGTCTCTCAGGACACCGCCGACATTCTGCGTCTGACATATCTGTGCGCAGCGCGGAAGAGCGACTGGGTCAAAGCGCAGTGGGGTGACGTGAACCTTGAGGCTGCCTCATGGGTGAGACCTGAGCACAAGCGGAAGCAGGGGACGGAACACAAGCAGTTGCTCACACAGGGCGTCGTCGAGATACTAGAGCGTATCTGGGCGCGCAGGATCAGCGAGAACCGAGCACCTGAGCATGACCATTACATCTTTCCATCAGTCTCCAAGACCGGAAAGAAGCATCGTACATCGCTATGGGATGCCTTCCAGACGATCACCGGCGAAATCAACGCAGGCAAGGTCGACGAGGAGCGCATCACGCCTCACACGCTTCGTGCGTCCCGGATCACGGAATGGCGCGACGAGCATGGCTGGTCGTTCCAGCAGATCGCCCGGGTTATGGGCAATACAGCGGACATGGTCGAGAAGGTCTATTACCGCCCGCGTGACGATAGCGAAGATTTGAGGGACAGGATTGAGGTGGAGAGCGATACAACCTTACCGATTTAAATTCCCCCTGCGGCATCTAAGCGTTGTATTTTTGCAGACATTTTGAGTACTTCTGAACTTAGATGCGGCGCACCCTCACACTGAGGCATTGATAGAGGAGTCGTAGTGTGGAGCAGTCCATGTAGCCCACTCGGAACTCAGTAGGACAGGCGAAATGAAACTATTTACACGGATGGACAGCTTACCGACAGACAGTGCGGTTACACGTCTGTTGACGAACATTAGAGACATCTTCCTCCTCTATTTTTCCTTCATTTACGTGATAGCACCATTCGAAATTTGGACAGCCATTGTTCTTCTGATCGCAGTTCCGATCTCCATTTTTATCTGGTGGAGGTACAAGGCACGCTTCTGGCTAAGCGGCCTAATTCTGATTATTGTGATACTGTCAATTCAGACATTGATGCTGTTTTCACCAAACCGATTGACTTACTATGTCGAATGCGACGATTTCGTTCTTAGTTGCTTTCACACTCGCCGCGAAAGCGCACTTGGAGAAGACGTCAGAATGATGCCGTTCAACTCCCCTCTTACTGGAGCGAAGCGTCTACTTACCCGAGCTTTCGTAGGAGAAGAGAGCTTTGATGATCGGTTCATTCAATCGACGATTGTTGGCGGTGAGCCGCGTTTGCAAAGCCCGTTAGAGTATAGCCTTTTTGATTATCTGGGTGGCAACTCGGTATTGGGTGGGGTGCAAATCCCGTATAGGCTGAACCCCGAGTATCGAACAATGTCAATTTCGACGGGTGTATCTTTTCGATCAAACGGCGATCGGTTCTTTACCGTTGCATCAAGGGCATCAACGAATCTTCTCCCACCATCCCGACAGCGACGAATCTTTCAAAACTCGCAAAGCTCGGAGAAGGACTTGAGTTTTTTTGCCGATGGTGACCCGACATCGCTCGATACGTGGCTTCGAGCGGTTCGAAATGATCTATGGTTGCAACGGCTTGCCCTCACCCCAACTACTGAGCTTATCAAACAAATTGAAAGTGACGGGACCCCCTTAAGCCCAAATGAGTTTTTGATGCTTGAAGGCATGAAGCTCTTTGTCAGATGCAGGAGTCCAGAGACGCCGGAAAGGCTGATTGGTTGCAGAAGCCGGCTTAGCGAGTTGATAGCTGCTCGTGATGAGCTTCCGGGAGACAGAAACTGGACCGGAAGTGTAGTTGACCCAATGCTCAATGCGGTGGCGCAGGGGACTAGCCTACACATCGATCAAGAATATCTAATAGAAATTGGGTATTTCGAACCAACCTCACTGGATGAGCCACTGTTAGCGGTCGGAGCTAGCGATACAGGGCTTCCAATACCAGAGCCAATCACCGCTGAGCAGCTCACTAGCCTAGCTGGCCCTACCGACAAAGCAGTCGCAAGGGCGGGGCTCGAGACTATTCTTCTCGAATCATTCACGAATACGCTGCCCTCGCGCGGTCGAAGCAATTCTGAGTGTATCGGACAACAAGTCGAGCTCTTCTATGGTGCTCTGGCGAGGCTGTCATCTTCGAACGCTGCGGAAACGTACTCACAGTTGGCAAACTGTATTGATGACCAAAGAGCGGGTCTTCATGAGTACATGCTGCAGAATGACAAAGCGTTTGAGGAGGCATTGATATCCACACTTTCTGGGATGAATAGCTTTGAAAGACGAGAGTTCACCTCCGAGGCGGTCATGGATGTCGATGACTTCCAAAGGCAATTGACCGATATCCATCTTATGGAAACCCTGGGGGCAGTTTCGCAAGTTTTCTCGACCGGTGGACAAGAAGTTCTTTATTCACAGGGGCTTTTCGAATTGGTCGCAACACTAAGAACGCGCTACTTGGAAGCAGTCCTACTCGAAAACCGAAGGAGCCTCCTACTTCAACAGTTCAGTGATGCACCAATGCGTGTCGAAGCGTTTCTTTCTCAAAGCTACATTGGACATAACTCGAAGGCTGATTTCTGGAGAAAGTCTCTAGTACTATTGGATCAGTTCCTCGGCGCATTGCAATCTTTGAAGGCGAATCATCCAGAACCTAGTCGGGTCTTATCGACCGATCTTAAAAGACTGCTCCAAGACCCAAACCTTAACCAAGAGGCGATTTCATCCCTTATTGATGAATTGGGCTTTCGTGTTCCATCGGAATTTACCGCTGATATCCAGCTTCTTGCTTCACTCGATTCATGTTTTGTTTCACTTGTTGACGCGGTGCTGGAGGCAGCTTTCACCGATGTCACTACAGTCCTGTTTGATGAAGTTGAGACGGCACTTCGCTTCATGGAGGGCGTGTCGGACAATTGCTACGAAATTGCTCAGCTCTTTGCCTTGATTTCGGATCAAGGAAGCAACTTGCAGGACCCTCAAACCATAAGTCGTTTTCAAGCCAACTATCCAGAGCTTGTTGACTACCTTGTTTTGAATGTTGAGGAACTTGCATTGGCTGATCTTGGTGATGATTGGTCCTCTGCACTTACGGCCTTTGTCGTTGAGGAAATTGGAAACGCAGCTCTCGGACTACAACTCGTCGATTGGGAAGCCATGCGCAGAAATAGGCCTATTTCCGATGCGACAGGAGCTTCTTCGTATTGGAGTGAGGAGTACATATCAGATGCGAAAGATACACTGTGCCGGGTTTGGGGAGATATACGTCAGATCGAAAGAGAGACTGTTGATAGGAGAAAACTCTGGGAGAATTCCGGTTTGCTCATATCTCTGGCAAGAATACAGTCTCTTTGCGATCCGAATAGCCGATCGATTTTGAGAACGACCCTACTCGAAATATACGGAGCTGAAATACTCGATGGCGTTGACCAGTTTAGAGTCACCCCTTTGCAGCGGAGCCTCCTAGAATATGAGGTTCCACCAAGTATCGCAGTTATTCCAGACAGTCCAAGTACCCAGTCCCAGCGTTCAGCTGCGGCGTCATTCGGGCTTCTTCGCTATGGGAGCCAGAAGGACTTTTTTGCGAATGAAGAAGATGAAGTTGAAGGTGAAGACAGCCAATTAGTTAGTTTGGTCATCTTGCCGCTCACATTACCTGCTCGTTCCGACATCCCGGTGGCCTTGGTGGCAGGGCAGGCTTATCTCGACGCCGCTGAGGAGTTATTAACACACCCAGACCTAGCAGTACGTCAAGTTGTTCTGGATTTCTTCATTGGCGATGTGATTGAGGCAGCAGGAGTATTGGACGTAATTGCTGGGAGCGGCCCTACATTGGACAGCAAAGAAGTCGCTAGCCTAGTCGCTTTTTTGGAGGTGCTACGAGCAACTCTGCCAGAAGATGCAGGTTCGCTAGCCATGACCTTAAAGGAACTCGATCTCAGTTCCTTGCAGCGTGTCGCAGTAGTCGATGCTCTATTTGACGACAACGAACTTGAGGAAGCAGCTTCGCAAATTCTACTCATACCCGCGGCTGAAATTCCTTTCTCTAAACTGTCGCAATGGACCTTAGCGCTTCTAACCGATGAGGGTAGGTTGAAGCTGAACCGGCCAGTACTTTTGCGCGCGCTAGTTCACATGCGGAGCTAGCCTTTGGATACGCTTCGGTAGTCACATCAGTGCTTGCAACCGGCTATCGAGCAATGGCTGTTGCAGCGCCAGCGCCTCCGCCGTCTCAGCACCCAGCCAGACATCGACCTCGGCCATCGTCGTCAGGATGACCGGCATGGCCTTCGGATGGACAGCCCCGACCTCCGCGTTCGCCTCGGTCGTCAGGAAGCCGAACAGGTTATCGGTCGTCTCCCCATCTTTCAGCTTTCGAACGGACGTCCACTCGGTCCAGATGCCCGCAAAGAAGGCCAGAGGCTGGTCCTCGCCCAGCGCGAACCAGACAGGCTCGGACGGCCTCCCCGGGCGGCTGTACGGCTCTGAGAACGCGGTAAACGGCACCACGCACCGGTTGCCGACGCCCAGCCATCTGCGCCAGTGTGGGGACTTCGTGTTGCGGACATTCGTAACGCCTCGGTCGGTCTTCTTGCCCTTCAGGGCGAACGCGGGGGACGGCATGCCCCATCGCATCATCGAGAGCACGGGGTCCCCGTTCTGCAAGGTCAGGACCGGCGCTTGGTAGTCGGGGTAGATGTTCGGCAGAGGAGGCAGGTTGCCGATCCGATCCTCCAGCCCGTCAAAGAGCTGTCGGATCGCGTCTTGCGACTTGGTCATCGAATACAGATTACACACGCCTAGTAACTCTTCACTCTGCCACGCACCTTGTTGGATAGGCGAAGTATACGCGCGGCTTTCGGTGCCGTCAGCAAGTATCAGGTCGGGGAAGGCGGCGATCAGGGCGCGGGCGTTCTCTACGTCGCGCAGGTAGACGCCCAGCGCGTCAACCGCGAGCCCGCGCGAGTTGTAGACCGCGTAGTAGCCCGGGCCGATCTCAGTGCGCAGCCATGCATGGATGGCGTCGAGCCGCACGCCAAGGCCGCGCTCCGGGATGGCGAATTTCACCTGCACCGGGAACGCGAGTTCATCAATTCTCTTCTGGGGGCTGGACCGACGAACCATGCACACTCTTCAAACTTGCTGCCGAAGAGAACATTACAGGAACACCTGCAATCCGCAACGCGTCAAATCATCGGCGACGCTACGTCGGGATGTGTGTGTTCGGGCGGCAGGCTATGCCGCCGCAGGCTCGCAGTATTCCTCTTTGATAAGCCGCCAGATCAGCTGGCGCAGCTCATACGCCTCGCTCGTGAGTTCCCGGTACTCCGGCTCGCAGCGCGGTATGTGTGCGATGGCTTCGCGGTTCTTCAGCAGCATGCCCAACGCCTGCCCGATCGGGCCTTGGTCGTCCTCCAGCGCTGACATCGCCACCGTCACGACAGTTTGCGTGGCCGTTCTCAGGTGGAACTCAGTCAGGTGCTCATCGTCATCAAGGCGCTCTTGGTAACGCCGCTCGGCAACCAAGGCGAAGTCGACGGCTGCGTCGAACAACTCCATCCGAGATGGGCCATTCGGCGGCGCTGCTTGTTCATCGTACGATGTATCTTTTGCGGTATTCATGGTGTCTTTCCTGCTGCTCGTTGTTGGTTTTATTGACCGGCGAGGTGTGTCCCCGCCGGTCAGCCCAGATCGGTCTCTCGCGGCGGGCTACCGTCGCCGCAATCCACGTCTTCGTGGGTGGTGTGGCTTAGCCAATCCCTTTCGTTGTGCGCCATCCCTTTTGTCCCTGAGGCGGCTTCGGCTTCGGCGTCGTGTTGCCGTATCGCTCGGCCAACAGGTCTTGCTCTGGATCGTTGGCGGCAATCTCGCGTTGGGCGCGGCGGCCCGCATATCTTTGCTGCGCATTGATCTCGGCCTGATCGAGGCCCGTCCTCGGCATCGCCTTGTCGCCGTCCTTCGTTTCAGGCGTGGTCGAGGAGTACATCCTGTTCGCATCGGCATCGCGCTCGATCTCGACGTGATTGATCTTCCTTTCCGGGCCGAAACGCGGCGCGTCGGCTGTGAACGGTTTGGTGTCCCATTTCCCTGTCATTTCTGTATCCCTACCGTTGGCCGCCTATCGCGCGGCTGGTGTTGTTCGGTACCGTGCGGCTAGGCGCGCGGCGTCGGGGTCTTGCGCGGCGATCACACGGCGCATCTTGGCGGTCTCGATTTTCTTTATGGCCGCACGTTGGGCTTGGTCGAGGCCGGTCATCTTGCGCGGCTGGGCGGGTTTCGGTTTGTGGCCGTAGTTGCCACGGAAAGGGTCGAGAACACTCTCGATCTGGGAGCGATCCACCCGCCGCTGTATTCCGTTCCATAGGTCGTCGAGCATTGTTGTTTCCTTTCTCACCAGTTCGGTATGGGCGTAGCTGTATCGTAGCCGTGATAGGTCGGGCCGCTGTCGTCGAACGGGTCGAAGACTTCGCGGTGGGTGTCGTCGTACGGGTCGATTTCGCGGTTTGGGAATTTGTTCACAGAGCTATATCGGCTCCCGTCCGCCCCGCGCGTGAAGTCTCGGTCGCGTAGGACATCGAGTGCCCTTTGGGCAAGGGACGGCGCGACGCTCTCGGAGACGGCGAAGGTCAGAGCGATTGCGTCGGCGGCATCTGGGCTGGTGCCGAGCCGCGATTTTATGTCGGCCTTGCTCTCGAGCTGCAGTTTGTTTGTCGATGACAGCTTGAAGCGCGTCGCGGACAGTTCTTTCTGGAGGCGCAGGTCCTTGGGCAGGATGCTCGAAGCCTTCTCGGTCCACGCGCGCATCCGGTCGTAAACCTCAGCTCGCTTGTTGGCGTAGCGCTCAGGATCGTCGGGGCGGCTGCCAAAGTTCACCGGCACCGGGAATAGTCCGATCTGCCGCATGACGTCACAGACGGCGATGCCCATTGCGCCCGCGTCCACAGTCAGGAGGTCTACGTCGTTCTGGCGGCAGATATTGAGTACCCGAAATGCCAACTCTTGCGTTTCGCACGGGCTTGGAACGCGTACGATGTCGATCACTGCATGGCCACGGCGGAGGACAATGACGGAGGCGTCATTTAGACGACCCACATCCACGCCGCAGACGAGCGGCTGAGAAGCCTTTAAATCAAGGTGGTCGGCCTGAGAGAGCGACCTCGCCATGCACGCCTGTACATGCTCGATCTTGATGAGCTGATTTGAGGTACCAACGTCGAGGCGCACGAGCATTTCTCGCTCGAACTGTTCACGGGGCATTGCCTCGCGGGTCGTCTCGATCTCTTCGGCGCTGAAGATGTTGGTGTCGTAGACGCCAAGCTGGATGCCGGACCATCCGGGTCGGGCGTCGCAGGACCGGAACAAGTCAGCAAGGGCGTCATAGCCGCGCGGCGTCCCGGCAAAGATGGCCCAAGGGTTCTCAAGGCCGGATTGCGTCGGCCAGATTTCACCCCAAAGGGCGTCACTGCCGATGTTGCCGACTTCGTCGACGAAGATGCCGTGAAACTTCAGGCCGCGAATGTTTGAGCCTTGGTTGTCGTCGCCCGCACTGTGGATAGAGATCGTCGAGGTCCGGCCTGAGCCGTCGAGGACCGGCACCGTGACCGTCAAATCACCGACACGGATGTCGACGTTCGGGATGCCTTGGAGCATCTCTCGCAACAGCGGCCAGAAGATAGCCTTCATTGTCGCTCGGTGGGGACCGATGATCCCGTACGAACCTGCCCGTGAAAGCGCGCCAAGAATGATCGATGCCGCGCCGAAGTACGACTTTCCGGCACGACGGTGAAGGATCGCGACGATCGCACGGGTCGACGGCTGGCCCAACCGCGCGTGGAGAGGTTTGGCCCATTCGCGGGGCGCGTATGCAAAATTCAGCTCGGTCATTGCCTGCGGCTCCTCTTGCGTCGGCGGCGCTGCCTAACCGGCGGCTCAGCTTCGTCTGTGGCGCAGTCAGGGGTCGTGGGAGCCTCTGTGGCCGTGTCAGGCGCTGTACGTGCGTCAGGGTCGTCTGAGGCGTTGTCAGGCGCTGTCTCGGTGGTTGTTGGTGCCTCGACGGCGGCAGCAGGACCTATTTGTGGGCCGCCGCCGTCGAGGTCGCCACGCGTGACGGCATCTGATGAGGTGGAGAGCCTATCACCATCGCGCGCGTCGATCGTTGGCACAGGAGACTGAGTGCCTTCGATCAATTCTGTTGTTTCGGTTTCTTCGATCTGTTTCATCCCGGGCGGGGTCAGTCCGTCCGACAAGACGAGGCGGAGGACCCCTTCACCGGAGGTCTGAAGGTCGATGCTCTGGGCGGCCAAGTCCGGTAAGACTTTGCGAACCAACGATGCGGCAGTTGAGACGCGCAGCGGCAGCTCAGGCGGGTCGGTCCAATCCACGATACGCCCAGCCGCATCGCGCAGAGGCTGGGGTTTCCCGGCCACCACGTCGAGCAGGAACTGCACGGTACCGGCACTTCGGATCGCGTCCCTGTCGGCTGCGTTGAGCTTAGCTGCGCGCGTCTTGGTCATTGGTCAGGCAGCCTCGTCCTCGCGCAGGCGGGCCTTGCGTGCTTCCCGCAGCTCCATCCGGGCGGCGTTTCGATCCATGAGCGTCCACTGCATGTCGAAGTACGCTCGATGGATGTGCGGCTCGGGGCGGCTATCTGCGCCCTCAGGCCATTCGCCATGCTTCAGCAGGTAGGCCACATCAGCCGTGTCGATTGCGTAGAAGCCGATGAGCGTCTGGTCGGGCGTCGCGAAAATCCCCGGCACGGAGGCCTTGCGACGGGTCTCCTTCCAGACGACGTCCGTTCCTTCGTCAAGGTCGAGCAAATGCTTGACCAGTGTCGGGTTAGGGAGTTCGTTCTTCTTCAGGTCTGTCATCGGGTTCATCCTTCAAGTGGTGCAGTGGGCGCGACGTTCTCATGCGAACGTCCGTAGGCGATGCTCTTCATCAGCTCGCGTTTAATGCCGTGCTTGGCACCGATGCGATCCAGCTCACCCGGGGCGAACGTAACGTGGCACTCGGCATCGATCAGATCGCGCTTGGCGTCGGCAATTCTCTGTTTGTCAGTCCATTGGGGCATTTGGTCGTTCCTCCTGCGTTGTGTCTGCCAAAGACAATACGCACCACGGGGGCTCGACCTGATCTCAAACGTCGCAATGTAGGAGATTAGGCAAAAGATTTTTGTTTTGGGGTTACAGAGCGTTACAGAACGGCGGCCTCAGCGGGCAGGCTTGTGGCAACATACTTGGCAACATTCATGAGCTGCCGGTAGCCTCTGCGGCGCGGATCACGGTCATCAACTCGCCAGTGTCGAGCGTCAGGCTGTCGGGTGTCGCGTCGGAGCCAAGCAGACCGAGTGCCAGTTCGGCATCGTCGATGTTGGCGGTGTAGCGCGCTGCTTGGTCGAGGTCGTCGAACAGATCGGGCAGCAACTGCAGGACGAGTGCAGCGCGGAGGTGCGGTGGCGCGTCGGGGACCGGGATCAGGCCGTGCCGATCAACGAGCTGCAGGAGCCATCCCAATCGGTGGTTATGGGCAAGTGCATTCTCAGACACGTCTCTGTGGCGTTCGATCAACGTGGCCGGGCGGTAGTTGGCGGGGGGCGCAGGTACCATCATTTTCGGGGCTGTTTCGGGGCTGGTACTTGGCGGCTGTGGACGGGAGCGAAACCGGGCGCTGTCTCACAGGTCTCACTGGTCTCACCCTTTTCCCAAAAGCTATATAGAACGCTTACACAGCACCGTGTACTATCGTACATGCGTATTATTTCATCTCTTATTTCTCCAATAGTGTTAGTCTTATGAGACCTCTTTATTTTTAAGGGCTTCCAGCTGAGACCGGATTGAGACCCGGATGAGACCGACCCCCCTCGAAAGCGAGACCAATCGCCGAATTGCCCACCCCCGCGCCCAACTCGCCACAACGAGCAAAAAGCTGGTACCACCTGAAAGAGGCGGATTTTGACCTCCGGTCTTGAGACCGACCCCCAAATAACCCACACGGTCTCATTTTTTATGAGACCGCGAACGCCTCGAAAAACACTCCCGCTAACATGCCAAATCGCCAGCTCGTGCACCGAGATACACCGCCAAATTCGGCCCTCGAAACAGCCCAAAACGGCGTCCTCAGAAAGCGCATATGTACAAGAATGCACGGTCATTTGCGGCCACCCGCAATCGCCTTCAGACCAGCTCTGCCGCCCTTTCCGCATGTCATACCATCGATCTCAGACACGATTGCTCCGCGATCTTCTGGCACGCCTTCGTAGGTTTCAGCGTATCGCTCACGGACGACCAAACCTGTGATCCGCCAGACCCCCTCGGGGTCTTCAGAGTTCATTGGACCGAAACCTTTCTTCTTTTCGAACTTGGAGCCCGGCGGCGGCATGACCTTTGTTTGACGAGGAAGCAAAGCCCATCCTTCCACGCCACGTGTCACCGATCCATCCGGGAGGGCGACTTGGCTTGTCAGCGCCTCCTCAATGATCCGCTTCAGATTGTTTGGCGGCTTACCTTCGTATTCCCGTTTCACAGCCGATACGACCCAGTCCAGCAGGAGCCCATCCTTGTCTTCACAGATATTCTCAAGGACGTCCCGCAATGCGCGATCAACAGGCCCAAGGCCACCATCGACCATGTCGCGCCGTGCCTTTGTATCGATCATCTCTTTGAACCGATCACCGCATGTCTCAAGTGACCAGAGGTATTCGTACAGACCCGCCTGCAACTCGAGACCGCGCCGCGCCTCTGGAGTACCGACGTTTGCCCTCGGGTCGAGCGCCTTGATCGCATTGTACGCTTCGGGTGCATGGATCAATTTACGGTCCGGCCCTGACAGAATGCAGAAGCGCCGTTCGGCGCGGTCTAGTGCGATTGCGCGGTTTGGGTCGTTCGATGCAATAAAGGTTGAGAAGTAAACAGGTGCCATGACCTGATGCTGGCCCTTCGGATTGTGCGGGATGGGCGCAGTGCTGTCCGAAATAAGCTCACGCGCTTCTGCCTCGCCACGGCCCCTGTCATTTCCGGTGCAAATTGCTTCAGGCACCGAGAATAGCAGCACGCCGCGATAATCTCGGTAGTTCGACGATGCGGAGGTCCCGTAGATGTCTTTCGACGAACCCTGCAATACTGTGTTCGCGCCCAACATCTTGCCTATCAAATCGACAAATGCGTTGCGTCCGGTTCCTCTGGTCTCAGTCACGTGGACCATCGCGATGCCACGTTCCTCGGGGTGCTGCACCTTCCGCGCAACCCAGTGCCGTAGATGGTCCCGCTCCCGTTTATCAGGAACCAGATGCGCCAGAAATGTCTCGAATAGTTCCCCTGCCTCAGCAATGGTGGGGTCGTCCGGGATAACGCCTTCGAAGTCTGGTTCTTGCCAAGTGTTGTAGACGAACGCGCCCCGTTTCTCGATCAATCGTGCGGGTTCGCCGGGCATCATCTCTAAACGGTTGATTACCGTTTTGTTGGCTGCTTTGCGCCACGCCTTCATCGGATTGACGTGGTGGATCGCACCGCGCGCGCCTTCCCACTTCACCGCGTTGTGCTCATACTCAAGCTCGAGGAGCTTGAGCGAAATGTTGGTATCGAGCAACATATCGTAGACTTCGCCGTAGCTGCCCGGCGAGAGGTCGAGCGCGTAGCGGCGCAGCAAGTTGTCTCTATACCCGTCAAGCAGCGCGTAGGCCTCCTCCTCGTCACCGGCCATCCGCGTCTGCTCTCCGCAGTGCTGGTCGATCGTCCAGCCCTTTAGGTCATCAAAACCCGTCACGGTGTCAGTCTCTTGCTCAGTCATTGTTGTTGTTCCTTCTTGGTTTTTGGGGTCACGGGCTGCCGCAGTTTGGTTTGTCGTCTTGGTCGCCAGTGTCTTGCGAGCATGTCGGCCCGCAACTCAGCAGCGGACGGTATGACACCTGCCTGTCGCGGCAGGTGCGTGAAATCTGTCTGGGGATCGTAAGCAGCGCGCCATCTCTTGCCGCGCTCGGTGACTTCAATGACTATCCGTCCATCATCGAGCACATCTCCGCGCTCACCATCGGGCTCACCGGCGAGAGTGTAGGCTTTCCGACTGCCTCTGAGGCTCTGCCACCCCTCGGCCTCCAGATAGCCGTGCGCGCGATCAATGATCGTCTGGACGTCGGCCACGTTCAGCAGCGGTCCCGCATCGCGCGGCGCGTTGAGCGGTCCGTCCGTGATCCACTCGATCGGGTTGCAAGGGTCAACACGCGTTCTGGCGAAGGTGCCTGCCGCAGTCTGCCGTTCGGTAGTGGTGACGTTGTAGATGCTCGGCCCGTCGACAGGGATCAGGTCATCTCGCCCGTAGAAGACGAGCCGCCCGACGTTGTCCACCGCACAATTCTGATCTAGGTGGGGCGATATCCATTCCGCGCTGTCCACCCGCTCCGAAAGATCACCGCCAGCTGCGAGCAGCATGAGCTGACCGTAGCCGATAACCCCCAACTGCATCCGGGCGATCTTGTCGCCAAGGTCGGGAAGCCGCGTGAAGGCATCAAGAAGCGCCTCAGCTGTGCTGCGCGGGAAGTCGATCAGGATCGCCATTACGCCTCTGACCGCTGTGGTCTGGGATGTCAGCCATCCACCATCGACGAAGCCGCCAAAGCCGCCCATGCCGCGCCTTTCGGTCGCCGGTACAACGAGGTCCATCAGGCCCTCACCGTGCGAGGTAACGCGCGCAGGCAGGACAGCAGTCGCGCTGTAACCCTGCGCTGGGAGGTAGCGGTCTCTGACATGATCAGAATGACCCCAGCCCCGCCGCTCATTGCAGAGCGTACGATGCGCTTCATCGATCTCGCTAGCCGGTCGAACACGTCCTGCACTGGGCGAGCTCATGCAGCCCCCGACATCTGGTCTTGCAACCAGTTGTAGACTTCCAAACGAGACCGATACCGCCAGCCAAGTCCGGGAATATTAACCCAACCCGGCGGCCCACCCCGCCGACAGCGCATTGTCTTCAGCGCGTTCGGGGTGATGCCAAGCAGGTCAGCAACTTCGGCGCTGGTCATCGGACCCATATAGTGGTCCGGGTTCATCGCGGCATGGTTCCTGTGGATGTCGCGAAGTGTCTGCCGATCCGTGCGAAGTTCAGCAGGCAGGGCGTTTACGAACGCCAAGAGGGTGTCGTCGGTAGGTATCGACATGAGGCTCTCCAGTTTCCTTGCCAACCAACGAGAGCGCACACCAACTACGTCTGATGACGTGAAAGCGCGCAGTGACCTCGCATGGCCAGCGTTACGTTGTGTGGAAATTGGCCTCTGTGCGCTTCACCGCGCGTGGCTCTTACCCCAGCCGCTCGCAGCGGCCTCTCGGCGCTCCTTCACACAGGGATCACCTCACTCTGCTGAGGGAAAGGGTCTCTACCAACTGCGAGATAGTTGAGACCGCCCGTGCTTACTTCACAGCTGTGTTGGGCCTTGGCCCGCTGCTTCTGATAATCTACCAGATTGGGAGGCTGCGCATAACAAACTAGTTCTAAATGATTTCAATGCCTTACTAGGAGGCGCGAAAAAAGTTCGAGCCACATATCGTGGTTAAGTGGGGGTTCGCCCCCTGCGACTAAGCGGTACAGGGGAGAAGACAAACCAAACACTGAATGGTCCCCTAAACCCCTTTTGTCGTGTCAGTGAGTGCGCCAACCACGCCAATTTATGTTGCCACCATGTTGCCACGGCCAAAATCTGGTACCTACTAAAACACCTTATTTCCAAAGGAAATAGGCCTCTTCGTGCACCTCCTACCATCATGATGGGGGATGATCGCGCGATCAAAGATGTATGGGTGGCGGGCCAGCCTGTGTAATCAACAGGCGGCGGCCAGTTTCAGGACCCAGATGTTGCCCACGCGGCCCAACCCATATTCGCGGTAGCCTGAACCCAGCATGTTGCGCCGGTGACCGGCTGAGTCGGCCCATGCGGCGATCACCTGCGCCTCTGACGTTTGCCCGGTCGCAATGTTCTCGGCGCCTGAGCGCATGTTGCACCCGGCTGCACGCGACCGCTGCATGAAGGTGACGCCGTTGGGCCCGCCCTCCGATCGATGTGAGAAATAGCCGCGTTGCGCCATGTCGCGGGCATGCGCCTCTGCCGCGCGTGTCAGTTCGGCGCTCTGACGCAGTGGTGCACGGCCTTGCTGGCTGCGGTAGGCGTTGATCTGGCTGGTGAAGCTTGCAGTGCTCATCGCCGGGGTGACGGCGGCACGGGTTGCAGGCTCTGTCGTCGGTGTGATGACGCCCACAGGGACCGGCACAACAATACAAGCGCTGAGGCCGATCAGGGCCAGTAAGCTCAGGTATTTCCGCATTCTCATTCCTTCCGTCATCCCGTTTGGCAAAACGATAGACGCGGTAAACATGGTGAAAGTGAGGCAGTCAAACAGCCTCGGCCAATCTTTGCGCAAGCCGGTTCTGATGGGTGATCAGGCGGGGCAGATCGACAGTGCAAAGCTGGCCGTCACGAACGATCTGGCGCCCTTCGACATAGAGCGCATCGACCTTTCCGGGCCCTGCAAGAAGCAGCGCAGCGGGGTCCCAAGACCCCGCGTTTTCCACAGCATCCGCGCGCCAAAGTGCCAGATCCGCCCGCATCCCGACCGCGATCTGCCCGCAATCATCGCGGCCCAGGACCGCCGCGCCGCCACAGGTTGCGATCTCTAGCGCTTCTGATGCGGCCATGGCGTCTGCGCCGTTTGCCACGCGCTGCAAGAGCATGGCCTGTCGCGCCTCTGCCGCCAGGTTGCCGACGTCATTGCTGGCCGATCCGTCAACGCCCAGCCCCACAGGCACGCCCGCGTCCCGCATCGCGCGCACCGGTGCGATGCCAGAGCCAAGGCGGCAATTGGAACAGGGGCAATGGGCGACGCCTGTGCGGGTACGGGCGAAAAGATCGATCTCTGCCCCGTCAAGCTTCACACAATGGGCGTGCCAGACATCATCGCCGGTCCAGCCCAGATCCTCGGCGTATTGGCCCGGGCGGCATCCGAACGTCTCCAGCGAATAGGCGACGTCCTCATCATTCTCGGCAAGATGCGTATGCAGCATCACACCCTTGTCGCGGGCCAGGACAGCGGCCTCGCGCATCAGATCGCGGCTGACCGAAAATGGGCTGCAAGGGGCGATGCCGACACGGACCATCGCACCGGGCGCAGGGTCGTGGAAGGCATCAACCACGCGGATGCAGTCCTGCAAAATCGCCTCTTCCTTTTCCACCAGCGCATCCGGCGGCAGCCCCCCGTCGCTTTCCCCGATGCTCATCGCGCCGCGCGTGGGGTGAAAGCGCAGGCCAACTTCGCTGGCTGCCGCGATGGTGTCATCAAGCCGCGCGCCGTTGGGGTAGAGATAGAGGTGATCGGACGTCAGCGTGCAGCCCGAAAGCGCCAGTTCCGCCAGTCCGATCTGGGCCGAGACGAAGATCTCTTCCGGGCCGAAGCGCGCCCAGATCGGGTAGAGTCGCTGCAACCACCCAAAGAGAAGCGCATCCTGCGCCCCGGGTACGGCACGGGTCAGGGTCTGGTAAAGGTGGTGGTGGGTGTTGATCAAACCGGGGGTGATGATCCGGCCCGCAGCGTGGACAACATCCGCCTCTGGCGCGAGGAGGTCCTGCCCCACATCAACGATGACCCCGTTTCGGATCAGGATGTCCGCACCATTCAGCACCCTGCGGTCGTCGTCCATCGTGACAACAGCATCGGCCTGTCGCAGCAGTATTTCAGCCACGAGGAAGCTCTTTCAAGATGGTCAGGGCCTGAGCATGGATCGCCGGGTTTGCGGCGGCAATCGCCCGTCCGCCTTGGTGGGCCGGCCCACCCGACCAGTCGGTGACAAGGCCACCGGCAGCTTCGACCACTGCAATCGGTGCCTGAATATCATAGGCCTGCAACCCAGCCTCGATCACAAGGTCAACCTGGCCCGACGCCAGAAGCGCATAGCCGTAGCAATCCATCCCGTACCGGGTGAGCCGGGCACGCCCGGCGACGGCGTGGAAAGCCGCCCCTTCCGCGGGCGTGCCCACCTCTGGAAATGTCGTCAGGACGGTCGCCTCTGACAGGTCGCGCGGGCTATGGGTCGAAAGCGTGCGCGTCCCCATCGGCCCCGTGACCTCGGCTTGGCCGAGGCCGCCGACAAAGCGTTCCTGAATATAGGGCTGGTCGATGATGCCAAAAAACGGGCCATCCGCATCCGCGACAGAGATCAGCACGCCCCATGTGGGTGTCCCGCTGATATAGCCGCGGGTGCCATCAATCGGGTCGAGCACCCATGTCAGGCCACTTTGCCCATCCTTGGCACCGAATTCTTCGCCAAGGATCGCGTCATCCGGACGCTCTGCCGCCAGAACAGCGCGCATTGCTTCTTCTGCTGCGCGGTCCGCAACGGTGACAGGATCAAAGCTGCCGCCGCCCTTGTCGGCGGCAGACAGGTTTGTGCTGCGAAAATGTTCCAATGTCTTGGGACGGGCGGCATCCGCCAGAAGATGGGCCACGCGGATCAGATCCGCATGGGTTGATTCGTCGGCTGTCATGCTGTCACACCCTCGCCCGCGCCCCGCTGGCCTTTGCCGTAGCGCGACAGGACTAAGCTGGTCAAGTCGTGGGCTAAGCGGCCTCGCTGAGCACCCGCGCCAGATCGAACAGGCGGCGGCGCTGGTTTTCGGGGATCGCGTAGTAGGACCGCAAGAGTTCAAGCGCCTCTTTGTCGGTCAGGATGTCGCTTGGCATATCATTGCCGCCAGCTTCGCCCTTAGGTTGGCTCGTCATCCCTTCGAAGAAGAAGGAAACATCTACTTTCAGCACATTGGCAATGTCCCAAAGCCGGGAGGCGCTGACCCGGTTCATCCCGGTTTCGTATTTCTGAATCTGCTGGAACTTGATCCCAACAGCCTCGGCCAATTGTTGTTGCGTTGTGCCATTCATCCAACGCCGGTGGCGAATGCGCTTACCAACGTGAACGTCTACCGGATGTTTCATTTCCTACCTCTTACTGATCGCGTCTCGCCCGGGTTTCGGGTGATGACGCTGACATGCAGGTGCCGTCCAACCGTACGGGGACCGCATCCGCGCTTTGTGGCCCCTTACTTGGACAATAGCACAAAACACGCAACGGTTGCAGGCTTTGTCCTCTACTTAAAGACAGGTATCAGCGGCCAGATTGCGAAAACCTGCAAGGATTTGCAGCATTTCCTGTCTGTCCTGCCCTAAAGTGCTAGACCGCATCACAGCAAAAAACCGGAGATTCGAAGCGGATGCGCGCCTACCAGACCACAGACTTTTCATCCCAACCAACGCTGCAGGACATCGCCGCACCATCGCCCGGACCCAGTGAAGTCTTGATCGACATCGCGGCCTGTGGGCTGAACTTTGCCGATTTGCTGATGGCCAAGGGCACCTATCAGGACACACCAACCCCGCCCTTCACGCTGGGAATGGAAGTCTGCGGCACAGTGACTGCGCAAGGCGAGGGCGTGACCGAACCCGCAATCGGCACTCGGGTCGCCGTTTTTGGTGGCCAAGGTGGTCTAGCCGAAAAGGGTGTGTTTCCCGCCGCACTCTGCCGTCCTGTACCAGAAGAAATGGATAGCACCGTCGCCGCCGGTTTCATGGTCGCCTATGGCACGTCGCATCTGGTCCTGACCCGGCGCGCAAACCTGCAGGCAGGTGAGACGCTTCTGGTGCTGGGTGCGGCGGGTGGCGTTGGCCTTACCGCGGTCGAGGTTGGCAAGGCGATGGGGGCGCGCGTCATCGCCGTGGCGCGCGGGGCAGACAAGCTCGCCGTGGCCAAGGCTGCCGGGGCCGATCATCTGATTGACAGCACGACCGAGGATATCACCGCCGTCGTCAAGTCACTTGGCGGGGCCGATGTTGTCTATGATCCCGTGGGGGGTGACGCCTTCACCGCCGCCCTGCGCGCCTGTAATCGCGAGGCGCGTGTGATCGTCATCGGTTTTGCCAGTGGAGATGTGCCGCAGATCCCCGGAAACATCCTTCTTGTAAAGAACATCACGGTGATCGGCTTCTATTGGGGCGGCTACCTGAAGTTCAACGCGGATGCCCTCAGCGACAGTCTGGCCGAACTGATGGCATGGTTCACTGACGGGCGTTTGAAACCGCATGTCAGCAATGTTGTGCCCCTTGATCAGGCCGCAGAAGCGTTCGAGCTTCTGCGCAGCCGGAAATCCACCGGCAAGGTCGTGATCACGCCGTGACGAGCTGCGGTTTCGGTGAGGGAAGCGCGTAAGCGCGGCGGATAATCTCGACCATCGCCTGGCAGACCGGATCATCCGGCCTCTGCATGTAGAGGTTGATGTTTTGGGGGTCCAACGCGGGCAATTGACCGCCGTGGGCGATAACCTCTGTCTGCGGCGGCAACATGCCTTCCAGCGCAACATGCAGGGCCAAATCGGCACTCACCGCAGCCTCCACCGCGTTGTCGAGTTCCGAATCGACCGCCATGTGCCAATCAATCCCGCTGTTGTTCAGGGCCTGCAGGACACCGCTGCGGAAGATACAGTTGCTGCAAAAGGCCACTGGCAGCGGCGTTTTGCGCCATGCCGCCCCACCGATGGCCCCGATCCATAAGAGCGGCAGGGCAACGATTACCTGTCCACCGGGACCGCAGTCAGCCTCGGTCGTCAGGATCACATCCACTTCGCCCTTGCCGAACATCGACAAGAGGCGGCGCGTGGGGGCGGAGATCAGACGCACCTGCATGCGCGGAAAGTCGAGCGCGAACTGTTTCAGGACTTGTGGGATGGCGGGGTAGATAATGTCATGCGGCACACCCAGCTTGATCTCGCCCTCAAACTCTGTCGCGGTCAGCCTTTGCAGGATTTCGTCATTGGTTTGCAGCATCCGGCGGGCGTAGCCCAAGAGCAGCTCACCCGATGGGGTCAGCCCGATGGTGCGTGCCGACCGGTCCAGCAGCGTGACGTTGAGGGACTCTTCCAACCGCTTCAACTGCATGGAAACAGCGGATTGGGTCAGATTAAGCAGCCCGGCAGCACGCGTGACGCCGCCTGCATCAGCCACGGCAACAAACGACCGCAATGCAGTTAGATCAAGGTTGCGCAACATATCACGTTTCCTGATATATCAAATCAAAAATATTCGTTTTCCTTATGGCACCTCACAGCCCATATATCAAGCATCGGAATAAAAGACGCAGATAACATCACGAAAGGATATGACATGGCACACTCTATTCAGCATGGTATGGCCCGGGCAAAGCGCAGTGGTGCAAAGCCCGGCTTCGGTCAGCGACTATGGGCGATGGTATCTTTGCAGCGCCAACGGCACGCTCTGTCCGAGCTTGACGATCACAGGCTCAAGGACATCGGCGTGACCCGCGAACAGGCTGATGCCGAAGCGCGCAAAACCCCTTGGGACATCCCCGAGTATTGGCGCCACTAGACCCTTGCTTCATGCGCCTGCGACAATCCGGCACGGTGGCGCATGAAGCACGGCGATCTTTCGCAATTGGCCTTGAAATCATGCCCTATCCTGACAATATCGACCAGTGAGGAGCCGCAAGTCGGCACCGCTGTTTTATTTGGAGGGCCAATAATGGCGCAAGAGCAACTAATACGGTCGGTCGGCGGGGCTCGCGCGGCCGAGATTGATGAGGGCCTGCGCGCCCACATGAACAAAGTCTACGGCACGATGTCCGTAGGCATGCTGATTACATTCGCGGTAGCATGGGCGGTTGGCACATCCCCGCAGCTGCTGGGCATGTTCCGTGATCCATTCACGCTGCAGCCAAACATCCTTGGCTGGATCATCATGTTCGCACCGCTTGCCATGGTCTTTGGCTTTGGCGCCGCAATCAACCGCCTGTCCGCCGCTGGCGCGCAGACGTTCTTCTACGTCTTTGCCGCCGTGATGGGTCTGTCGCTGGCGTGGATCTTCGTCGCCTTCACCGGCTTTTCGATCGCGCAAGTGTTCCTGATCAGCTCGATCGCCTTCGCTGGTCTCAGCCTTTACGGCTACACCACGAAGAAAGACATCTCCGGTTTGGGCAGCTTCCTGATCATGGGTGTGATCGGCCTTGTGGTCGCGATGATCGTCAACATCTTCCTGCAGTCCCCTGCAATCATGTTCGCGATCTCGATCCTTGGTGTGCTGATCTTCGCTGGTCTGACAGCTTATGACACGCAGAAGATCAAGAACGACTACATCGCACATGCGGCACATGGCGATCAGGAGTGGTTGGGCAAGGCCGCCATCATGGGCGCGCTGAACCTCTACCTCGACTTTATCAACATGTTCATCTTCCTGCTGCAACTGCTGGGCAACCGCGAGTAATAGTAGCGCACTGAACAAGAGATCAGCCCGGTCAGGTCGTCCTGACCGGGCTTTTTTGTGCCCTTCTGACAGGGCTTGCCCTTGGCCGCCAAAGCAGGGAGCCATAGCCATGGTAACCGATGACAAGAGAACCGCCCTCTCGGGCCTGCGCGTCCTCGATCTGACGCGCGTCCTCGCCGGGCCGACTTGCACCCAGCTGCTCGGTGATCTGGGGGCGACGGTCGTGAAGTTGGAAAACCCCGACGGCGGTGATGACACCCGCCAGTGGGGGCCGCCTTATGTCAAGGATGCGGACGGTCAGGACACAGATCTCAGCGCCTATTTCATGGCCACCAACCGCAATAAGCATGCCATCACCGTCGACATCCGCAGCGAAGCAGGACAAGCCCAACTGCAAAACCTGGCCCGCGACGCAGATGTAGTGATCGAGAATTTTAAACCGGGCACGGCAGCGAAATATGGTCTGGGCTATGAACAGCTCTCCACCGACAACCCGGGCCTGATCTATTGCGCAATCTCGGGCTTTGGCCAGACGGGACCGAACAGGGACAAACCCGGCTATGACCTGATGGCGCAAGGCTATGGCGGGATCATGTCACTGACGGGCGCGGCGGGGGGTGAGCCGATGAAGGTTGGTGTTGCAGTCGCTGACGTCATGTGCGGGATGTACGCGACAGTTGGGATCCTTGCCGCGCTGAACCATCGTCATGCAACAGGCGCCGGACAATACATTGACCTCGCGCTTGTCGACACGCAGATAGCGTGGCTGATCAATCAAGGAACCAACTACCTGCTCGGGGGTCAGGTCCCGGCGCGGCGCGGCAACGGCCACCCCAACATCGTCCCCTATCAGGTCTTTCCCACGCGGGACGGCCATGTAATCATTGCGGTGGGCAATGACGGCCAGTTCCGCCGGATGTGTGAGGTTTTGGGGATTGCGGACTTGGGCGCACACCCCGACTACGCCACCAATCCGGCCCGCGTGGCAAACCGCGATGCGCTGCTCGCAATCCTCACCCCCTTGATCCTGACGCGCAACACGGCCGAGGTCGTGACGGCAATGGAAGCTCAGAAAGTCCCTGTGGGAGCCGTACACAACGTGGCCGAGGCGCTGGCATCAGATCAGGCCATAGCGCGGAAGATGGTGGTCGAGATGGCGTCAGACGATGGGCCGCTTCGGCTACTTGGCAATCCGCTCAACCTGTCCCGCACACCTGTGCGCTACGACAGGGCACCGCCGCACCTTGGCGTTGACAATGCGACATTTGAAGATGGATGGCCGGACAGCGACTAGGCGCTCGCCGCGGGAACGACGCTCTGCGCGATCTGGTCCAGCAGCGTATCGAGATCCGTCGGCATTTTTTCCTTCTCCAGCATCCCGTCGATGCTCAGGAACGACAGCCCGTGCACAAAGCTCCACAGGGCGAAGGCGATTTGACGGTCGGGATCGGTGATTTCGGTGCGGCCGTGGCATTTGGCGACTTCCATCTGCACAAATTCGAACTTTGATTCGCCCAACTCATGCAGCGCAAGGTCCTCATCCGTTTCACCTGACCATGTGAACATGAGCCGGAACACGCCGGGTTCCTGCGCCGCAAAATCGATGTAGTTGCGGCCCAATGCGACGATCCGCGCGCGGCTGCCTTCGGGGTGTGGAATCACGCAGGCGACCATCTGCTCGGACTGCCGTTGCATCCCTTCGGCAGCAACGGCGCGCAGCATATCTGTCTTATCTTTGAAGTGCTTATAGGGTGCTGCGGTGGACACGCCGGCGCGTCGGCACGCCTCTGAGACCGAGAAAAGATCCGGGCCTTTTTCCTCCACCAACTGTCGCGTCGCCTCGATCAGCTGCGCGCGCAGATCACCGTGGTGATAGCTTTCTCTTTTCTTGGGCATGTCGTCGATTTCCATGATCCGGTTTCTTCCAAAGAACGTAACACTTGTAAAAGTAAGAAATTCTAACATATGTAAGAATCTCTAACATTGCGAGAGGTGACGTTATGTCCAACACGCTAAAACCTTCGATTTTCCGCCGCGCCCTGACCGCCACCGCAACCCTTGGCGTCGTGGCCATTGCCACAGGCGCAGTGATGGGCGGGTCAGATTTCATCGCGCAAAGGGCTGAGGCGGTCCCGGCCCCCGCGCCGGCGGTCCTCACCTCGGTTGCAGTGCAAACCCTGCGCTACACAGACGGCTACACGATGACGCGCCGCTTTCTGGGCCAGGTAGAGGCAGGCGCAGATGCGGCCGTTTCGTTCGAGTTGAGCGGTCGCCTTGCCGAACTGGCAGTGGATGAGGGGGCCGTGGTCAAGCGCGGCGACGTGTTGGCTCGGCTGGACACGGTCCTGCTCGATGCTGAAGAACAGCGCCTGAGGGCTTCGCGTGATGCCACGGCGGCACAACTCGCTTTCGCCGAATCCCGCGTGATCCGGGCAACCGAGCTGCTGGGCGATGGGTTCTCCAGCCAGGAAACGCTGGATCAGGCCATAGCTACACGGGACGAGTTGCAGGCGCGCATTGCAGAGATTGAAGCAGGGCTTTTGACAGTGTCCATCAACCGCGAAAAATCAGTGCTGGTCGCCCCTTTCGACGGGCGCGTGGGACAACAAACGGTTGAGGTGACCGAAACACTCAGCCCCGGTCAGCCCGTGCTGACCCTGATTGAAACCGCCGCGCCCAAGGTGCGCATCGGCTTGCCGCTCGACATCGACCCAAACGCGCTGGACGCCCCGATCATCGAGATTGAGGGCACCCCCTACCCAGCAACACTGCACCGCGTCCGCCCCGACATTGACCCGGTGACGCGCACCCGGACGGCAATTTTCGCTGTCGGATCCGACGTGCCGCTCACCTTTGGCCAGACCGCCAGCCTTGCTGTCGCATCTGACGTCGGGGCCCAAGGTGTCTGGGTGCCGCTTGATGCCTTGCAGGAAGGTTCCGGCAGCATCTGGACCGTCCTCGTGGTGGACGGCGACACGGTGCGGGCCGCAGCGGTCGAACTTCTGCACGCAGAGGCCGACCGCGCCTTTGTCCGCGGCACCTTCGCCGATGGCGCGCAACTGATCCGCACGGGCGCGCACCGAGTCGTACCGGGCCAGAAGGTCACCACCAACCCGGTCGAAGGCTAGATCATGCGCACGTTGACCTTTCGCCAGCCCCGCCTTGTCGCCCTGATCCTTCTGGTCCTGGTCTCGGCAGGCATGTCATCCTTCCTGTCGCTGGGCCGGCAGGAAGACCCGACGATCACCAACCTCTTTGCAACAGTGACAACCCAGTTCCCAGGGGCGGACCCGGCGCGGGTTGAAACACTGGTGACCGCAGAGATCGAAGAGGAATTGCGCACGATCCCTGAGGTGGACGTGATCACCTCCGTCTCCCGTTCTGGTGTCTCGGTCGTTTCCATCGAACTCCTACAGACCCTCGATGATGCGACCATCGAACAGGTTTGGTCAGAGGCGCGCGATGCGGTGGAGGCCGCACGCCGTGAATTCCCCGCCGGTGTCCTGGCCCCTGATTTCAACGCCGAAGGCATTTCCGCCTACTCCGCTGTCGTTGCGGTGACGGCCGATCACGATCAAGTCCCGATGACAATCGTACAATCCCACGCTGACGCGCTGGCCGACCGGCTGCGCGCGATTCCATCAACGCGTGCTGTCGACCTCTTTGGTGAGATCGAGGACGAGGTGCTGGTCACCGTTGATCCGGCAAAAGCTGCGTCCCTTGGTTTGACCGCACAGGATATTGCCCGGCTCGTGACAGCCGCCGACGGCAAGGTGCAGGCGGGCCGTTTGCAGAACGAGGGCGTGGACCTGACCATCAACATCTCCGGAGCGATTGAGGCGCTCGACCGGCTTAGCCAGGTCGTTTTGCGCGAGAATGCGGAAGGCACAACTGTCACCCTGTCTGACGTGGCGACCATCACACGCGGCATGCGCGAACCCGCCGCCGAAATGGCCATTGCAAATGGGCGACCCGCGATCCTCGTCGGTGTTCTGGCGCAGGACGGCGTGCAGATCGACCGCTGGATGACCTTCGTCCGCGAGGAACTGGCAGAAGGCGCGACGCTGATCCCTGTCGGGATGACCGAGACGCTGATGTTCGATCAAAGCACCTATACCATTGATCGTCTGGCCGAGGTCGGAACCAACATGGCTATCGGCGTGGCACTGGTTGTCGCGGTGCTCTTCGTCACGCTGGGCGTCCGAGCGGCTGCGATTGTTGCGCTGGTTCTGCCGGTGGTGTCACTGGCGACGTTGGCGACAATGAATTTCATTGGCCTACCGATCCACCAGATGTCCGTCACGGGTCTGATCGTGGCGCTTGGCCTGCTCGTCGATGCGGCCATCGTCATGGTGGACGAGGTGCGCCAGCGGCTTGGCCGCGGCATGTCCCGCATTGATGCCGTCGGCGACGCGACCGGCCGTCTCGCTGCCCCCCTGCTTGCTTCTACCGTCACCACGGCGCTGTCATTTACCCCCATGATCCTGCTGCCCGGCCCTGCCGGTGACTTCGTCGGCTCCATCGCGATTGCCGTGGTGCTGATGCTCGTCTGGTCACTTTTCATCGCGCTGACAGTGACCCCAGCCCTCGCCGGGCGCTTCCTGCAAAGCGGCAAGCCCGGCGGCATTCAGATGCCACGGCTTGGGCGGGCGTTTGAACGGCTGATTGCGATCTCCGTCCGCAACCCGATCCGGTCTATGGCGATAGCGCTGATCCTGCCGGTTTTGGGCTTTGCTGCATTCCCCACCCTGACAGCGCAGTTTTTTCCAGGCGTCGAGCGCGACCAGTTCTATATCGAGATCGACATGCCACCCGGCACCGCGATCACGGAAACCGCCGCAGTCGCGCAAGAGATTGACACCCGCCTCGCCGAGGCGGAAGGGATCGACCGCGTCTATTGGTCCATCGGCCAATCTGGCCCAGCTTTTTATTACAACATCACTGGTGGCCGCTCGTCAGAGCCTGCCTATGCCCAGGCCATGATCAAGACGTTGACGGCAGAGGACGCCGCGCGGCTGGTGCCCGATCTGCAAGCCGCACTTGATACTGACTACCCCCAGGCGCGCATCATCGTGCGTGACCTGGTTCAGGGTCCTCCCGTAGCAGCACCTGTGGAAGTGCGCCTTGTCGGGCCGGATCTAGAAGTGCTGCGGTCCTTGGGTGATGAGGCCCGCGCGATCATGGCAGACCTCGATACCGTCACCCAGGTCCGCGCCGGCGTGAACGGTGGCGCCCCGCAGCTGCGCTACCAGATTGATGAGCCTGCCGTGCGCCTGCTTGGTCTGAACCTGACGGATGTGGCCGCACAGCTGGAGGCTGGTTTGAACGGCGTCACAGGCGGCAGCCTCGTGGAAGGGACCGACCAGTTGCCCGTCCGCGTTCGCTTTGGCGACGGCCTGCGCGGTGACCTGGCCCAGATCAGTGATCTGCCGATCGTCCTGCCACAAGCTGGCACCCTCGCCGCCTCCGGCCAACTGCCTGTCGTTCCCTTTGCCGAAGTCGCGACACCCGTGCTGGAGCCTGCCGAAAGCGTGATCACGCGCCGCAATGGTGAACGGATCAATACAGTGCAGGCCTTCATTGTGCCGGGATTGTTGCCCGAGGAAGCGCTGCAAAGCACCCTCGCCGCTTTGGAGGCCCGCGGGTTCGAACTGCCCACCAGCTACCGGATGGAGCTGGGCGGCGACAGCGACGCGCGGTCTGATACGGTTGGCAACCTGCTCGCCTCTATCGGCCTCATCATCACACTGACGATTGCCACGATCGTACTGACCTTCAACTCCTTCCGGCTAACGGCGATCGCGCTGGTGGTTTGCGTACTCTCGGCGGGTCTCTCGATGCTGTCTCTTGCAGTGATGCAGTATCCCTTCGGGATAAACGCGATCATCGGGGTCATCGGCTCCATCGGCGTGTCGATCAACGCGGCGATCATCATCTTGACCGGGTTGAAGGCGGACAAGGACGCAGCAGCCGGTGACACGGACGCGATGGCGCGGGTTGTGACCGGGTCGAGCCGTCACATCACCTCCACCACGATCACGACCTTCGGGGGCTTCCTGCCCCTGATCCTGGCCGGTGGTGGTTTCTGGCCGCCCTTCGCGGTCGCGATTGCCGGTGGCGTGCTTCTGTCAGCGGTTGTGTCCTTCTTCTTCACCCCAGCGGCCTTTAGCCTGTTCTATCGCAGCAAGCCCGCAGAAGCCGAAGATGCGCGCTTTGAAGATGGCGCCACCGACCCGGAGCCACTGCAACTGGTTGCGGCGGAATAAGCTTGTCATTGGGGGCCGCCTGCGGCCTGATGCCGGAGATACGCCGGAAGAAGGACCAAGGCCCCCATGACCCTCCCGATTACTAGCCTGACCGCGGTTTACGCGGCCCTTCTGATCATTGCGCTGACGATCAAGGTCGTGCAGCTGCGCCGCCGTGGTGGTGTCGTACTGGGCGACAATGATGACCGGGTTCTGACAAAGGCGATCCGCGGTCACGCCAATGCGACTGAGCAACTGCCGATCTCACTCATCCTGATGGGGCTGGCTGAACTGCAGGGCGGCCCTGTCGCACTGCTCCTGCTCGGGGCGTTCCTACTGATCGCGGGGCGAACGATGCACGCTGTCTACTTCGCCATTCACGGCACCCATTGGCGGCTGCGCTTCCTAGGCATGTGGTTCACCTTCTTCGCGCAAGGCGCGCTGATCCTCGCGCTGTTGGTCGCATTGGTGACATGAAAAAAGGCCACGCAACGCGCGGCCTTCTCACTGTCCGGTCAAGGGGCGATCTTACTTGATCTTGCCTTCCTTGTAATCCACGTGCTTGCGCGCAACGGGATCGTATTTCTTGATGACCATCTTTTCGGTCATGGTGCGTGCGTTCTTCTTCGTCACGTAAAAATGCCCGGTCCCCGCGGTGGAGTTCAGGCGGATCTTGATCGTGGTTGGCTTCGCCATAACGTCTCTCCTGATTGCGGGCCGGTGGCGGCACACCGCATGAAAACTGAATGAAGCTGCCTTTTACGCGCGGTGGGGCGTGAGTCAACCACTATCCCTGCGTCCTGGGCGGTTTATGCGCGGATGGCCTGTAAGCCGGATTCTGTCCCCCGTGGTTGCCCACGGATGGATGGCCATTCATCTGGAGCACCGGTTACCCGGCACCCTCTAGCTGCCAACCCGGACCGTCTGGGGCGCAAGCCGCCCCGCCTTGCGGCGCGAGGTCCCTATTTGGCATTGCTCCCGGTGGGGCTTGCCGTGCCGCCGGTGTTGCCACCCGCGCGGTGGGCTCTTACCCCACCGTTTCACCTTTTCCCGCGCGAACGCAGGTAGTCTGTTCTCTGTGGCGCTTTCCCTGGGGTTGCCCCCGCCGGGCGTTACCCGGCACCGTGCTTTGCTGGAGTCCGGACTTTCCTCGACATCGCTGCCGCAGCCATCCAGCCATCCGCGCGCAGGTTCGTTAGGCCCAAGCGGCGTTCACGTCAACGGGGAAACGGCG
>JBCBOD010000118.1:0-11681 GCA_039821425.1 Pseudomonadota bacterium
AGCTGCACGGATTTCGAAAAACTGTCGACCACATGAAACTGGCTGCCCTTGGGTTGGGCAATCAGCATGCGACAGCTATTTGTACCCAAATCCAACGCAGCATAGAGCGTCGCCGGGTCAGGCTTCTTTGGTGCGGTGGTCTCGACCGCTTTGGGAAACGCGCCCGCACCTTTGGGACGCTTGGGCGCCATCTTTCACGCCCTCCATTTCAAGTTACCTCTAAGCTATGCCTGTTCCCGCAATCGCACAAGACCTGTGATCGCGCCGGGCCAGCCCCCACATAATGACTATGAGGAATTTGAAGTGGCGCCGCACCGTGCCGCTTGCGAATGTCCGCGCGGTCGCTGCGCGTCTACGCGATGTCGAAATTCGGCATTGGGGGCGATACGCGGGTGGTAGAACCAAGGACAACAAAGGCGAGGAATCACATGGCTGACGTCACCATCGTATATTGGCGCGATATGCCCGCTCAGGTCATCGCGGGCCGTGGCCGCCGTGGCACAAAGATGCCCCTGCCCGAACGGTTTGAACAGGCGATTGACCGGGCCGCGATGAAATCAGGCGCGGCAGAGTCGGATAACTATATGGCAGGCTTCCGCAAGGCTGACCCGATCCCGGTTGAAGGATCCGATCAGGAAGCGGCCGAAGCCACCGTCGCCCGGATTGACACAGAATACGACCAAGACCGGATCAAGGAATTGATCGCCAACGACGGCTGGGCGTGACCCGCCCTTCCCTTTCCACCCGCCTGACGGAGGCCCTGATGTCCCTGCTTTCCTTCCGCAAAACACCCGAAGTGGCTGAAACGCCGCTTAACCCCGATCTGGTGGCATTCCTGCAGGATTACTCCATCGAGGTGATGCCGCGCACCGCCGAAAAGGTCGAGAATTTCCGCGATCTGCTTCCCAAAGGTACGCGCGTCTACATCGCCCATATCGAAGGCACGCCGATTGAGGATATGGTCAAAACAGCCAAGCGGCTGGCGGATGACGGTTACAACGTCATGCCCCACTTCCCCGCCCGGATCATCAAGGATAAGGCGACGCTGGCCGACTGGATCGCACGCTATCAGGGCGAAGCCGGGATCAATCAGGCGCTGATGCTGGCCGGTGGTGTGACCACCCCACACGGTGATTTTGACAGCTCCATGCAGCTTCTCGAAACCGGGCTCTTTGGTGATTTCAAACACCTGCATGTGGCCGGACACCCCGAGGGGAACAAGGACATCGACCCCGATGGGTCAGATACCAACGTCAGCGACGCGCTGCGGTGGAAGCAGGGCTTTGCAAACACGACGGATGCGCAAATGGCGATCACCACACAGTTCGCGTTTGAAGCTGGTCCGATCATTGCGTGGGCCGATGCGCTGCGCGATGCGGGCATCACTATGCCCATTCATATTGGCATCGCAGGCCCTGCCAAGCTGCAGACACTGATCAAGTTCGCCATCGCCTGCGGCGTTGGCCCTTCGCTGAAGGTGCTTCAGAAACGCGCGATGGATGTCACAAAGCTGCTGCTGCCCTATGAGCCGACCGAGGTGCTGACAGCGCTTGCCGCACACAAGGCGGCGAACCCCGAATTCAACATCACCAACGTCCATTTCTTCCCCCTTGGCGGCATCAAGACCAACGCCAACTGGGCCATCGCAAACGGCGGCACCTCTGCCGTTCCCGCCTCTCAATCCTAAGGACCGCGAAATGACACGCACGATTGTCGAATCCAAAACCAAGACTGCCATTATCGGGTTCGACCAGCCCTTTTGCGTGATCGGTGAGCGGATCAACCCCACAGGGCGCAAGATCCTCGCCGCTGAATTGGAACAGGGTGATTTCAGCCGGGTGGAGTCCGACGCGCTGGCGCAGGTTGCCGCCGGGGCGAACATCCTCGACATCAATTCTGGCGCGGTCTTTTCCAACAAGATGGCCGAAGACCCGCGCTATGCCGACAACAACTTCGTCGAACCGCCTTTGATGAAAGAAATGGTGGAAAAGGTGCAGGCCGTCACCGACATCCCGCTTTGCATCGACAGCTCTGTCCCCGGCGCGCTGGAAAACGGGCTCGCTGCTGCCGAGGGACGCCCGCTCTTGAACTCTGTCACGGGCGAGGAAGAGCGGCTTGAAATGGTTCTGCCGCTTGTGAAGAAATACAACGTGCCGGTCGTTGCGATCTCGAACGATGACACCGGGATCAGCGAAGACCCCGACGTGCGCTTTGCCGTCGCCAAGAAAATCGTTGAACGCGCCGCCGATTTTGGCATTCCCGCACATGACATCGTTGTTGACCCGCTGGTGATGCCCATCGGCGCGATGGGCACCGCTGGTCTGCAGGTTTTCACCCTCGTCCGCCGCTTGCGCGAGGAACTGGGCGTGAACACCACCTGCGGCGCATCGAACATCAGCTTTGGCCTGCCCAACCGGCACGGGATCAACAACGCCTTCCTGCCCATGGCCATGACCGCTGGCATGACCTCCGCCATCATGAACCCCGTCGCCCTGCCCATCGGGCCCAAGAAAATCGCGGAGAAAAAGGCAGAAATCGAGGCCGCAGGCATCATCCTGCCCGAAGGCATGGATGATGAGGCATTCGTGCAGCTTTTCGGCATGGGTTCCACCAAGCCGCGCGCGGGCAAGGAAATGGAAGCTATCCGCGCCGCCAACTTCCTGACCAACAACGACGAGGGCGGCGGCGACTGGATCAAGTTCAACCGCGCCCCCGCCAAGGAAGGCGAAGGACGCGAGCGGCGCGGACGGCGGCGGCGGGCCTGAGGCTCACGCCACGGCCTGCGCCCCCTTTCCTGCGCGGGCTGCTTGCAGGATCAGGAACAGGAAGATCAGGTTCAGCACTGCATTCATCGGGGCACCCGTCAGGACCGATGCGGTGCTGTCGACGCTGAACCAGCTCCACCCCATCAAGACCGCCACCCGCCGTGCCGCATCAGGGGCAACCGGCGCAACATGCGCCCCCAACCCCCACATCGCGGCCCCGAGCCCAGTGGTCAGCCCGCCAGAGATGGCAACAAACACACCCGCCGGGGCCAAGAGGCCTTGTGGCACGGTCGTCAGCGGCCAGTAGGCCAGTTGGGTAAAGAGCCAAAGAGCCTTGTGAAACAGCGGGATCACGGCAAGTGCCAAGACAAAGCCAAAGACGATGATGATCATCCCGTTGCGGCGCAGTGATTTTTCAAGATCAGACATCATGTCCTCCAAGGTTGAGATGCTGCTTCTTGCCGCGGTGTACGTCTTCGGAACAATTACCTCAGGGGTAAGTGTTTTACCGCGAAAGCTGCGATAGGCTGCGGGCATGAAGGAATTTCCACAACACCTCCGCCATTGGCGAAAGGCGCGGCGGCTCAGCCAATTGAACCTCGCACTGACCGCAGACATCAGTGCGCGCCACCTGTCATTTCTGGAATCAGGCAGGTCCAAACCCAGCAAAGACATGATCATGCATTTGGGCGAAGTGCTCGAGGTCCCGCTCGCGGCGATCAACGGGATGCTGCTGGCAGCGGGCTTTGCCCCGCAGTTCGGACGTACCGCACTCGATGATGCAGCAATGGCGCCTGTCACCAAGGCGCTGAAATGGACGCTCGACCGGCATACCCCCTACCCCGGGTTGGCATTGGATCGGCTCTGGACGATCCAGTCTATGAACGCACCAGCAGAGCAGCTCTTTGCGGGGCTTGGATTGTCCCAAGGCGACAGTCTGCTGGACTTGATGCAAAGCCCTGTCATGCCGGAGGTGATCGAGAACTGGCCGACGGTCGCCCACCTCAGCGCGCTTCGGTTGCGGGCCGAAAGTGCTGCGGCAGGCGGGCATCCGCGGCTTGATCAGGCGGCAGAATTCCTGATGAACAAACCGGCCCCCGAAACGCTGCCCTCTGGCCCAGCCATTCCGGCCATCTACCGCTTTGGCGAGGTCCGGCTTTCGCTGCTTGGGATGATCTCTGTCTTCAGCTCCGCCAATGATGAAACGATCGACGATCTGCGGCTGGAGCTCTTCTATCCCGAAGACGCCGCAACGGAGGCGTTCCTCAAGAACACCTCCACTGCTTCAGCATAAGCCAACCTACGAGCGATAGTATAGCGAATGCCCGTTGTGGAAGACCTGCACCTTTTCAGGGGCGGCTGCCATACGCACCGTCTTGCCGCGGAGGTCAGCGTGAATGCCGGGCAGTTTGCCGATCACCGCGTCATTGTCACCGATCTTGTCGAAGTAGAGTAGCGTCACCTCACCGAGGGCTTCGGTGATATTCACCTTGCCCTCAAATGCATATTCGTCGCTGTCGGTCTCGATCATATCTTCTGGCCTGATGCCGATGTTGACCTTCAACCCTTTGTCGGCGGTCTGTGTCGGCACGGCAGAGACGGCGGTGCCGCCACCGTCGAGCTTGATTGTTGTCTGATCGCCTGTTCCCACGATTTCACCTGACAGAAGGTTCATCGCAGGTGAGCCGATGAACTGGGCCACGAACTCGTTCTCTGGCCGCTCATAAAGCTCCAGCGGTGTGCCCACCTGCGCAATGCCTTTGTTGGCCAGCACCACGATGCGGCTGGCCAGCGTCATCGCCTCCACCTGGTCGTGGGTGACGTAGATCATCGTGCTTTCGGGCATCGATTCTTTCAGCTGGGCAATCTCGATCCGCGTGGCGACGCGCAAGGCGGCATCAAGGTTCGACAGCGGCTCATCAAACAGATAGACCTTCGGGTCACGCACAATGGACCGGCCAATGGCCACACGCTGGCGCTGGCCACCAGACAGGGCCTTTGGCAGGCGATCAAGGTACTGATCAAGCTGCAGGATCTTGGCCGCACGGTTCACGGCCTCATCAATTTCAGACTGGCTTTTCTTGGCGAGCTTCAGCGCAAAGGACATATTATCGCGCACCGTCATATGCGGATAAAGCGCGTAAGACTGGAACACCATCGCGATACCGCGCTGCGCTGGTGGCACGTCATTCACAACGGTGCCGTCGATTTCCAGCGTACCGCCGCTGATCTTTTCCAGCCCCGCGATCATGCGCAGCAACGTGGACTTGCCGCAACCCGATGGGCCCACGAAAACAATCAGCTC
Source organism: Pseudomonadota bacterium (assembly GCA_039821425.1). Lineage (GTDB taxonomy): Bacteria > Pseudomonadota > Alphaproteobacteria > Rhodobacterales > Rhodobacteraceae > Yoonia. Next base: position 5,071 of record JBCBOD010000118.1, read on the forward strand.
CCCTTGCTGAATGTCGAGGTTGATGTTTTTCAGAACATCCACCGTGCCGCCGTAGGTTTTGGCGACGTCGGTCAGTTTCAGATCAGCCATGTCTCACTCCCGCTTTATTCTTATGTGCCAAGGGCCAGGTACACTTGCCACGGCCCAAGGTGCAGCCTCCCGTCTGCAGATGGATGTGCACTGCCAAGCTCGGCCCCGATCGGGGTCCAACTGCCGCCTGGCAGGTCGAAATCGGATGGTGTCTCGCTCACGTTGAAGGCGCAGAGGATCGTCTGTTTGCCTTCGCTGCGCGTGAAATAGACAACGTCGCCACTGGCCCGCACCCCATCGTGGGCGCCAACCGCAAGCGCCGGGTGGCTTTTGCGGAACTGGATGGCCTTGCGGTAATGGTGGATCAGCGCGCCTGGCTCTTCCTCTTGCGCCGCCGCCGACATGTGCAAATGCTCTTGCGAGACCGGCAGCCAGGGGCGCCCGGTTGAGAAGCCACCGTTGGCGTTGCTCTTCTCCCAGACAATCGGTGTCCGACATCCGTCGCGGCCTTTGTATTCTGGCCAAAACTCGATCCCGTAGGGGTCTTGCAGATCTTCAAACCCCACCTCGCCATCGGGCAGCCCCAGCTCCTCCCCTTGGTAGAGACAGACAGAGCCGCGCAGGCACATGATCAGCGTGGCATACATCCGCAAGGCGCCCGGTGGCAGGTTCCAGCGGGTCGCATGGCGCGGCACGTCGTGGTTGGAAAACGCCCAGCAGGCCCAGCCATCGGCGGCCACGGCATCAACCTCTTTCATCACCTCAACGATACGGGGGGCCGTCGGCTGATCGGCGCAAAGAAACTCGAACGCATAGCACATTTGCATCAGATCATCGCCAGAGGTGTACTGGCCCATGATCTCAAGCCCGCGTTGCGCGTCGCCAACTTCACCGACGGCGGCAGCCCCGAAAGGCTCCATCACCGCGCGCAGGCGGCGCAGAAAGTCGAGATTTTCCGGTTGGTTCTTGGAATAGAGGTGTTCCTGATGATTATAGGGGTTCACCGAGGGCGCGATGCTGGCATTCCGCTTTTCCTTGGGCAGCGGCGGGTTGTCCCGTAGCTGCTTGTCGTGTGTGTAGAAATTGATGGTGTCGAGGCGAAAGCCGTCACAGCCACGGTTCAGCCAGAACCGGGCAACGTCCAGAAGCGCCTCTTGCACCTCGGGCTCGTGAAAGTTCAGGTCTGGCTGCGATGTCAGGAAGTTGTGTAGGTAGTATTGTTCCCGCCGCGCATCCCACTGCCAGCCAGAGCCGCCAAAGATCGACAGCCAGTTGTTAGGCGGCGTGCCGTCAGGTTTCGGGTCGGCCCAGACGTACCAATTGGCCTTGGCATTATCCCGGCTGGCCCGGCTTTCGATAAACCAAGGGTGCTGGTCGCTGGTGTGACTGAGCACCAGATCAATCATCACGCGAATGCCAAGACGGTGCGCCGTTTCCACCACGGCATCGAAATCGGCCAGTGACCCGAACATCGGATCGACATCGCAATAGTCGCTGACGTCATAGCCGAAATCCTTCATCGGCGAGGTGAAGAACGGCGAGATCCAGATTGCATCAACCCCAAGCGACGCGATGTATGGCAGCCGCTGGACAATGCCCAAGAGATCGCCAATCCCGTCGCCGTTGCTGTCCTGAAAGCTGCGCGGATAGATCTGATAGATCACCGCGCCGCGCCACCAGTCCTTGTCAATGGCCACTTCGGGCTTGTTGGCCAGTGCCGTCGTCATCTTCGTATTCCCGTTCTTTTTTGGTACCGGGGGCCAATGGCCCCCGCGCCTCTTACTTCACCGACCCGGCCAGAAGGCCGCGGACGAGGTACTTTTGCATCGCAAAGAACACGGCCAGCGGCACGGCAATCGACACAAAGGCCGATGTGGCAAGGATTTCCCAATCGCCGCCGCGTGTGCCCAAAAGCTCCACGATCTGCTTGGTCATCACGGTGGTTTGTCCGGATGCGTCGATCAGGAACACCAGTGCCACCAGCAGGTCATTCCATGTCCACAGGAACTGGAAGATCGCAAAGGACGCCAGCGCAGGGAATGACAGCGGCAGAATGATCTTGGTGAAGATCTGGAAATCCGACGCGCCATCCACCTTGGCATTCTCGATGATGTCCCTTGGCAGGCCGACCATGTAGTTGCGCAAAAGATAAATGGCGAGCGGCAGTCCGAACCCGGTATGCGCAAGCCAGACCCCCAAATAACCTTTTCCGATACCGATTGCGTTGTGCAGCGACAAAAGCGGGATCAGCGCCAGTTGCAGCGGCACCACCAAAAGGCCCACCACTGCCGCAATCAGGATCGCCCTGCCCGGGAAGTCCATCCACGCCAGCGCATAGGCCGCGAAGGCCGCAATCAGGATCGGGATGATCGTCGCCGGGATCACCACTGTCAGCGTGTTGAAAAACGCCTTTGCCATCCCTTCGGAGTTGTCTTCGTCAAAGAGGACAAAACTGTAGTTCTCCAACGTGAAGTCCGGCGGCGTTGTCACATCAAGGAACACGCGTTGCGCACGCCCGCTGATCTGATCGTCATCGCCAACCCATTCATAGGCACCGTCAACCTGCAGCGTGAAGGCCTCACCATCACCAAGGTCAGCGGTATCACCCGGCTGGAACTCTCCCAACCGGCGGCTTGACGTGGCCCAGGATCTAAGCTCGCCTTCAAAATCCTGCCCCTCGAAGATATTGCCGGCGACAATGAAACGGCCGTCACCTAGATCGACCCGGTTGTCATCCGGATCCGCCGCGCGGATTTGCAGCGTCTGTTCCGCCGGGAACATCGCCGACCACCAGCCCGATGCGGTGATCTGATCACCGGTGCGGAAGGACGACACAAACAGGCCGAGCGTCGGGAAAAGCCAGAGCAGCACGAGCGCCACCACCGACAGGTTCAAGAGCCAGACAACCGCAGGCTTCTGTCCAGAAATGCCATCCATTAGCGCATCTCCTTCCGTGCGTTGTGAACGTTCCAGACCAGGATAGGCGTCACCATCAGCATGATGATCATCGCCGCAGCGGATCCCATCCCCCAGTCATTTGCGCGGAACAGTTTGTCATACATGTAGTTGGCCAGAACCTGCGTTTCCCATTGGCCGTTCGTCATCGCGAACACGATGTCAAAGACCTTGAGCGTCGCGATCGTGATCGTTGTCCAGACCACCACGATGGTCGACATGATCTGCGGGATCTTGATCTTGAAGAAGATCTGGAAAGGGTTCGCACCGTCGATGATCGCCGCCTCAACCGTTTCTTCCGGAATACCGCGCAACGCGGCCGACAGGATCACCATAGCAAAACCGGTCTGAATCCAGATCAGCACCGCCATGAGGAAGAAGTTGTTCCAGAACGGGATCTGAAGCCATTGCTGCGGTTCCGACCCGCCAAACAGCAGATAAAGATGGTTGAGGATACCGATCTGGGCCACGTCCTCTGGCCGGGCCTCGTAGATCAGCTTGAAGATCACGGCAGCACCGACGAAGGAAATCGCCATCGGCATGAAGACGATGGATTTCGCGATGTTGCCCCATGACAGCCGGTCAGTCAGCTGTGCCGCCAAAAGGCCAAAACCGGTGGCCGCAGCAGGCACCACGACGAGCCACAGCACGTTGTTGATCATCGCCTCGACGAACTTCGGTTCGGCGAACATCTTGGTGTAGTTTTCAAAGCCGACGAAAGCGTATTCGTTGCCGGGAAGCCTTTCGAGAAAGCTCAACCGCAGTGTCGCGAAAACCGGGTAAGCAAGATAGAGCCCCAGCGCCAGAATGGCGGGAAACAGAAAAATCCATGGCCGGATCATGTTCGCGCGGTTGATATTGCGGCCGGCGTTGGGCCCCTCTGGCCGGAACAGAACCTTGTCCAGAAACAGGTTCGCGCCGTAGAAGTAGCCAACACAGCCACCCACGCCGATAATGATCGTGATTAATCCCTGAAGTGCCGGATTCATTGCGCCCTCCCCATCGCGATGTATCACTTGGCGGCGAGTGATGCGCCGCGCATGGGGCCGGACGGGCGCACCCGTCCGGACCTATTTTTGACCGCTGATTACTTCAGCGCGTCCCAGCTATCCTGGATCGCATTGGCTGTATCCTCGGCGGACTGGCCACCGACAAAGTCCACCATGCCTGTCCAGAACGTCCCAGCGCCAATCGCACCTGGCATCAGGTCCGACCCGTCGAAGCGGAACGTGGTGGAGTTCAGCAGGATTTCACCCTGACCGCGCAGTGTCGCGTCAGCGTAGGCATCCAGGTTCACACCGGAGTGTGGTGTCAGGAAGCCGGTCTGCGCCATCATCACTTCGTGTGCCAGCGGCAGTTGCAGGAACTTCATGAATTCCATCGTCGCGTCGGATGGATCGGTGACCGCCATCAGCGTACCGCCACCCAGGACCGGGTTACCCAGGTCTTCGCTCTCGAAGGATGGGAAGTAGAAGAAGTCTGCATCTTCACCGATCACAACATCCTCTGGCATGAAGGCCGGGATGAAGGATGCCTGCTTGTGCATGTAGCACTGTGCAGGGGACGAGAAGAGACCCGCAGGGCTGTCGCGGAAGTCGGTCGAGCCAACCGCAGCGGAACCACCAGCAACCATGTCATCGTTCTTGGCGAACATGCCGAATGTCTCAATCGCGTTGATCACTTCTGGCGAGTTGAATGGCAGCTCGTTCGTGACCCAGGCATCATAGGTTTCAGGCGACTGCGTGCGCAGCATGATGTCTTCCACCCAGTCCGTCGCAGGCCAACCTGTTGCAGGGCCGGACCCCAGACCGATGCACCATGGTGTTTCACCATCTGCGATGATCTGCTCGGACAGTGCGATCAGATCTTCCATGGTTTCAGGTACCTCATACCCGGCATCTTCGAAGTTCTCTGGCACGTACCAGACCAGTGACTTGACGTTCACGTTGTAGAAGAAGCCGTAGAACTGATCGTCGCCATTGGCGTCCGCGTATGTGCCCAGATCAACCCAGGACTGACCAGCAGCATAGTTTTCACCAACCCATGCGGCCATATCGTCACCCAGAGGGGACAGCAGACCTTGTGACGCCATTGTTGCGGCCAGACCAGGCTGCGGGAACACGGCGACGTTGGGGGCAGAACCTGCCTCTGCGTCGATCACGATCTGCTGCTCAAACCCGTCAGAACCGGTGTAGGTGATGTCAACACCAGTGGCTTCGGCAAAGTAGGCCAGTGCCGAACGGAAAATGTCATCCTCCGGCGAGAGCCATGGCCCAAAGACCGTGACCGACTGACCGGACAGATCAGGCGCGGTTTCGGCCCAAGCGTTATAGCTGTCCCAGCTAAAGTCCCCTTCGCCCGGCGTAAACGGCAGGTGGCCACCTGCCTGAACGGCACCCGCAGTCAGGGCAACCGCTGCCGCGCTGGCATACAGTTTCATCTTCATTGATTTTCCTCCCATGCGCCGTCATCGACGCGTCGTCATTTGTCGCACATTTCGTGCATTCCGTCTATCCGGCGCGTTTCGCGAAACTCGCCAAAGCGCTTTGGATATCGGCACCCTGTTTCAAGAATTTCGACATGTCAACCAGACTTTGCGCACCCGAAAATCGCTTGGAATTCTGATCAATCATGTTAGTGAAACCGGGAATTTGCGCGCCTTTGCGTCGGTTTTGAACGCGAAAAACGCCCCGCACGACCAGTTGAAAGACCAATGACGGCCCATGAATCTTAAAGAACTTTCTCAGAATCTGGGCCTCAGTCAAACCACCGTCAGCCGCGCACTGAATGGGTATCCCGAAGTCAGCCCCGCCACCCGCAAACGGGTCGAAGAGGCGGCAAAACGCCATAATTATCGGCCCTCGAACCGCGCAAAGGGTCTGGCGACAGGCAAGGCGCTCACAATTGGCCACGTCATCCCCGTGTCCAGCAAACATGAAATGGTGAACCCCATCTTTGGCGATTTCATTGCCGGGGCGGGCGAAACCTATGCGCGCAGCGGATACGAGATGATTCTGACCATTGTCGACGACGCGAAAGAGGCGGACGTCTATGAGGGGCTCAAGGCACGACGGGCCGTCGATGGTGTTGTGGTGCACGGCCCCCGCCTGAATGATCCGCGAATCCCCCTGCTGCACGAGCTTGAACTGCCCTTTGTCGTGCATGGCCGCTCATCGGGGTGCACGCTGCCCTACTCCTGGCTTGACGTGAACAACCGACAATCCTTCGAAAGTGCCACGTCGTATCTCTGTGATCTGGGGCATCGCCGGATCGGGTTGGTGAACGGACTTGAGGATATGGATTTCGCCCAAAGGCGACGGGATGGTTACCTGACCGCGCTCAAAGCCCATGAAATCGCGCCCGACCCTGCTCTAATGCGCTCTAACGAGATGACAGAGGTGCACGGTTTCAACTCCGCACGCGAGATGCTGGCGTCAGACACGCCACCAACGGCCTTCATCTGTGCATCGATGATCTGCGCGCTTGGCGTGCGTCGGGCGATCGAGGATGTCGGCCTGACGATGGGGCGCGATGTTTCTGTTGTCACACATGACGATGCCTTGTCTTACCTGCAAAACGGCGATGAAACCCCGATCTTCACCGCTGTCCGGTCTTCGGTACGTGAG
>JBCBOD010000074.1:0-18554 GCA_039821425.1 Pseudomonadota bacterium
AGTAAAGCGCCTGTCATGAAGACCGTGTAATGACCCAGACGGATGCAACGCCTCCTCTCACCGACTTTAGCCAAACCCAGATAGCCAAACGGTCGCGGCGCCCATATGATCCGGGGCCTGCGATTGGTCTATCCCCACGGCGCGCAACCGTTTGGCTATCTGGGTTTGGCTAAAGTCGGTGAGAGGAGGCGTTGCATCCGTCTGGGTCATTACACGGTCTTCATGACAGGCGCTTTACTGACCACCGCGATGTGTGGCCTGACAATGCACAGCGCGGCAGTGATGCCAATGCGGCCTGAACCGGCCCGTCCAGCATCATCCACTGCCTACGCCTTCTGATCAGGGGGCGACTTGCGTCAGATCAAGTTTTCGCAGTTTGTGCGCCCGTCAAAACCCAGCAGCATCTGACAACGCGTCGTGGTCCATCCAGCGCACATGACGGGTGCCTTCCATTTCCAGCACACCCGCCTTGCGAAGATGGCCGATCTGCCGACTGACTGTTTCAACGGTTAGCCCGGTATGATCAGCAATATCGCTGCGGCTGAGCGGAAGATCGAACCCTTCGGTCGGATGGCAGCCAGCGTTCTGGACCCTTTGCCCCACGTGCAAAAGGAAGGTTGCCACTTTCTCTGAGGCCGTCTTGCGCCCCAAAAGGACCATCCAGTCTCGGGCCACCTGCAGCTCGGTCAATGTGCGGGCTAACAGGCGGCTCTCAAGGCCGGGAAACTCTTGTGCAAGCTTTTGGAATTGCGCGCGGGGAAAAAGGCACAGCTCCATCTCCGATGCCGCCTCGATCGAGAAGGGTTCTTGCGCACCATCGCCGCTGCTTGCGTAACTGCCGATGAAGTCCGACGGAAACAGAAGACCGACAATCTGCGCACGTCCATCCGGCGCGCCACGGACCAGCTTGCCCACACCGCGGACGACATTGGCAAACTCCAACGCATCGTCACCTTCAAGGACGTGGAACTGTCCGCGTTCGAAGGTCTTGCGACGGGAAATTATGTTCAGGCCGTGCAGCTCTTCCGCGCTGAGCGCACCGCAAAGGCTGCTGTTTCGCACCGCACATGCCGCGCAAAGCGCAGGCTCTTTTCCGGGGCCGATTTCGGTCACTGTGTCCATGGTCCTACCCGTTCGGCAACACAACTGGACGCAATAGAGCCACGAACCACCACCCCGATGCAAGTGGGGCTGTGGCGCAGGGATGCACCTGTACCAGGTTTCGGCACGCTCAGGGCTGGACGTTTCAGGCCTTTTCGTCCCATGTTGCGGCCACGTCGGCCACTGCTCAATATCAGGGATGGGCCCGCGTGGAGGACTGCATATGACATCGACAGTGGCCGTCTTTGGATTGGGCGCAATGGGCTATGGAATGGCCGCGTCATGCCTCAGGGCCGGTTTGGATGTCTACGGGTTCGATCTGGCCGCAGATCGCGTCGCCGCATTCAAGGCAGAAGGTGGCAAATCAGGACATGCGCAAGACGCCGCCCCTGATCTGGACGCTGTTGTCGTGGTCGTCCTGAACGCCGCACAGGTCGAGGCCGTGCTTTTCGGCGAAAACGGCATCGTTCCTCATTTGAAGCCGGGCGCGGTAGTACTGGCATGTGCAACCGTCCCGCCCGCCTTTGCCAAGGAGATGGAGGCGCGCTGTGGCGAACACGGTGTCCACTACCTTGACGCCCCAATCTCGGGCGGGTCGATCAAGGCGGCAGAAGGCAAGCTCAGCATCATGGCCTCGGGCAGCGCGGATGCTTTTTCCGCCGCCGATCCGGTCCTGAAAGCAACCGCGGAAACGGTTTTTCGGCTCGGCGATCAGGCTGGCCCCGGATCGGCCATGAAGGCGGTCAACCAACTGCTCGCCGGCGTGCACATCGCGACAATGGCCGAGGCGCTGACCTTCGGAATGACGCAAGACATTGCGCCAGAGACATTTCTAGAGGTGATCAGCAAATGCGCTGGCACATCCTGGATGCTGGAAAACCGCGCGCCACATATCGTGGCTGGCGATTACACCCCGCACAGCCAGGTCAACATCTGGCCCAAGGATCTGGGCATCGTGCTGGAGGCCGCCAAGACAGCCGGGTTCGCGGCACCCATTGCTGAAACGGCACTCGCCCAGTTCCAGAATGCCGCGGCGATGGGCCTGGGCCATGAAGACGATGCCGCCGTGGCCAAGGTCTACGCCAAACAGGCGGGCATCACACTTCCAAAGGACACGACATGAAACTTGGCTGTATCGGCGATGATTTCACCGGGTCGAGCGATCTTGCTAATACGCTCGCCAAACAGGGGATGCGGACGGTGCAGTACTCCGGCATCCCTACGGCGCCTGCCGCCGACGATGTCGAGGCTGGGGTGATTTCTCTCAAGTCCCGATCGATTGCGCCCGAAGACGCTGTCGCGCAATCGCTGGCGGCGCTGGAATGGCTGCGTGCCCAGGGCTGCACGCAGTTCTTCTTCAAATACTGTTCCACCTTCGATTCCACGCCCGAAGGCAACATCGGCCCCGTCGCTGACGCGCTGGCCGATGCGCTTGACGCGGATCGCGTGATCGTCTGCCCTGCCTTCCCCTGCACCGGCCGCTCTGTCTATCAGGGCCACCTATTTGTGGCTGACACACTGCTGAGCGAAAGCGGGATGCGGAACCATCCGCTGACCCCGATGACGGACCCTGACATCCGCCGCTGGCTGGCGCCGCAGACAAAACATGCCGTCGGTCACGTGCCCGCGCAGACCGTGTTTCAAGGGGCCAAAGCGATCCGCACTGCGCTGGACGCGGCCCATACGGATGGCAAACGCCACATTGTCGTCGACGCCATCCGCGATGAAGACCTGATGGACATTGGGGCCGCCGCCAAAGGCCTGCTTCTGGTCACAGGCGGATCTGGCGTTGCACTGGGTCTGCCCGCCAATTTTGGTTGCACACCGGGCGCGCCTGATTGGCAAGGTCAGGCTGGTCCGGTGCTGCTTGTCTCCGGCTCATGCTCAGTCGCCACCCGTGGGCAGGTGCAATACCACATCGCCCGCTATCCGGCGCGAGAGCTTTTGGCCGAAGACATCATCGAGGGGCGGCTGACGCCGGATGAGATCCTCGACTGGGCGCTGAACGCGGGTGACCTGCCACTCGCCTATAGCTCTGCCGACCCAAGCGTTGTTACCGCCGTGCAGGAAAAGTACGGGCGCGAACGTGCCGCCGATGCCATCGAACAGTTCTTTGCAGACCTCGCGCGCAAATCCATCGCCGCGGGCATCGAGCGGATCATCACCGCAGGTGGTGAAACCTCGGGGGCCGTGGTTGAAGCGCTGGATCTGGACGAATTGGTGATCGGGCCAGAGATTGACCCGGGCGTGCCCGCCCTGCGCGCAGGCCCGAGTTTGGTCGTCGCCCTGAAATCAGGAAACTTCGGCACCGAAGATTTCTTTGAAAAAGCCGCCAAGGTGCTGGGCCTGTGACCGAGAGCAAACTGCGCGAAGACATCTGCCTGCTGGCCAAATCGCTCTTTGACCGGGGGCTGACGCATGGCTCCACCGGCAACGTCTCTGCAAGGACAGAAGATGGCGGACTGCTGGTTTCGCCCACCGGCACCAGCTTCGGGCGTTTGGACCCTGCCCGTCTCAGCCGCTTTGACGCCTCTGGCAGGCTCATCGACGGCGACCCGCCAACGAAGGAAATGCCGCTACACACCGCGTTCTACGACACAAGCAGCACGGCGGGGGCGGTTGTCCACCTTCACTCCTGCCATGCGGTTGCGCTGTCCTTGCTGGAGGACGCGGACGAGGACAACTTCCTGCCGCCGCTCACCCCTTACGCGATCATGCTCTTGGGAAAGGTCAAACTCCTCCCCTTCTTCGTACCCGGCGACCCGGCGATGGGGGACGCGGTGCGGGGGCTGGCAGGCAAGCGCGCGGCCGTGATGCTCGCGCACCACGGACCAGTGGTGGCGGGTAAAAACGTGGAGGCCGCCTGCAATGCAATGGAAGAGCTGGAAGCAAACGCCCGCCTCGCGCTCTTGATGCGCGGCCTGCCCGCCCGTGCGCTCGATGCGGATCAGATTGCCAGCGTGGTCACAAAGTTCGATGTCGACTGGGAGAGCTGACGTGCCCCTCAGGCCGCGTCATCCATGATCAGCACTTCACCATAGCCGGGCGGGGCAATTGGCTGGGCTGGTACGGCCCAGAGCACCGGTGCCGCAACCACCTGCTGCGTCGGCGCATCAAGGTCCGTCAGCATGATGATATGGGATGGATCGAGCGCCTGCGCCTCGGCGAGCACTGCATCAAAATCAGTCCCGCCATCGCGGCGCATCGCTGGGGCAACCGCGGTCAGCGCATCGGCACTCCGAAAGACCGTGCGACTATGGACCTCGGTATCAAACCCCAGAAGATGCGCCTCTACACCCGTGCGCCTGACAATCGACAGCGCCTCTGCCGCAAACATATCCAGCGTCGCAGGCTGGATAGAGCTGGACGTATCAAGCCCGATCACCAACCGCGGCCTGCGTCCTTCGCGCGCAGTGGCAGGTTCAAACACCGGCTGCCCACCACCCATTTGCAGGGCCAAGGCATCGCGGGCGAGCCAAGATCGCGCCGGGCGACGGTAGGTCTGACGGGGATGTTCGGCGAGCGCCTTGGCCAACAGTCGACGCAGCTTCACCTCCCACGGCACACGCGCCTTCGGCAGATCGCCAAGGGCGCTCAGCGCCGCGCCAATCCCGCTGCCCGCCCGCTGCCCTGCCTGCATCGCCTGTTCAACCCGGCCTGCCCAGACCTCCGCCTCTGTCGAGTCCGGATCGCTGCCTTTCAAATCCGGCTCGAACCCCTGCGCTTGGGCATAACGTTCAATCTCACCCTCGGTCGCCTCACCCGGCCCCACCCGCTGCGCGGTCATCGCTGCGTAGAGTTTGTCGCTGTCCCATTCGTCCAGCACATTCTCGGGCCGGTCCTCTGGCGGCAAAAGCGCCACGATGTCGGCCGCCCGCACCGCCGGGCGCGGCAGCGCATGGCCACCCTGCAAAAGCGCCTCGTTCACCAGCGCATCACAGGCCAGATCGTATTGCCCCGCGCGAAACCGCCCGCCATGCCGCTCTGCGGCGGTTGTCCGCCGCCCAGAGTGGCGCAGGGCCACATGGAGGACGTGATGCGCGATGACACCCACTTGCTCCGAGATCGGCAGATGCGGGAACGCAGGGCCGATCAGGATTGTCTCACCTTCGGTGGCCGTCGGCCCGTCAGCGTCGCGAAAGCGGCACCAAAGCGCCAGCGCGGCAATCGCCGGGTCCACCTCTGGCAGGCGGGCGAGCGCGGCCCTTGCGCGGGCAGAGTGGGTCACAGCGCGCCTGCCTCCGCGCGGTCGGCGGCATAGCTTTGGTAGGCCGTGGATGTGCGAAACGCCTCCGCCAGCCCCTCTGCCATCGCCTTGCGGATCAGGATCTCGAACCCGAACGACGTCAGTTCCGCCAGCGGCAGCCCCGGCGCATCGACGTTGTGCAGGTCTGCCATGACCTCAATCACCTCACCGATCGTCGCCTTGTCAGCCCTCGCGACCAGTGCGTAGATCATGCCGACAAGGCCATTGATCGAAGTGGGATAGAGGCTCGCGCGGCTCGCTTTGGGGGCTGCGAGGATTTCATCCAAGGACACCAGTGCCTCGATCTCTGCCGCGACCTGCGCGAATTCTGCCGCAGGTGCGGTCCCGATGGTGCCCGCAATCATCGCGTGGCGCAGGCGCTTATCCTCCACCGCACCCACGATATTGCTCACACGTTCCCAGGAACGCGGGGTGCAGGCGATCATGTCACCCCGACGCAGCGAGGTTTCGGTCGTGTCCAACAGATCAGGGCGCGCGCGCAGGAAGGCGGTGACCATGGGCGACAGGCTCTGATCAATGGCGTAGCGCTCCAACCAATCCTTTGCATCCGCGTTGACCTGCAAGTGGATCAGGCGATCCGCCAGCGCTGTCCCCATTTCATAGGCGATCGCCCCATCATCCACTGTATTCCCCGCGGCCACGATGAACACAGACGCGGGCAACAGATGCCGCCCGACCCGCCGTTCCTGCAACAGGCCATAGACGGTGGGCTGCAAGTTGGGTGAAGCCGCCGTCAGCTCATCCAGAAACAGGATCGACGGGTTCGCCGGATCATCCGGCAGGTCCTCAGGCCTGTACCAGACCGTCTTTTGCGTTTCATGATCGTAGTAAGGCAGCCCGCGCAAATCCTGCGGCTCAATCGTCGTCAGGCGAATGTCGAAAAGGCGCGCGCCGATCCGGTTCCCAAGCTCCGTCACCAGCTGCGTCTTGCCCACGCCTGGACGGCCATGCAGCATCCAGGAGGCGGTCATCTGACCCGCGCGTTGCGCTTCCCACCCCGCAAGCAGTACCTCCAGCGCGTCACCGGCGCTGACGATCTGGGCGTTCACACTCACGCGGGCACCTCAGGTTTGGGGGCGGTCGCGTCGAGGAACGCGGCGAGACGGGCGTGGGCTGACACGCCACGCGCCTCAAACGCGACAGAGCGGAAAGAAATGCCTTCGCGCTGGTTGGCTAGAAAGAGGTTGCGTTCAGTGAACTCCGCATCAAAGAGGCTATCACGGATGATCGCGCGCTCTTCCGCTGTCAGCGGGACAAGCCGCGACTTGCCACTATCCAGCTGCAGGCTAGCCAGCGTCATCGGCGGCAGGCGCATCATGTCCGACTGCTCCACCACCAGATAGATCGTGCCCGCCTCAATCCCACGCCGCGCGGCGAGCTCCGCAAGAATACGCCGCCCGCGGAATTGCAGGGTGTCGAGGGCGCGGGCGGCGTCCGCCTCAGAAACGATCTCTTCCCGCTTGTCGGGTTTGATCCGCAAAAGGCGCGACTCCACCAGCCAGATCAGAAAGATCATCGCGATGGGGGCCTGCGCCAACGGCAGTGCCAGATCGGGCCAGATTAGCCCTGCAAAGACAAACGGCAGCAGGATGATGGTGCAGCGCAAAGCAAAGCTTTCGCACATCATGCGTAAGGCAAGGCCCGCGCTGACATCCCGCCGTGGCAAGACAAGACCGCGCTGCAGGATCTTGCGCGGGGCGGTGGGGAATTTCAGGATACTCGGGTTCCACACCGTTTCAGGGGCCAGCACGAAAAGGCTCATCCCAACCCCGCAGCGGCAAAGAAGGGGGTAGAGGCCGCAATGGCCCATGCAAGGACAACACCCTTGCCAAGGCCCACACCAGACGACCCGCGCCGCGTCGCGATCCACGTTGCCATCGTACCGTAGACGACAAAGAACAAGAGCAGCACAGGCACAGTGGTGAATGTCAGCCCGAGCTCTGTGGGTGACAAGGCCATCGCCCCACCCAAGGCGACCAACAGCGCGAGACGCGCCAAGACGCGGCGGCGCAAGGGGGCGCGGTGCACCAGCGCCGTGTCAGCGAGCATCAGCGGCACAGTCCCCAATAACAACCCCAGCATGACAGGCACCCGCACACCCGAAGGCAGGAAGGCCGCGCCGCAACGATCCAGCGCCAGGGCAAAGACCAGTGCTGCGATCAGATAGATCGCAAGGCTTGGTAGATCAGGCTCTGCGAGGCGGTGACCGGCACGGGTAAGAATGGCAAGTTGGACCACTCCCCACATTGCAAAGGCCATTGCAAGGCTACCAAACGCTGCGAACCCCGCGATCCCAAATGTCGGCAAAAGGGCAAGCAGCAACACCGGTGGGATCGGCAAGAGAATGCTGGCAACAAAAGTACGTGGGTTGATGGGCGGCGGCGTGGGCTGCTTTCGCTTCGGAATGAAAGCGGCAAGCGACCATAACAGAAGAACCAAAGAGGCGAAGAGAACTCCTGCAACCCAACCCGTCCGGTCCAGCGGCGCGGCCTGCCCTGCCCCGTTCACATCCCGCAACCATGTTGTCGTCTCGTCCAGCGTCGTCGGCGCATAGAGCACCCCAACGTGGCCCACAAACGGGGCGACAGCGGTGCGGCGGGTGACGCCGCCCGATGTGACCGTCTCACCCTCTACCGCAGTCGGATCAATCTGGCCGACCGCCGCCAGCCCCGCGTCGCGCAAGTGCGTTTCCCTTTGACCGCTCAACACCAACAACGCTTGCGGTGCACTCTCTGTCACGGCTGGCGAATACATCGAGATGGCGACAACGCCGCCAACATCATCACGGTTGGCCGCCGCGCGAATGATCACATCCGTTGCCATTGAATGGCCGACAAATGACATCGGCCCAGCCGTGTCAGGACGCGCGTCAATGGCCTCGGCAACCGCGTCTACTGCAGCAACCAATTGCGCCGTGGTCCCTTCAATCCGGGTGATATCCGGCGACAGCATCCCGCCGTGCCGGCCATGCCCCGGGAAATCCATCGAGGCCACGAAGAACCCTTGCCGGGCGAGCGAGACGGCAATCTGATCCATCATCTGGCGCGATCCGGCGAACCCATGCGCGATGATAACTGGTGGCGCTGGGGGGCTGCCGTCCAAGCGATAGAGCGTCACGGGGGTTTCGCTGATCTTGGTCTCTTCCACCGCAAGACCGGCGAACCGGGATTCAAGGGCATAGACACAGACAAGCGCCACCGCCGCAAACACGACGCCCAACATCAGCCGGATCCCTTTGCGGGTCGGGCGGATCACCGGGGTCTGGAGCATGGTATGATCGGTTGCGTTTTCGGACATGAGGGTGAGGTAGTGTGCTTGGCCAGCACTGCCAGCGCGGTTTGCGCGGCAACTGGGCCGTAGCGCGGCTGCGACATTTGGGGGCGATGATCGGCCCTTCCAACACACCCCTAATCCTTATAACTTCTATCAGGATAGGGATTCGCCAGACGCGTTGCCCAAAGCAAAAGGCTTGCATGCCCATGTCACCTACCGCGCTCCGCTTGCCGATCGAGATCTACCAGGCGCCCGCGCCCGCACTCACCGAAGACTGGCGCGGCGCATTGAATGCGTTGCGGGTGACGGCACTGAACTGCCGTGTCGCCGCGCGGGATGATCTGACACGGGCCTGCGCCCTGCTTGCGCAATCCAAACAACAGGCGCAAGGCGCTTATGCCGGCGCGCTGGTGCGTTGTCTGACCGAAGCCTTGGGCAAGGCGCCTGTGTTCTTTCGCCCCGGCGAGGCAGAGCTTTCCTTTGATGAGGCTTGGCTGACCCGGCTGTTGATGGCGACAGCCTCTGGTGATCAGGATAGTCTTGCGTTCCTCATCCGGTCGCGTGTGCCGCGTATCTATCAGCGCAACATCGCCTTCCTGATCAAAGGCACGGCAGAGCAATTCGGCATTTCTTAGAATAATTCTAAAAACTTCTTGTCTCTCTATGTCCGGTGGCTATCTTTGTTCTGAGCAAGCCAGCGACACGCCAGCCCGCTGACCACAGAGAACGGAGATGATGATGACACAGACAGCCAACGCATTGAGCACTGACGCCCGCACAGCGATCGCGGACGCGCTGAACCAGTCCCTGGCCGAAACAGTGGTGGCCACCATGCTTGCGCAGAATTTTCACTGGAATGTCAAAGGCATGGCTTTTGGCCCACTGCATGCACTGTTTCAGGAGATCTACGAAGATCACTTCACCGGTCAGGACGATCTGGCCGAACGTATCCGCGCCATCGACGCGCATGCGGAGGGCAACCTGGCCGGCATGCTGAAGCGATCCAAGGTGGATGAGCATGACGGCCACGCAACCGACAAGGAAATGATTGCAGCGATGCAAAAAGCCGAAGAAACGCTTGCCGCGACACTTGCTGGCTGCGGTGAGCTCGCGGCAAACCACGGTGACACGCTGACGGAGGATCTGTGCATCGCACGCGGTCAGACGCACGAGAAATTTGCCTGGATGCTGCGCAGTCACCTCGGCTAAGCGATCTGAATAACAACAGTGAAGAACGCGCCTGGGTGGCGCGTTTTTTCGTTTGCGGCGGATGCAGAACGCGAAAGGGTGAGTTTACACGCCCCCGCCAGAAGCTAGGTTAGGCCCCAACGGAAATTGAATGGAGGACACCATGTCACTCAAATATCTGCACACGATGGTCCGGGTCAAAGACCTCGAAAAATCCATCGCCTTTTATGAACTTCTGGGCCTGAAAGAGACGCGCCGGTTCGACAACGAAGGTGGCCGCTTCACCCTCGTTTTCATGGCACCCCCGGGACAAGAGGAATGCCCGGTAGAGCTGACATACAACTGGGACGGCGATGATGCGCTGCCATCCGACAGCCGCCACTTTGGCCACCTCGCCTATCGCGTGCCCAATATCTACGAGACATGCCAGCACCTGATGGACAACGGCGTGACGATCAATCGCCCGCCGCGTGATGGGCACATGGCCTTTGTCCGCTCGCCAGACAACATTTCCATCGAGCTTTTGCAGGAAGGCGACAACCTGCCGTCGGCAGAGCCATGGGCGAGCATGGAAAACACCGGTCATTGGTAAGGGCCGCACTCTTCACTCTGCTTTGCCTGTGGGCCGCCCCTGCGGCAGCCTGCAGGTTGGCGTTGGTGCTGGCGGTCGATGTCTCTTCTTCCGTTGACGGTACAGAAGACCAGTTGCAGCGCGGTGGCCTTGCCACGGCCTTGATCTCACCCGAGGTGCAATCCGCCTTCTTTGTCAGCGACGATCCGGTGGCACTGATGGTGTTCGAGTGGAGCGGGCGCGACCATCAGACGGTGATCCTGCCATGGACATTGGTCTCTTCCCAAGCCGACCTGCTGCTCGCGGCAGAGACGATCCGCAACAGCACCCGCAGCGTCAGCAACGCACCCACGGCGATGGGGCACGCGCTTGGTTTTGCCTCACAACAGTTGCAGGTCGGGCCGCAATGCCTGTTCCAGACCATCGACGTCTCTGGCGACGGGGTGAACAACGATGGCTTTGGTCC
The DNA here is from genome assembly GCA_039821425.1 of Pseudomonadota bacterium. GTDB lineage: Bacteria > Pseudomonadota > Alphaproteobacteria > Rhodobacterales > Rhodobacteraceae > Yoonia. The sequence continues at coordinate 10,867 of JBCBOD010000074.1, forward strand.
GGCGCTCGCCTACGCGACGTTCCCCTTTGATGGGATCACAGTGAACGGGCTAGTCATCACCGGCGCGCCAGACAGCCCCGTCAGTTATTTCGAGGAACAGGTGAAGCGTGGCCCCCTGTCATTCGTCGAAATCGCAGATGGTTTTGCCGATTTCGCTGCGGCGATGGAACGCAAGCTGATCAAGGAACTCAGCGCCCGGATCATCGGGCTGGTACCACAGCCCGGGCAGGTTCCCGGATGATCAGGGCAGCCCTCCTCGCCTGCGCCTTGGCCACTTCAGCAGATGCTGTGTGTCGCCAGGCCTTGTCTCTGGGCCTAGATGTTTCCAGTTCCGTCGATGACGCCGAATACCGCCTGCAGTTGGAAGGGGTCGCCACCGCCCTGAACGCGCCTGCGGTCACGGATATTCTATTCGTGCAACCAGACGCGCCAATCCGCATCCACGTCTACGAATGGAGCGGGCCGGTCAATCACCGCGTGATCGTGCCGTGGACAGCGATTGAAACACCCGATGATCTCTTCGCCGTCACGTCCCTCTTGCGGGCCCATCAGCGCGGTGTCGCGGCCCCAACGACTTCGGTGGGTGAGGCGATCCTGAAAGGGTTCAGTTATCTGGAAACGCAAAGTGACTGCTGGAAACGCACGCTTGATCTGTCGGGCGACGGTGAAACCAATGTCGGCACCTCGCCAGAGCAGATCAGCCCAGACCGCACGCCCACAGGTGTGACGGTCAACGGCCTTGTCGTCGGTGCAGGGGATTTGGGCGGCGATGATGAACGTTTTGCTGATATCAAACAGCTTTCATCCTACTACCGGACAAAGGTGATCCGCGGGCCCGGCGCCTTTGTGGAGGTCGCACTTGGGTACGAAGACTACGCGAATGCGATGGAACGCAAGCTGATCCGCGAACTGGCCAGCATCGCCGTCGGGTCCCTCGGCGAATAGCCTAGTAGATATAGCGGATCTGTTCGGTCCAATACCGCTCCATCCGGCGCAGGGCAGCGGTGATATCTTCCACACCTTCCTGATCCAGCACCTCGCGGGCGATCAGGCCCTCGGAGTGCTTGCGAAAGAGCTTCGACACGACCAGATGCACCCCCCGCCCCTTTTCGGTCAGGCGGACACGTACAGACCGACGATCAATCTCACTGCGCTGGTGGTGCATATAGCCCATCTCCACCAGTTTCTTGAGGTTGTAGGACACGTTGGAGCCTTGGTAGTAGCCGCGCGATTTCAGCTCCCCTGCCGTGACCTCATGATCGCCGACATTGAACAGTAGTAATGCCTGCACCGCGTTGATTTCCAGAATCCCCAGCCGCTCAAACTCATCCTTGATCACATCAAGCAGCAGGCGATGCAGCCGTTCCACAAGGTTCAGCATATCAAGGTAGCTGGTCATGAACACCGCGCTGCGGGCGTCCAGATCTCCCCCCTCCTTCGGGGTGTCCATGTCGCTGTGAATGCTCATGGTATTGCTCCGTCTCTAGGTCGACGGACAATCTAGGAAGAAACAAGAAAGATTCAGTTAAACGAAAAGTCGTTTCTGACCTTTCGATTTACCAGATCTTTACCCGGGCCGCGTGACACCCTGCGCGCCATGGGCGATCTGAGTGACTAGGTCCAGGTACTGGTCCGGCACGGGGAACTGGCCACCGATCCAGCCATAAAGGTCGTGGTCATTTTCCGAGATCAGCTGATCGTAAAGCTCCAGCCCCTCGTCCGACATCTCTGCCAGATGCGAAGTGGCAAAAGCATCAAGGATCAGGTCCATTTCCTTGATCCCGCGTCGCATGGACCGCATGCGCAGGCGTTTGATCTTGGTCTCACGTGCTTCAGACATGCGCATCCTTTAGCGCGGCACGCAGGCGTTTTTCAAGCCGTGCCAGACGTTCGCCCGACTGTGCGATCTCACTGCGCAGCCCGCGCAGCTCTGCCAGAAGGTCGGCGATGTCTTCATTCATCGCGCCCAGATCAGCGGGGGCATCGACACCTTCCCCCTCGCCCGTCAGGAGCCAGCTGATCGAGACACCCAGCACGCCTGCCAGCATCTGAAGGCGGTTCGCCCGGGGTTCTTTCAGGTCGTTTTCCCACCCGGCAATGACGGACGGCTTCACGCCCAGCTTTGCACCCAGCTCTTTCTGGCCCAGCCCGGCAGCTTCGCGCGCACCAGCGAGCCTATCGCCGAATGTTGCTGTCTCCGAACCAAACCAGTTACTATCGTCAGCCATCGTGCGCATCCTTCCCGCTTGCCAAGTTGAATGGCCAACGACTATGTCAACCACGTAACGTATCTACACCCGGATCAACCGATGACATTGCTTTCAGCGACACTCGACCGTGTCAAACCGTCCCCGACCATCGCCGTGACCACAAAAGCAGCGGAGTTGAAGGCCGCAGGCAAAGACGTGATCGGTCTGGGCGCGGGTGAGCCGGATTTCGACACGCCGCAGAACATCAAGGATGCGGCCGTTGCCGCCATCGCGGGTGGCAAGACGAAATATACTGCCGTTGATGGTATCCCCGAGTTGAAAGAGGCGATCTGCGCCAAGTTCAAGCGCGACAACGGGCTAAGGTACACGCCCGCCGAGGTCACCGTCGGCACGGGCGGCAAGCAGGTGCTCTATAATGCCTTCATGGCGACACTGAACGAGGGGGATGAGGTGATCATTCCCGCACCCTATTGGGTCAGCTATCCTGATATGGTGCTACTGACTGGCGGCACGCCCGTCACGGTCAGCGCCTCGCTTGACACCAATTTCAAGATCACGCCGGAACAGCTTGAGGCCGCAATCACACCGCAAACGAAGTGGTTCCTCTTCAACTCCCCCTCCAACCCCACCGGGGCCGGGTACAATTGGGAGGAGCTCAAAGGTCTGACAGACGTCCTGATGCGCCATCCGCATGTCTGGGTGATGACCGACGACATGTATGAACATCTGGCTTACGGCAACTTCAAGTTCTGCACGCCGGCGCAAGTCGAACCGCGGCTCTTCGACCGGACACTGACGGTCAATGGCGTCTCCAAGGCCTATGCCATGACAGGCTGGCGCATTGGCTATGCGGGTGGGCCAGAGGTGCTGATCAAGGCGATCCGCAAGGTGCAGTCGCAATCAACCTCAAACCCCTGTTCCGTCAGCCAGCATGCCGCCGTCGAGGCCTTGAACGGCACGCAGGATTTTCTGGCACCGAACAACGCACTTTTTGAGCGGCGTCGTGATCTGGTGGTTGATATGCTGAACACCGCACCGGGCATCGTCTGCCCGCGGCCCGAGGGAGCGTTCTACGTCTACCCCTCCATCGCAGGCTGCATCGGCAAGACGAGTGCCGCTGGCACCCAGATCACCGATGATGAGGTTTTCGCGACGGCGTTGCTGGAAGAAACCGGCGTGGCAGTCGTGTTCGGCGCGGCCTTTGGCCTCTCGCCGAACTTCCGTGTCAGCTACGCGACGTCGGACGAGGCGCTGAAAGAGGCCTGCAGCCGGATCATCAGCTTCTGCGAAGGGCTGCAATAGGGTGGCTGACCCGTTGCCGCAGCTTTACTTCCGTGTGCGCGAAAACGGCGCGGTGGTGTTTCGTTTGGACACCGAGAACCGCAACCGGGCCCTCGATCTGCAGCAGATTGCCGTCGTGAACACCAACCGCGGCGACTACAAGCCGCATGGGGATCAAGTGCTGAGTGCAGAAGAGGATGCCGCGATCAAGGATTGGCTTGTGACCCGGCAGGCCGCCCTTGCCGCGCGTGACCTGGACGACGTGCGGCGCAGCGTCGACCAGATCAACCTGACGGCGCAATGGGCGCAATCAAAGGCCACGGATGCGCAACTTGCCGAGGTGACAGAGGACCTGCTGCTGGCCATGCACGACCTGCGCAACGTCCTTTTGCGCAAGAAATCCGACCGGCTGGACCGGTCGGACTGATCGCTTCAGTGGTAATTAGCTGTCATGATCATGCGCGCTGTGATCATGGGCGCCATGATCCATTGCAGCGCCCTTGCGCTCTTCCACGTTGAACACAACCGCAATCTCGCCCGCGTTTTCAAAGACAAGCGTGGCAGGGATTTCCTCGCCCACTTCAAATGGGTCACCACCCAGCCCCATGAACATTACATGCATACCGCCGGGTTCCAGCGTGACCATGCCACCGGCCGGGATCTCGATCCCGTCTTCCAACTCCATCATGCGGGCGATGTCGCCGTCCATTTCGGTTTTGTGGATTTCAACCCGCGGAAAATCGGCCTGCACGCTGATCAGGCGGTCCACCGTGTCGCCAGTGTTTTCGATCATCAGATAGCCGCCGGCGGTTTGTGCCGTTTGCGGGGTCGCGAATGTCATAGGGTGCGCGATGACAAGGTCGTCGAGCTTGTAGTTATGGGCTGCAGCCGGTGCGGCCAGCAAAAGGGCGGCCATCGCGGCAATGGAAAAACGGGTCATGTCTTAAGTCTCCGAAGGGGCGCCACGATGCGGGCGCATGTTTGATCAGTCTGTTTGGGGAACGATCAAACCACAGGCGGTGCGCGCGCCGGATGCGTCGGGTCGAGCGCCTCAGAGTGAGGTTGGCCGCCGCTGGGCAGAAAGACGAGGAACGACGCGCTGATCGGCGTTGATCGGACGTCAGCGCTACAAGGCGTGGCCGCCGTATCAGCCAGTCGGCAAGCATCGCAAGTCTCACCCAGTGGATTGCCAGAGGCATCTAGGCAGAGATCCGCAAGCGACCCGCCAGCGGCCAGGTAGTCTTGCAAGCTATCGTCAAGATCAGGACCAGCCGCGCGATGCGCAAACCCTGTCCCCGTCAAGGCGATCAGCACCGCCAGAACGGTCAGCAGTTTTGCAAATGGAATCACGGCGCTGCGCATGCGTCAGATGTAGGTCAGCCTGGCTCGGCCTGCTAGTCAGACGGCCTGCGGCAAGGCGCGCCCTTCTTCCCAGGCTATGATGTTATCGATGGCCATTTGGCCCATCGCCTCCCGCACCTCAAGCGCAGCTGTGCCAAGATGCGGCAGCAAGACGACATTCTCCATCGCGCGAAAATCATCAGGGACATGCGGTTCATGTTCGAACACATCAAGACCCGCCCCCGCGATCTGACCATCTTGCAAGGCAGTGATCAAAGCAGGCTCATCCACCACGTCACCACGCGCGATGTTGACGAAAATGCCGGTCGGTTTCATTGCCGCCAGTGTATCCGCATCAATCAGATGCGTATTCGGCCCGCCACCGGGCACGGTCACCACGACGATATCGGCTTGCTGCATCAAATCATGCAGACTGTCCACCTGCCGGGCCGGCAGATCCACCTCCTTTGGCGACCGGTTGTAGAAAACCACCGGCATCTCAAACCCATAGTGGCAGCGGCGTGCGACCGCCTGCCCGATCCGGCCCATACCAACAATGCCCACCGTCTTGCCCGTGACATGGGTGCCCAGCATCTGCGTCGGGCCCCAGCCGATCCACTTGTCGGCGCGCACGAGACGCTCCCCCTCCCCCGCGCGGCGGCAGGTCGACAGGATCAGGGTCATGCCAATATCGGCGGTGGCATCCGTCACCACATCAGGTGTGTTCGACACCAGCACACCGGCGCGGCCCGCAGCCTCCACATCAATATGGTTGTAGCCCACGCCAAAGTTGGCCAGCACGCCGCAGCGCAAGTCGCCGACAAAGGCTTCCTCGGTGAACTGATCGCCAAGGGTGGGCAGGATCGCATCATAGGTCTGCAGCGCCTCCGCCGCTTCGGCCATCGTCAGCCCCACGGCGGTATCGCGCACGGTGACATCATAGCGGGCGCGGGCCGCCGCCAGGTTCGCCTCTGGCAACAGCCGCGTGATCAGTAGTTTCTTCAATGCAAACGCCCCCCGATTGGTACTTCGTTGTCCGGCCCGACAAGAACGACCTCCCCGTTTTCGTCCGGCATGCCTAAGACTAGAACTTCTGACATGAATTTCCCGATCTGGCGGGGGGGAAAGTTGACCACGGCCAGCACCTGACGCCCGATCAGTGTCTCAGGCGCATAATGCGCGGTGATCTGGGCGGATGTCTTTTTCTCTCCGATCTCATCCCCAAAATCGATCCAGAGCTTGATCGCAGGTTTGCGCGCTTCGGGATAAGGCTCGGCCCGCAGAACGGTGCCAACACGCACATCCACCTTCAGAAAATCGTCAAACGTGATCTCAGCCACCGGCCAACTCCTTTGATCGTTTTGCAGCCGCCGCAACCGCGCGGCGCAAGAGCGGCGGAAAGCCATCCTCTTCGTCCATCAAGACCTCCAACGCAGCCTGTGTGGTGCCATTGGGCGAGGTCACGTTGATGCGCAACTGCGCGGGGCTTTCGTCTGCATCCTCGGCCAACTGCCCGGCGCCACCCACCGTCGCGCGGGCCAGTTGCAGCGCGAGGTCGGCGGGGAGACCTTCTGCCTCACCCGCTGCTGCGAGCGTCTCAATAAGGTGGAACACGTAGGCCGGGCCAGAGCCTGACACAGCGGTGACGGCATCCATTTGCCCTTCATTCTCCAGACGCACCGTCTGCCCGATGGCCTGCAGCAGGTCATCAGCGGTGGCCAAATGCGCGTCAGTCGCTGCGGCATTGCCAATCAGCGCGGTGATCCCCCGGCCCACCGCCGCAGGCGTGTTGGGCATGGCGCGGATGATCGGTGTATCGGCCCCAAACAAATCTTCAAACGTGGCGAGTGGCGTGCCTGCCGCAATGGAAATCACCAAAGTCGCACCACCGCCCAGCGCCTGGACCGATGGCAGGGCGTCCCCCATCATCTGCGGTTTGACCGCGACGATCAGCACAGCGGGATCGGCAGGCAGATCGGTATTCACATGAACACCCTGCGCCTGAACCCAGTCAGATGGGGCGGGATCCATGACCCGGACGGATGTGGGCGGCAAACCGCCCCGCAACCAGCCAGCCAGCATGGCGGACCCCATCTTGCCACACCCCAGCAAGACAATGCCGCGTGCTGCGATGTCTTTCATGTCCATGAGCGCCCCCTTCGTTCTGGCCGGGACGTTAGCCAAGTGTAAGGTGGGTTTAAACCCACCTTACGTCGATTGGGTCAGGCGCGCCCGTAGGCCCCACCGATAGCCACTTGCACTGCTTCCTCGGCAGTGCGATCTGCCCATGTCACGAGTTGCAGCGCAGGATAATACTGCTCGCACGCCGCCACGGCCGCACCGATCATCGTGTCAATCTGGTCCGGCCCCGCAGGCTGATCCCCCGTCAGCATCAGCCCGTAGCGATAGACGATCAGCTGCTGTTCGGCCCACCATGTGAATGCCCCGGCCCAGCAGCGATCATTGATGGTGTTGAGCGTTTCATAAAGCGCCGGCATCCGATCCGCAGGTGGCTCCATCTCAAACGTGCAGATCAGGCGCAGCGTTTCGTCATAGGCGGACCACGCCAGGGTAATGGAATAGGTGCGCCACTGGCCTTCGACCGCCATGGCGATCTGGTCGTCGTGGATGCGGTCAAACTCCCACGCGTTGTGCTCTGCGATATGCTCCACCAGGTCGATCGGGTGAAGATCCTCTGCCTCAAGGTAATGTTCGGACAATGCCATTTGCTCGGCCTCACTGTGTTGGCGCAAGGGTCATGGCAGTGCCCAAGCGCTAGGTGCCTGCTCTAGGGGCGGTGTTGTTTGCCTGTCCCCATACCAGATATCGTGGCCCGGATTCGGGCGACCTGTAAAG
>JBCBOD010000087.1:0-17075 GCA_039821425.1 Pseudomonadota bacterium
GGCGAAGGGCGGGTCCGTTCTAGGTGCGGAATTCTTCCCATTCGGAACCAATGACTTTGGCCCTGCACTGGAACGGATCAAATCGGCCAATCCAGATTTTGTTTGGTGCATGTGCGCCGGAAATGACCTCATTACCTTCCTCAAGCAATTCAACAGCTTTGGTCTGGGTAAACAGCTATTCAGCCAAGGGCTTGATGATGTCTTTAGCCAAGCCGAACCTGAGCTTGTTGAAGGAGCAATTTCGAACCAAGCCTATTTTATGGGGATCGACAACGAAGAGAACGCCAACTTCAAGGCGGCCTATGCAGCAGCCTATGGTGCTGATAAACCGATCAACGCGATTGGTGAGGCGGCTTACAATGCCGTATATCTCTACAAGGCTGCTGTCGAACTTGCTGGAACTACAGAGACAGAGGCTGTGATTGACGCGCTTGGACAAGTCGAGTTTGCAGCACCGCAGGGACGTGTAGGTTTTGCGTCGAACAACGTGGCGCGGTCGAACAGCATTCTTGCGCGCGCCAAAAACGGCAGCTGGGACGTGATCGAGAACTATGGTCAGGTCGAACCAACAGTGGCCGGTTGCAGTCTCTGAAAGCCAAAAACGTGATATCTGATCCTTCCCCAGATTTCACAATGAGCGCGATGGCGGCCTTGGCCGCCATCCGCAATAAAGATGTGTCTGCACGGGAACTAACCCTGTACTTTCTGGAGAAGGCCGAAACAGCGAACGCGACAACCGGTGCACTCAGAGAAATTCTGTTTGAGCAGGCTCTCGACACTGCTGAGGCAATTGATGTCGCACTGGCAAGCGGTGATGAAATCGGCCCTCTTTGTGGCTTGCCGGTTGTCGTGAAAGAGAATTGCGATCTGGCTGGGTGTATTTGTTCCGCCGGACTGTCCTTCCGATCAAACTACCGCCCCTACATTGATGCCGCAATAGTCACCCGTCTTCGGCAGGCTGGAGCCGTCATCATCGGGACATCGGTCAGTGACCCGGGCGCATTCAGTACGCGCACCTTGGAAGTGACCCATCCCGTCAATCCCGATCTGACGGTGGGTGGGTCCAGTGGGGGCTCGGGTGCCGCTCTGCGCGCCGGTATGTGCCTTGGCGCAATCGGCACCGATACCGGTGGCTCGATCAGGATACCGGCAGCATGTTGTGGGGTTGTAGGCCTGAAACCGACTTTTGGTGCGTTTCCCATGGACGGGTTCTTCCCCCTTGTGCCCTCTCTCGATCACGTAGGACCAATGGCGCGGTCAGTGGCGGAAGCGGAAATTCTGTGGGCTGGTCTTTCAGGCAAAATTCTCAACGGGCACCGCAAACCGCAAGTCATCGGGTATGATCCCTGTTGGCTCAAGGAAGCCGATCAAGATGTGCAAGAAGCGTTCTCCAATTTCCTTTCCGCCTGCGTTGAACTGGGTGTCCCTACGAAACCCGTGACCCTGCCTGACCTTGATGATGTATCAGGCATTCATGGCACGCTGTTCTTGGACGAGGCTCTGACATGGCACATGCGTCATTTTGCGGAGCAGCGGACCGAGTATCCGACAATCGCGCAGACTTGGTTCGACTTAGCAGAGCAGGCCGACCCGAAGACGGTTTTGGAAGCAAAGGATCATCGGAAGCGTCTGACCGCCACACTAGGCGCCATCTTGAGTGAAGTGGATTTCATCGCGACGCCGACGTTGCTCCAAGCAGCTATCCCAAGAATAGCCGAGACAATTGAGATTGCAGGACAGACGCTGGAAACGACGATGGCTATGGTACGGACAACGTCGCTCTTCAATCATACGGGACATCCTGCGATTGCCCTGCCGATCGGCAGCATGAAAGACGGCGCGCAAGCCAGTCTCCAGTTGGTCGCCGCACGATCGCAGGAGACTGCTCTCTTACGAATGGCCAACAGTATTCAAAGTCATTTCGTCGAATTGGCCAGAACCCTCCCGACACCCAAGCCTTAGCCTACTCAGTCCAACTGCAAATCAAAGTCCAGCGACGTCAAGCACCTGACAGTCGTACGGATCCAATGCCCAAGAGGAACAAAGCATGTTGAATACAGAAATCAGCGCACGCAAAGACTTAGCCGTTTCCCGTGGTGTGGGCATGCAAACCCAGATCTATGCAGACCGGGCCAAAAACGCCGAGGTCTGGGATGTCGAAGGCAACCGCTACATTGACTTCGCCGCAGGTATTGCCGTCGTGAACACCGGCCACTGCCATCCAAAGGTCATGGCAGCAGTGGAGCGGCAGATGAGGTCTTTCACCCATACCTGTCACCAGGTGCTGCCTTACGAGAATTACGTCCGGCTTGCTGAACGTCTAAATGCGCGCGTTTCCGGCGATTTCGAGAAGAAGACCGTCTTTGTGACGACCGGAGCTGAAGCTGTCGAGAACGCAATCAAAGTTGCGCGCGCGTACACTGACCGCCCAGCGGTCATCGCCTTCGGGGGCGGCTTTCATGGCCGCACCTTCATGGGCATGAGCCTCACGGGCAAAGTCGCGCCATATAAGCAAGGCTTCGGGGCGATGATGCCCGACGTCTATCACGTGCCTTTCCCGATCGACGTGCATGGGGTTTCCACGAAGGACGCGATGAATGCTCTGAAAGGCCATTTCAAAGCAGACCTGGATCCCGCGCGCGTTGCGGCGATCATTTTTGAGCCGGTGCAGGGGGAGGGCGGTTTCTATCCTGCGCCTGCCGACTTCGTGTACGAAATGCGCGTGCTGTGTGACGAGCATGGCATCGTGATGGTCGCGGACGAGATTCAGACAGGCTTTGCCCGCACCGGAAACCTTTTCGCCATGGAACGCTATGGCATCGCGCCCGACCTGACAACGATGGCCAAGGGCCTCGCAGGTGGCCTGCCACTTGCGGCGGTCACCGGAAAGGCGGAAATTTTAGATGCCGCAGGACCGGGCGGCCTTGGCGGAACCTATGGCGGCAACCCGCTCGGGATTGCAGCGGCCCATGCCGTTCTCGATGTCATCGAGGAAGAAGACCTTTGTGCGCGCGCAAACGAGCTGGGCTCGCGTCTGCGCCAACGACTTGAATCGTTCCGCGCCACAACTCCGGAAATCGTCGACATCCGTGGCCCCGGCTTCATGGTGGCCGTGGAATTCAACACGGGCGACGGTTCGGCGCCCAGCCCTGAATTCACGCAGAAAGTTCGGGCCGAAGCGCTCAAGCGCAAGCTGATCCTTCTGACCTGCGGCGTTTATGGCAACGTCATTCGCTTCCTCGCCCCGATCACCATTCAGGATGAAGTCTTTGCCGAGGCGCTCGACATTCTTGAAGCGTCTATCGCTGCCGCGCGGGAGAACTGATCATGCTGAAACTGAACGATCCCGCGCTTCTCGAGACTCGCGGCTATGTAAATGGGCTCTGGATCGAGAACGGCCACAGCTTTCCGGTCTTCAATCCTGCGACCGGGGACAAGATTGCGGATGTGACCGACATTGGCATCGAAGAGGTCACGCTCGCTATCGACGGGGCTTACGATGCCAAGGCGGCTTGGGCGGCCAAGACAGGCAAGGAGCGCGGTGCGATCCTGCGCAAGTGGCATGATCTGATGGTCGAGAACATCGACGATCTGGCCGCCATCCTGACTGCTGAAATGGGCAAGCCTCTGACCGAGGCCAAGGGCGAGATCATGTATGGTGCGTCCTACATCGAGTGGTTTGCCGAAGAGGCAAAACGCATCTACGGGGATGTGATCCCCGGCCATCAGCCCGACAAGCGTATTGTCGTTCTAAAGCAGCCGGTCGGCGTCGTTGGTTCTATCACGCCCTGGAACTTCCCCAATGCGATGATTGCCCGCAAGGTGGCGCCCGCGCTCGCCGTTGGTTGCACCTTTGTTGCCCGTCCTGCAGAACTGACACCGCTGTCTGCCCTGGCCATGGCAGTGTTGGGCGAACGCGCTGGTATTCCAAAAGGCGTATTCAGCGCGGTCCCGAGCAGCGACGCATCTGCTGTCGGCAAGGAGCTTTGTGTCAACCCCAAGGTGGCCAAGATCACATTTACCGGCTCTACTCGTGTCGGGAAAATCCTGATGGAGCAGGGGGCTGCAACGGTCAAGAAAGTCTCCATGGAGCTTGGGGGTAACGCGCCGTTCATCGTGTTCGACGACGCCGATGTCGACGCCGCTGTGGAAGGCGCGCTGATCGCCAAATACCGGAACGCCGGTCAGACATGCGTCTGCGCCAACCGGATTTACGTTCAATCGGGTGTCTACAAGGAGTTCTCTGAGAAGCTCGCAAAGCGCGTATCGGCGCTGTCTGTGGGGGATGGCTTCGAGGAGGGGGTCGCGATCGGTCCTCTGATCAATGAGGCTACCCTGTCGAAAGTCAAAGCTCACCTCTCGGATGCGATTGCCAAAGGTGCCCGCATTGCCACAGGCGGCAACCGACATGCCCTAGGCGGGACCTTTTTTGAGCCGACTGTCGTCACCGATGTGACCCGTGGCATGCAAGTGCAGCGCGAAGAGACCTTCGGGCCGATTGCGCCGCTCTTCGAGTTCGACACGGAAAACGAAGCTGTCGAACTGGCGAATGATACGGAGTTCGGCCTAGCTGGTTACTTTTATGCCAAGGACATCTCGCGCATCTGGCGCGTCGCCGAACGCCTGGAGACGGGCATGGTCGGCATCAACACCGGTCTGATTTCAACCGAGGTCGCGCCTTTCGGTGGCGTCAAACAATCCGGCCAGGGCCGAGAAGGGTCATGCTATGGCACAGATGATTATCTCGAACTGAAGTACATGTGCTTCGGCGAGATCCGATGACGTAACTGAAACTACGAAGAGGACTGCAGAGGCTGACAGAGGAACTCATCTATCGAGCCACCAACGCGATATTAAAAGGTGTGAAATGACGTCAGCAAGCTAATTCGACTTGATGGCAGTTGTGGGTAGCACGTCATTCTCCCAGCTACCATCTCGGATCGTGCCGGAGCATATGTTCTCATTCAGAGCAGTAAAATTAACATAAGACGGATTATCGCCCTTTTGGCTTCGAGGCCCGGGCGCCTTTTTCGGACATCATACTCCAGTCCGCACCAACCAAGAACGGAAAACAGGCCATGAAAAACATCGATGACTTCATCGATCGCAAGAATGTCCAAAACCAGTGACGTCTGATCTTGGGAACGGCGTGCCAATTGCGACGTTGCTTGGTGGCGATGGTGTGGTGGTGGTCGGTCATCTCTACCTGTGGGAGTCCGGTGACCTCGGCATTCTGTGGATCGGGAGAGATCGCGAGATTTCGTTCATTGACCGAATCCTAAACGTGGATGTCCTCGCCCGCGCACGAGCAACTGACAGTGCCGAACTTGTCGGGTTTCTTGAAACGTTGCCCGTGAAGGCTTCGTAAGCGAGCAGCCTAACAAAGTCATTCGCGGTAACCGCCTATCATAAGTATATCAAGAGTGATAAAAATATATATATGGAGGACAGTTGATCTATAGCCAAATTAGGAGGCCGTGGATGTTTTGTGCTGTAAGTAAGTTTGCTCTTGCGACCGTAGTCGCTGGGATTTCGTTTTCATTCGTCCCAACTAATCGAGCGGACGCACAGACCTATCAGATCGATTGCGCGATCCTTCTGTGCCTCGAGGGCGAATGACCGAAGTCAAGATTCTGCGGCGTTAGTAATCGTAGTTTTGCTGCGGCAAGCACAGTGCAAACAAACCTGATTTCTTCTATTGATTAGCTATTAGGTTGCTTGGCACCAATTCACTTAATAATGAAGGCTTCTAGAAGCTCAAAGAACAGCTCAGGTTGGTCCGCAGGGATGGCATGTGCACAATTCTTGACCCGGTGCATGGTCAAATGGTGTTGAGGCACGCAAGAGGCAATCACTTCGCTGAACGCCATCGGCATGATCGGATCATCCTCGCCACACATGACCAATATTGGGTAGTCGACTTTTTCCAAGCTTTTGCGGAAGTCCATACGGCCTTGTTCGTTTTTTGGGCCATTGAACCAGAGTGCGGTTTCGTTCTTGATAATCATCCGGCTTAGCCAGTCGGTGTTCTGTTGGCCTTTGGTTGAGTAAAGCGGAACACACCGGTCGCGATACTCTGCGCGACTTTCATCGGTCGGATTGTCCCAGTAGCGCCGTGCAACAGCCTCAATCTCCGGTCCACCTCGCATGTTAAACGCCTTGTAAATCTGTTCAAAATCCACTTTGGCAGAAGTACTGATCAGCGCGACTTTCCCAGGATGCCCTGGATAACGTGCAGCATAGGCCTGCGCCACGAATCCACCAAAAGAAGCACCAACAACAATAGGCTTGGAAACTCCCAAGTAGTCACACAAGCCCTTAAGGTCATCTGCCCATTGGTCGAGCGTCCAGTGTTCTGAGTTACTCATGTCACTGCGGCCATTGCCTCGATGGTCGTAGTAGACCACTTGCGCGACCTCGCTGAGAACGCCAAAATCCGGCTTATAGACTGTATGGTCACCGCCAGGCCCGCCATGAACCAAGATGACTGTCGGACGCTCTCGCATCTCAGGGCCATCGGCGATAAGAGATGATCCTTCGACATCAAAGTAAAGCTTTATGCCATTCACGTGTGCATACATTATCAACCTCCGCCGTACTAAGAAAGGCTACACTAGTAGGCAGCCAAGAGTAGAAAGCCGCACAGTAACACTAGTCTCAAGCTGGTGTCATTGATCGGTCAACAGAGTTGCTACTATCAGCAGGTATCTTAACTCAGCTGCAAACTTTCTGCTAGGACTGGGCCAAGAATGAATCTACCCACAAGACGAAGTCGTCATGCACGGGTTTTTCAGCCTTAACGAAAGCAGGTTCGTCACCGATCCACACTGTCTCAACGCCGCTTTTCTCCGCAACCTCAGCCAAATGTCCGGCGAAGATGTCGATTTCACCGAAGCCCGCGAGAACAATAAGGTCAGGCGTCTCGCACTTCTCCACCTCGGCTGCAAAGTCTTCCACCGTCTCCTTGAACTCGTTGACCCAGGCGATACTGGGACGCGCGGCGTAGGCAAAGCATGCAGGGCAAGCATCGCGAGCATTCAAGTCTTCGCAGACAGTCCAGGTGTGGTCACAAGCTTCACATATTGCCTGATCTATTCGCCCACCGATATACCGAACGCCTTCGGCACCTCCGCGTTCGCTCAGCGTGTCAATGGTAGCTTGCCACACGTCCACATCATGCACCTCGCAGAGTCGACCGACAGCGAGGTGGGCACGAGTTGGTTCCACCTTCCCCCAAGCGCTTCTCATGAAATTGTAGAACTCATGGCCGCCATCTGGATCTGCAAAAAACCCGTCTTTGGTACCCACAGCCTCCGGATTGAAGCCTTGTTGAAATTTAATAATCTCTTCTCGAACGTCATTGAGCGCTTCGGCTGCAAAATGATGCCCAGTATATAGCTGTATTCTTACCATAAAACATTTCCGCCTGCTCATTGCGAAGATTGACGATTTGAGCAACCAATGCCTTCAGAGTTTGTCCATGATGTGGCCAACCATTGAAAGCTTTAGTCTCTTTTTGTTCGAATTCCGCAACGTCTTACATCAACTTTGCACAGGAGAGCCGACCTTAGAAAGTACATGCCGAACAGCAGGTTTGTCCGCAGAGCGTTCATAGAGCTAGGCGATCAAACGCTGGTTTGTGCAACAAATGCCGTACGCCGAGTCTCTGCGAATTCACTGATCTGCTGAGAGCCCGGAGTAACAAATGCTGCTCTGACCACGAACGTCTGCTATACTGTTGCAATGAAGAGCGGTTGCGGGGTCTACACATGAAAGTACTTATGATCGGTGGAACGGCTCTAGTCGGTCCAGAGGTAATTAGAGAACTCACCGGTGATGGTTTTGCAGACGTCTCAACACTTACCCGATCTGGACGAAGCTACTACTTTGAGACCGCTTTTACAGGCGACCGCGACAACGAAAACGCACTGTTTAATGCACTGAATGAAGTGAACCCCGATGTCATTATCGATATGATCCCCTTTACGGTTAAGAACGCGGAAATACTTGTATCGATGTGTCGAAGGCTAGACACCATGCGGCGCTTGATTGCAGTATCGAGCATCGATGTTTACCGTGCATACGGGCGCCTAAGCAAGACCGAAGACGCGCCGCATCAGCCTTCTCCAATCCGCGAGGATATGGCTCTACGTACGGCTTACGGCCCGGAGGGCGCAGCATACGACAAAATCGGTGTTGAGCGTGTTTATCGAGAAGCATTCGTTGACCTAACTATCCTTAGAATGCCCGCAATTTACGGCTGGCCCGACACAACACGCGTTCAGTTCTATCTTGATCAGATGCTTAAAGGTGCGGCAAAGATCGAGATTCCAAAAGATAGAGCATCCTTCAAGTTCTCACGCTGTTTACACAAGAATGCTGCGTTCGCGATTTCTCTAGCGGCACGATCTGACTTACGTGGACAGCGAAAATACAACGTAGCTGAACATCCGACATTTACTGAGCATGAATGGGCCAAACGTATCGCCCATCATTGCGGTTGGCATGGGCACTTTGAAGTTTCAGAACCAAACGAAAAAGCAGCGACGCCGGTTCAACACTTTGAAGTTGATACACAAGCGATCCGCAATGATTTGGGCTTTTATGAAAAGTATGACCCAGCCGCAGGTTTGGCAGACACCATAGCGTTCCATGCCTACAACAATTTCGGGAAGCGGTACGAGAAGTACTATTGATTTTGCTGTTTGCAGAAACGCATTTTGATTGGGGAAAGCGGCCATGGACGCGAAGCCACCGGTTGGCGGCTTCGTCCGCACCAATACTGTCTAAACTTGCTGCGGCGAAAGTGCGGTGTTGGTTCGGGTGAAGTCGCCCTCCGCGAACGACCGCAATGACGACATGTGCCGCGGCGCAATAAAAGTTATGCCGCAGGCGCGCGAAGATGCTGCGTGAGCAAAGCGCGAAAACCCAAAGTCGGGTTTGTCCGCAGACCGGACCTTTCGTGATGCAAGCGCAATGGCAGCTACGCGGGACAAAGCTGCCGTTGATCTACATCATTCGAAAGTCGGCTTTGTGTCATTGTACTATTTTGCCAGACTTGCACAATTTGGCGGAGTTTCAGTCGACATTGGTCCGGTAGACAATGAAGCCCGTGTTTCGAGCAACTTTATCGTACAGGCTTCGTGCAGCAGAGTTGCCTTCATGGGTATGCCAATAGACGTCCCGAACACCTCGCTTTCGACAATCGTCGTAAACGCCTCCGAGCAGTGTACGGGCAACGCCATGGCCACGTGCGAACGGCGTTGTGAAAAGGTCTTGCAGATAACAGGTCTCCGCAATCTGGATCAGATTCATGTGAAAGACGAAATGGGCGAGTCCGACAGGCAGATCGTCCAGCACGGCCAACAGACCGTAGACCGGTTCATCATTCTCAAGCAATCGAGCCCAAGTCGTCGCGACCACATCGTCGTGCAATGCTGTTTCACCCGACCTGCCGTAAAAAGCGTTGTAATGCGTCCAAAGGCCCGACCACGCCGAATAGTCTGATGCAGCGAGGGGACGAACCACGACCGTCACGGCTCGGTCACCGCTTCGAATTCGACTTCAACAAGCCAGTCGGGGTCAATTAACCTGTTTACTTCGACCAAGGTAAAGGCCGGGCGAATGCTCGAAAACACCCCGCCCGTTTGACCGCCGTCGCCAATGGGAGCTGTTCCAGACACGATAATGAATTGACCGCTTCTCACAGCGCGAGAGAAGCCGACCTCAGGTTCTAGGTAGCACCCCGAAGAAATGTTTGTTCGCATTCAGGTATCCTCTGCAAAGAGTGTATGCAGATGAAAAGCTTGGGCAAAGACCCCATCAGCGCACGCTGCAGCAGTGGGCACTTTGGGCTCGTACCGGCCTTTTGCCGCAGACCGCTCCAAAGTTTACGTCGCGGACGAAGCTGCCGCCGCAAGAACGTCCGCTATCGCTCCTGAAGTGCAAGCCTCAAGCCTAAGGCGCAGTAGATACTTCCAACCACTTTGCCTTGCCATTTGAGAACAGTCGGGCTTCGGCGGAGGAAGTTGCCCAAGCTCCCGGCCGCAACGGAATAGACGATTGTGCTGAAAAAGCCTATCAGCGCGAAAACGACCCCGAGAACTGTAAGCTGAGCGACAACGAAGCCTTTTTCGGGGGATACGAACTGAGGCAAGAACGCAAGAAAGAACAAGGCGGTCTTAGGATTCAGCACTTCGGCAAGGATCGCCTGCCTGAAGGCTTGGAGTGCAGTTATCGGCACCCGGCCCTGACCTAAATCGAGCGAAGTCTTGTCGAATATTGCCTTCAAACCAAGATAAACTAGGTAGCCGGCACCGAGGTATTTCACGACAGTAAATAGCGTGGCAGATGCCGCAATCACAGCAGAGATGCCAATCACGGCCATGATGGTATGGAGGAAATCTCCCGCCGTTATACCTGCGCCCGTCGCAATTCCCACTTTGGTTCCTGACGTAGTAGCTCTCGCTATAGTCAAAAGTGTTGCAGGGCCTGGGATAAAAACGAAACCAAGAACGATCAACGAGTAAGTTAGTAGTACAGTAGGGTCGATCATTCTGTGTTCTCCTAGTATTCTCGAGTCTATCGCTATCCACATGATGCGAACGGTGACAAGTCCCAGTACCAGACCTTCACCTCGTACTGACGATTAAGCAAGTTTGGGCTCGCGATGATTATCCGTGGCTCACTGATCCGACGATCTAAATTTGGAAGAAGTGGGCTTTCGGCGCCACTAGACTAATGTAAAATTCACTCACCCGCGCACATGCCTCACGCCGGATGAATCAACCTTGCCCCGCCCGCAAAGACTTGTTTCCATCCAATGATCGAATACGATTTCCTCAGGCCAGTTGGCCAAAATGGGTCCTCATGCACAAGTCGGTCCACTTCATCTTCTGATCCGGCATCAACAATCCACAACCCATCTCGCCCTTTTTCGGCGCTGTCTGACAAAGGCCCTGCAGCCACGATCTTGTTCGAGTTACTCTCAAGAAATTCGAGATGCTGCTTCATATGTTTTGTGCGGATGTCTGGATCATCATCTGGCGCATCTTCGAAAAGGATGATGAACTTCATTTTTTTGGCTCCATAGAGTTTCCTGCGACCGTTGATGCCACAGCAGTATCGAGGATTGCTCCGACAAATATGAGGGATTACTCTGCAAAAATGCAGCGCCACGACTGGAACGATCTCAAGTATTTCTTGGCACTTCACCGCGAAGGCAATCTCTCTCAAGCAGGCCGCAAGCTTGGTGTTAGCGATACGACCGTAGCCCGAAGGATCAGAGAGCTTGAACGGTCTTTGGAAATCACACTCTTTGTGCGCAATTCCAATGGGCGCTACGAACCGACTGACGTTGCAATCAAAATGCTGCCACTCGCTGAAACGATTGAGACTGGCAACTCAGCAATAAGAGCGGTCTCTAGCGAAAACGCACAGACCGTCACCGGCACAGTCCGGGTAAGTTCAGTGCCGATGATCGTGAACCGGCTACTCGTTCCTAACATCACGAAGTTGGAATATTTGCATCCGAGCCTCACTGTTGAGTTAGGTCCAGGTGCAGGCAACCTGGATCTGTCCAAACGAGAGGCAGATCTTGCAATACGCTTTGCACGTCCATCCGACGGAGGTTTGCGAGTGAAAGCCCAAAAGCTAGGAAACATGTCGTTCGCGGCATACGCTGCAAGTTGGACGACACCTGATCATGATGAAACACTGAAATGGATCACCTATGACGAGGCACATTTATACTTGCCACAGGCACGTTGGCTCGAAAACGCCGTGAAGTCTTCGGAAATGCGGGCGAACCTAAAAGTCGCCGATGTCGAGACGGGCATGCAGGCCGTCGCTGAGGGGCTTGGAAAGACACTGTTACCGCGTGCGATCGCGTCGTGCGATCCTCGGTTTCGGACAGTCGAAACTGAAGCCTGCGCGAGATACCCAACCAGGGAAGTTTGGATGTTGTCGCACGTGGATCAGGCATCAAGACTCTCAATTGCGGCAACTAAGGAGTGGCTAGCGGGTCTAAGCTGGCACTGACGGGCATCTTGCGAACGGACATTCGCTTCACTGCGGCAAACTGGCGGATATGGGCTCAAACCAGTAATTGGCTGCTGCGCAGTACTGCCAGGGTGTGATAATTTCCTTGATCCGCAGGGAAGGATGTTCGATTTTTGTTCGTATGCGCGTAAGGTTTATTATGTTAACCAATATGCCTTTTAACCTGGAACCTTCCAAGCTTCGATCATTCCCTACCAAGTGTCTCTGGAGCGGCAGGTCAGACTCAATCGATTAAGCCAAGTGGATTTGCGCTGCTACGGCCGATGCAATGGCCCAGTTTTAAGAGGGAAGTATACCGCCGGTCGGGTTAGTTAGCGCCTACGGTATGGGGTGATATGGCGTCCAAAGACTGCAGTTCAACAGTCGAATAGGTGGCCACTTACTCATGATTTCGTCATATCATCAGGTCGGACATGGAAATTCTGACGGTGTCCGGTTGATAGTCTAAGGGTGCCGCCTCAATCAAGTTCGGCCAGAATTTGAAAACTGACCGGGAGGATTGGGTTTCTAGCCCTCGGGAGACCGACAGCCTCTGACGTTGTTTGCGTCTTGCTGCCGACGAAATCTGCCAGCGAGTGTCCGCACATTCGCCCCTGACAAGGTCCCATCCCGACGCGCAGTGCGCGCTTAATCGCGTTCGGATCCGTGCCATGGGTGGCGATGCTCTGTTCAACTTGATGAGCCCGTATCATCTCGCACCGGCATAAAACTGTATCTGGTGCGGCATTTGTCGCCGGACAAACCGGAGGATAGGCGCGATCAATGAACTTTCTAAATGACCTTTGCTTCGCCATCGCGCTCAGATCGGCGCTGGAAGCAGTTGTGCCACAGATCTCCCTCGCGGCCAACCGACCTGACAAAACCGCCGCATCCGCGCCAAGGATGCCTGCGCCATCGCCCGCCAAACGGATGACATCGTTCGACTGTGCATGCCAAGTTTTCTGTTGCTCGGAATAGTCCGTCGTGAGGTTTGCGGCTCGAACGGGATTGAGATTAGGGACAATGCCATCGTGAAGCAGCACGTTTTCCGCGTCGATCCGGAACTCTTTGCCAGACCTAAACTTGATACCTGTTGCCCGCTCATCGCCGTCGACCGAAATCGCCGTGGCCTTGCGCCAAACTGGTGTGCGCCTAAGTGCGCGCTTCGCCAGTAACATGATGCCTTTCATAGCTGTTTTTGGAGCAGCTACTGCGTGGTGGGCGAGCGACGTTGCAGACAAAAGAGCCGAAGCTCCGTCGGGTTCAACAACAGCTTTTACTGGCCTGCCTGCTTTTGCGAGTTGCACAGTCAAAAGAAGCGGAAGCGGTCCCGAGCCTACAACCACGATGTCGCCGGATGGCAGTTCTCCGCCCGATTTCAATAGAATTTGCGCCGCACCCACACCCATAACACCCGGAAGGGTCCAGCCCGGTAAAGGCATGGGGCGTTCCTGCGCACCAGTCGCCAGAACGACTGATTTGGCCTGTCCGGCGCGCGAGCCCATTGGGCCATCGTAGGCGAACGCGCCATCCTGATCGAGCCGCCATAACCGCGTGTTCGGGTGATAGATGACTTTTTCGGCCGACACAGCTTCTACAAATGCATCAAGCAGTTTGGCTCCTTTCGCGTAATCGGGCCCAAAGATTTTCATACGTTGAGATCGGTGCTGGCGATTGCTCCCAAGAAAGGAGTAAATGTTGCCACCTGGCTCAGGACGGTTGTCGATAACAACCGGGGTTTTTCCCAAGCTTGAAGCCTCAAGGGCGGCGGACATTCCTGCGGGGCCCGCACCAACAATCAGAAGTTCTATCATGACAGAAACCTTTTCACCTGCATGCCTTCTTCGGCTTTGATCAAACAGGCCTGTTGGTTGGCGACGCCGTTCACCTCGACCAAGCACTCAAAACAAACACCCATCAAACAAAACGCTGCGCGCGGAGAGCCATCAACAGGGTGCTTTCGAAATAGCGGATTGGGTTGGCGTAGAAGTACGGAAGCCAAGAGTTCCCCTTCTTCGGCAGGGCAAATCTGGTCGTCAATATAGATGCTTATCGTCATGAGCTCCATTCCTTGCTTCACATGGTGTCAGAGCCGCTCCATGATTTGAAGATTCAATTCATGCTAATAGTATTCCAAAAGGTTATAGTGAGAGTGTATAACCATTTGGAATTTGACTAGGGCAAAACGATATTTGACGTTAAGCTTGCCGCAGGGTCTGGTTAACGAATATTCAACTGCGGAGGACGTAATGAAACTTTTCACCCACACGGTAGCTGCAGCACTTCTTGCTACCAGTTCCCTGACACTGCCTTCGATCGTGCAGGCGCAGGAACTGAACATGGCTGTTGCGGCTCAGAGCGCAGGGCAGCTTGACCCTCACGTGTCGACTCGGACGGAAGACAAGGTTGTCTTCGCAATGATGTTCAATGGTCTCGTGCGCTTCGCGCCGGGTTCCATGTCTTCTGACGCTATTGAGCCGGATTTGGCCGAGAGTTGGGAGACCTCTGAGGACGGTCTTGTTTGGACGTTCACGCTTCGCCAAGGTGTCCAATTCCATGGTGGCTACGGCGAAATGACGGCCGAAGACGTTGTCTATTCGCTGAACCGCGCTGCAGATCCCGATCGGTCCAGCGTTGCATCAGATTATCGCGCATTCGCATCAGTCGAAGCGGTGGATGATTACACGGTCCGCATCACGCTGTCTGAAGGTATCCCAAGTCTGCTGGGGGTTGTTGCCAACTATCACGGTGGCAATATCGTTTCCGCGCGGGCCGCTGAAGAACTGGGTGAAGGCTTTGCTACCAACCCCATTGGTACCGGGCCCTTTGCGTTTGATGAGTTGGCAGAGGGCCAATTCGTCCGCTTGGCCGCGCATGAAGGTTACTTCCGTGGCGCTCCCCAACTCGAAGCGATCACAATCCGCTATATGTCCGCTACGAGCGCCCGCGATCTCGCGTTTCAGACCGGCGAACTTCACATGATTGAAGGCGAACGTGAGGACCGCTGGGTGCAAAACACCACTGGTTCTGGTGAGGCCGAGGTGGATGTGTTCGAGCCGGGCGAATTGCGCACGCTTCACGTCAATACGACGGCGGAACCATTCGACGACATTCGTGTGCGGCAGGCGCTTGCGCATGCCATTAATCGCGACGAACTTATCGCCTTCGCCGGCAACTTGGTGGCACGCGGCAACGAAGCACCTGTACCCGACGGCTATATCGGCCACGAATCCGATATCGAGTTCTTGCCCTACGATCAGGACCGTGCGCGGGAACTCTTGGCCGAAGCTGGCTACCCTGATGGTGTGACAGTTCCGATTGCTATTACAGAGCGCGCCTCGCTCTTCGGCCCCATGCAAGTCATTCAGGCGCAACTCGCGCAGGTTGGTATCAACCTCGAATTTGATGTGATGGAGCATTCTGCTTGGCATGCTGCAATCCGTGACGATGTCAGCCCCTTGGTCCTCTATGGTGCGGCCCGTTTCCCGGTTGCAGACACCTATCTGACGCAATTCTATCACTCCGATAGCATCGTGCAGACGCCAACAGCTGTGACCAACTTTTCGCATTGCGATTTGGCCGACGCGCAAATTGTGGCGGCACGTTCGGAGCCCAACCCCGAACGACAGCAAGAACTGTGGAGCGAAGCTCAGCAACTCTTGGTGACCGAGGTTTGCTCAATCCCGCTCTTCGAGTTGCTGCAGGTATGGGCGCGCGCGCCAGGTGTGGATCTCGGCTACGAACTTGATGGTTCGTTGTCCCTGGGTCCGGTCATCACTGAGCAGACGACGCTTACTGAGTAAGCAAATCAACACGCGGGGGCGGTTCTTCCGCCCTCGCCTTTCTGGGGAGGCTCACCGTGGCCAGACACATTCTTCAGCGGCTCATGAGCACAATCCCGACGCTGTTCGGGATTTTGACAATCGTGTTCGTCATGATCCGCATCGCACCAGGCGATCCTGCCCTGGCTATTCTTGGTGACAATGCTTCGCAGGAGGCTTTGGATGCCTTTCGGGACCGCATGGGGCTGAACGACCCGATGCTCGTTCAGTACTGGGATTTCTTAAAGGGCCTTGCAAGCGGCAGCCTTGGCGTGTCGATGGTGACGGGCACACCTGTTGCTGAGTCCATCGCGGAAGTACTTCCATTCACACTCGAGTTGGCGTTTGGAGCAATCTTCTTCGGCGTAATCATCGGTGTTCCACTTGGAATCATCTCAGCGCTTTGGCGCAACGGGTGGCTTGATTATTTCTTCCGGGTTGTTTCGCTACTTGGTCTTAGCTTTCCCGCCTTCTTGACAGCAATCCTCTTAATCCTGTGGCTGTCTATTGAGTGGCGCATATTCCCGGTGATTTCGACACCAACTGGCGGGGGCCTCTGGGATCGCATCTACAATCTGATCCTCCCTGCTTTGAGTCTCGGCTTGATCATGGTGGCCTACATCATGCGTAGTGCCCGATCTGCAATGCTGGATGTTCTTGGCGAAGACTACATTCGAACGGCACGAGCAAAAGGCGCGCCCGGTCGAAGACTGATCTGGCACCATGCACTGCGCAACGCACTGATCCCCATTGTGACGGTTGTTGGCCTCTATTTTGGATTGCTCATTGGCAACGCGGTTCTGACGGAGATCATCTTCAACCGGCCCGGCTTGGGCAAGCTAATCGTCCTATCCCTAAACCAACGCGACTACACAACGCTGCAGGGCCTTATGGTCGTTTCCGCCCTCATGATCGTGATCGTAAATCTGTTGACGGACCTTTGCTACGCGCTGGTCGATCCGAGGGTGAAACTGACATGACAACAATAGACACAACCGCACCTGAGACACGTTCAACGGCATCTTCTTTGCTGAGGCTGGCTCGGAAAAACAAGCTCTCGACCTTCGGTCTGGCAATGTTCGTGGCGATCCTGCTGGCAGCAATCTTTGCGCCGCTCATTGCGCCACATGACCCACTTGCTCAGAACATTGTCGACCGTTTGCAAGATCGTTCTGCCGAGTATCCTCTTGGGACCGATAAATTCGGGCGAGACAC
>JBCBOD010000160.1:0-6661 GCA_039821425.1 Pseudomonadota bacterium
ATTTCGATGCCTACGCAAAGTACACGAAGCTTTCCCGTGCCCTCTTGATCGGCGGCACCAGCTTTAAGGACCAGGACCAGATCATCGACAAAGGCGTCGACGTCCTGATCGCGACGCCTGGGCGCCTCTTGGACCATCTGGAACGCGGCAAGCTGATCCTCACGGACGTCAAGGTCATGGTGGTGGATGAGGCTGACCGGATGCTCGACATGGGCTTCATCCCCGACATCGAAGAGATCTTCAAACGCACGCCTTTCACCCGCCAGACCCTGTTTTTCAGCGCCACCATGGCGCCAGAGATTGAGCGGATCACCAACACCTTCCTGTCGAACCCGGCCAAGATCGAGGTCGCGCGGGCGGCCACGACCAACAAGAACATCAAGCAGGGTGTCGTCGTCTTCAAAGGCTCCAACAAGCAGCGCGAAGCGTCCGAGAAGCGCGCCGTGCTGCGCGCCCTGATCGATGCGGAAGGTGAGGCCTGCACCAACGCGATCATCTTTTGCAACCGCAAATCAGACGTCGATATCGTCTCGAAATCATTGAACAAATACGGTTATAACGCCGCCCCGATCCATGGTGATCTGGACCAGTCGCACCGGACGCGGACACTGGAAAAATTCCGCGAGGATGAACTGCGGTTCCTGGTGGCCTCTGACGTCGCCGCGCGCGGCCTCGACATCCCCATGGTCAGCCATGTGTTCAACTTCGACGTGCCCAGCCATGCCGAAGATTATGTGCACCGCATTGGCCGGACGGGCCGCGCCGGCCGCACCGGCACCGCGATCATGATCTGCATCCCGCGGGACGAGAAGAATCTCGAAGACGTGGAACGACTGGTCGAAGAAACCATTCCGCGGATGGACAACCCGCTGACGGGGAAAGAGGCCGAGAAGCCCGAAGCCGAAGAGAAGCCCAAGCGCAGCCGATCACGCCGCAAGAAGGACGATGATCAGGCAGAGGCAAAGGCGGAAGAAGCCGCTGAGGCGCCCAAACCCGAGGAAAAGCCCAAAAGTGATGACAAACCCCGCGAAGACCGCCGCCGCGGCGGCCGTGGCCGGGGACGCGACAGAAACGAGCCAGAGGTCGTCGGCATGGGCGACGAGCCACCCGCGTTTATCGCGATGAGCTTTGCGGAGCGGGTGAAGGGGTAGAGGGAGCCAGTTGAGGGAATTATGGCAAACGGCAACGAAGGCCTTCTAAGTATCAAAAATAGCAATTCAGAATATTTCGCGACCGCATTATTTGATTTTCTATCACATGTGAATGACAGCTTTCCCGTTCGGACTAACATCGACTCAATTATATTAGATCCGCATCGGTTTGTACGCTTTTATGTCGATCGGGAATTCTTAATACCTGCAAGAGATGGCGAGGAAGCCTATGCGATAGACTTCGAACCCCATGTAGCTAAGGTCAAGAAAAGTATAAAGACGTTCATCAAATGCTTCGAGCCGATGCAACGTGAGTGTGAGGTCCGATCCGCAACCCTGGATTGGTTGCTTGAAACGAAATTGATTACCTCAACATCAAATGAGCGGGTCGGCGAGACAATTTATACAAAACTATACGCGATGGGAGAGGATGGTTACGAAACGCCGCTTAAGAACGCGTGGGGGGCGAATAGTATCTTCTTCGATGTCCGGACTCTGAAAAACGCACGACTAACCCAAGCTGGTTACGCAACTTTGCAGGTGATGACAGCGGGCGAAGGTGAGAGCTTAGCAGACTACTTGAAGAAGAACGCACAGAAGGGTGCCGAAGCGTATGCGGACGAAATAAGGAAAGGGCTCTTAGAGAAGTTCACGAAGGCAAGCCTTGCGGGACTGTTCACGGCGGCAAACGGTCTGCTCTCGATGTAGCAATAGCATACTGCGAGCGTTCTTAAGTTCTCTCACCCAATCGTCACACTACCCCAACCTTGACACCACAACCATCACCTCGGGCTTCTTCCCGATCTCGCTTTGCGCTGTTCGCCGCGCGATGGTCCGCAGCTCTTTTTCCAGCTTGTCATCGTCGGCCAGCGTCTTGTCGCTGGCGCGTTGCAGGAATTGGCTCAGGTCTTCTTCGACGATCTCAACCAGTGCAGCACCGGATGATCCGACCTCTGGCAGGCCGTTGATTTCCACCCAAGGCTCCCCCAGCGGTTCGTCGTTCTCGTCGATTATCAGCGTCACCACCATATGACCGTTCAGCGCCATGCGGATACGGTTACGGATGATCCCGTCGAGCGCGCCGACCTGCACAGAACCGTCGATATAGGTGCGCCCGGTGTCGATATATTCGGCGACCGTGGGCTGGTTGCCGGAGAGGTCGATCATCATCCCGTTGACGGCGACGATGCCTGACAGCCCCGCGCTGGCCCCGAGTTTCACATGTTCCCGCAGGTGCCGGTGTTCGCCATGCATGGGGATCAGGGTTTGCGGTTTCACGATCTGGTGCAGGCGCGCGAGGTCTGGGCGATTGGCGTGCCCCGACACATGGTATTTGCCGCCCGCATCATCCACCACGTCGACCCCCAATTCGGACAGCGCGTTCATGATCCGGATCACACCGCGTTCATTGCCTGGGATGGTTTTCGATGAAAAGAGGAACGTATCCCCTTCCTTCAGGCTCAACCCCAGATAAGAGCCTTGCGAGAGCTGGGCAGAGGCCGCGCGGCGTTCGCCCTGTGATCCCGTTACCAGAAGCATCAGGTTTTCGCGCGGGATGTTCTGGGCGTCGTCGGGGCTGACGGTGCTGGGGAAGCCGTGCAAAATCCCCTCTTCCGTCGCCGCCTCTACCATGCGCCGCATCGCGCGGCCCAGAAGCACAACAGACCGGTCAGCGGCTTGTGCGGCCAGTGCCAGCGTTTTCAACCGCGCGATGTTGCTGGCAAAGGTCGTGGCAACAACCATGCCGGGGGCGTCCTTCATCAGGCCCGCAACCTCATCCGCGATAGAGGCTTCCGAACGCCCGGGCGCTTCGGAAAACACGTTGGTACTGTCGCAGATCAGGGCCTTGACCCCGTCCTTTGACACTTCTTCCCACAGCGCTTCGTTCCATGGGTCACCGACAACCGGCGTTTCATCAATCTTGAAATCACCGGAATGCAGAACCCGACCGTCAGGCGTGTCGATCAGCAGGCCTGCACTTTCGGGGATGGAGTGGCTGATCGGCAGGTAGGACACGGTCATCGGGCCACATGTTATCATATGCGGGTACGGGTCCACGACCTTGACCACGCTGTCCGGGTGCCCGTGCTCTGCCAGTTTGCGCCGCGCGATATTTGCAGTGAAGCGGCGGGCATAAACCGGCGCACCCAGCCGTTCCCAGTAATGGCCCACAGCACCCACATGATCCTCATGCGCGTGGGTGATAAAGATGCCTTCGATATCGGCCTTCCGTTCTTCCAGCCAGGTGATATCCGGCAGGATCAGATCCACCCCCGGCGTGCCGTCCATATCCGGAAAGGTCACGCCCAGATCGACAACGATCAACCGTTCCTTCCCCGGCGCGCCATAGCCATAGACATAGGCGTTCATGCCAATCTCCCCGGCGCCGCCGAGGGGAAGGTAGATCAGGCGGTCAGTCATGCAGTGTCCTTGTTGTATTTATGGATGACGATCAGGCCATGCATGGTCAGATCATCCTCGAACGCATCAAATAGCGCCTCTGATTGCTGGAACAACGGGGCGAGGCCACCGGTAGAGATGACTTTCATCGGCACACCCCGTTCGGCTTTGATCCGCGCGCATATCTCACGCACCAGCCCGATGTAACCCCAAAAGACGCCGGACTGCATGCAGGCCACCGTGTTGGTGCCGATCACAGCCTGCGGTTTGGTGATATCCACATGCGGCAAGGCAGCAGCGGCGTTGTGCAGCGCCTCCAGCGACAGGTTCACGCCGGGCGCGATCACACCGCCAACGTAGGCGCCGTCTTCGGCCACCACATCAAAGGTTGTCGCTGTTCCAAAGTCCACAACTATCAGGTTGCCGCCGTGGCGATCAAAGGCCCCAGCCGTATTGACGAGCCTGTCCGGCCCCACATTCGTGCCTTCATCTACCCGGGGTTCCGCCGGTAGTCGGCATTCTGGCTTGCCCACGACCACGGGGCGGCAATTGTAATAGCGGTCTGCAAAGACGCGCAGGTTAAACACGACGCGCGGCACCGTCGAACTGATAATCACCTCGGTGATCACCACGTCGAGGTTCTGGAACTTCATCAGGGTCGAAAGCCAGACATAATACTGGTCCGCCGTGCGCTGCCATTCGGTGCTGGTGCGCCAGGTGGCAAGAAATTTCTTACCGTCCCAGATCGAAAACACCGTATTGGTGTTGCCGCAATCAATGGCCAGAAGCATGTGGCCCCTCCCCCTTCAGAAATAGACGTCCGCCGCCGGGATCGCCCGTGGCCCGGTGCCGGTGATCAGCACGAGATTCCCATCACGGTCGATACTGTCAAAGATGCCGCTGATCTCTTCCTTGGACGTGCGGGCCGTGATCACTTCACCCAGCCGCGCGGCATTGGCCAGCCAGTCATCCCTGATCCGGTCAAAGCCAAGGCGGCGCAGCTTTTCCTCTTGCGTGGCGTAGGCATCGGCCAGCGTGCAAAGGAAGTCCGCCGCACTGACATCCTCCCCCCCGGCCGCGACGAGGCTGGTTGGCGGAAAACTGGCGCCTTCCACCCCTTCCGGAACATGGGCAAGGTTGACCCCGATCCCAATGGCCAACCAGTCGACGAATGGTCCGCGCCCGCTGCTTTCAAGCAGTATCCCTGCGACCTTGCCGCCAGAGAGAAGAACGTCGTTCGGCCATTTAAGGGCCAGCTTCTCGGCTGGCACATAGATTGACAGCGCCTGAAACAGTGCATTGGCCGCAAGAAAGGATCGCTTCGCCGCCTCTGCTGCCGTCGCCTCGGGCTTGTAGATCAGCGTGGCACTCAGGTTTCCGGGCGGCACCTTCCAGACGCGCCCCCGGCGTCCGCGCGCCGCTGTCTGGTGCCGGGCCATGATCCATGTGGGGCGGTCAATCTGGTCAGCACGGCGCGCGGCCTCGGCCATGGTGCTATCCACACTGTCGAGCACCACACGCGCATAGCCCTCGGGCCACGGCGCGTGACCGCTGTCGTTAGTTGACAAGCGTTGCCGCCGCTGCCGCCGCGATTGGCTCAATGCCGAACAGGTTCACGACGCCGAAGAGCATTGCAGCAGCAGAGCCCATCAGGAAGGC
This sequence comes from Pseudomonadota bacterium, assembly GCA_039821425.1. Classification (GTDB taxonomy): domain Bacteria; phylum Pseudomonadota; class Alphaproteobacteria; order Rhodobacterales; family Rhodobacteraceae; genus Yoonia. The sequence continues at coordinate 5,211 of JBCBOD010000160.1, forward strand.
CCAGAGCACCGGGTTCATACGGCCATCGAGCGCCTCGCCCTCTTCGCCGAAGTACATGAAGTAGACGATGCGCAGGTAGTAGAACGCCCCAATCACGGATGCGATCACGCCAGCAACCGCCAGCCACGCCAGTCCGCCGTCATAGGCCGCGCGCAACACATAGAGCTTGCCGAAGAAGCCTACCATGGGCGGCACACCCGCAAGGCTGAAGAGCAGCACCAGCATGGCGAGTGCACGCAGCGGTTCACGTTTCGAATACATCCGCAGGCTGTCGATATTGGTCACTGGGCGCCCATCGCGCTGCATGGACAGGATGAACGCGAAAGTGCCGATATTCATCGTCACATAGATCGCCATGTAGATCAGCATGGCCTGCACACCAAAGGCCGTGCCTGCCGCCAGCCCCATCAGGGCAAAGCCCATATGCGCGATGGAAGAATAGGCCATCAGGCGCTTGATGTCTTTCTGCCCGATCGCGGCAATGGCACCCAGGAACATCGACACAACCGCAAGGAATGCAACGATCTGCTGCCAGTCGCCCACGACCCCGCCGAACGCGTCATGCACAACACGGGCAAACAGCGCCATCGCAGCCACCTTGGGGGCGGTCGCGAAAAATGCCGTCACCGGCGTAGGCGATCCTTCGTAAACGTCAGGCGTCCACATATGGAAAGGCGCGGCGGACACCTTGAAGGCAAAGCCTGCGAGCAGGAAGACGAGGCCAAAGAGAAGACCCAGCGAGACACCATCCTCAGTCGCCGCAATGATGCCCGAGAACAGTGTTGTGCCCGCATAACCGTAGGTCAGCGACGCACCGTAGAGCAGCAAACCGGACGACAGCGCACCAAGGACAAAATACTTCAGCCCGGCCTCTGTCGATTTCACGCTATCCCGGCGCAAGGATGCGACAACATAAAGCGACAGCGACTGCAACTCGAGCCCCATGTACAGCGCCATCAGGTCACCCGCGCTGACCATCACCATCATGCCGACCACGGCGAGCGCCACCAGCAGCGGGTATTCGAACCGCAAGAGCCCGCGTTGCTGCATATAGCTTTCAGACATCAGCAGCACGGCCGCTGCCGACAGCAAGATCACGATCTTGGAAAAGCGGGCGAACCCGTCATCCACGAACATGCCGCCAAAGGCCACATTCGTGCCATCGCCGTTGATTCCGATCCAGACGGCAACCGCCACAAACAGACCAGAGGTCGCCCATGTCAGCAGCGGGGCCATGCCGTCTTTGGTTGTGTAGACGGCGGCCATCAATGCGCCCATGGCGTAGACCGCCAGCACAAGTTCAGGCATCAGGATTTGGATATCAGCGCCAATCATAACGGGCTTTCCTTAATTCGCAGCGAACTGCGTGGCGGCCTCAAAGGTCGCCAGCGCGGTTTCATAGTTGCCGACCAGCGCAGACACGCTTGGGCCGATAATGTCGAGGACCAGCG
>JBCBOD010000188.1:0-4506 GCA_039821425.1 Pseudomonadota bacterium
GACGCATCCTACCGCAGCATCTGGGGATCAGACGATGAATATCCACGCACCAGACATGGACAGAGAGCCCACCCGTGAAGAGGCCGAGGCCGCACTCGCATTGCTGCGCCGTTGGGCTGGCGATGTCACGGCGGAAGAGGTTGCGACGCTTGATCCCTTGGTTGCGCGCCTGATCCCGGGACAGGAAGTGTCGAACTATCCAGCCCTCGCCCGTGCCTACCCAGAGGATTTTGAGGTTGATGATGCCTACAAGGCGTCGATGCCCGATCTGCAAAATGGCCCATCCAGCCTGATCCGTGGCGCCAAACAGCAGATCCAGCACGTCGGTATTTCAAACTTCCGCCTGCCGATCCGCTTTCACACCCGCGACAATGGCGACCTGACGCTCGAAACATCTGTCACTGGCACCGTGTCGCTGGAGGCGGAAAAGAAGGGCATCAACATGTCCCGCATCATGCGGACCTTCTACAAGCATGCGGAAGAGACATTCAGCTTTGAAGTGATCGAGAAAGCGCTGGATGCCTACAAGAGCGATCTGGAAAGCTTCGATGCCCGCATTCAGATGCGTTTCAGCTTCCCGATGAAGGTGGAAAGCCTGCGGTCACGCCTGTCGGGTTATCAATACTACGATATCGCGCTGGAGCTGGTTGAACGTGACGGGGTGCGCAAGAAGATCATCCACCTCGACTATGTATATTCATCTACCTGCCCTTGCTCTCTGGAGTTGTCCGAACACGCCCGCCAGTTCCGGGGCCAGTTGGCAACTCCGCACTCGCAGCGCTCCGTCGCGCGGATTTCGGTGTTGTTGGAAGAGGGGTCGGACCTTTTGTGGTTCGAAGATCTAATCGACCGCGCCCGCGCCGCTGTTCCGACGGAAACTCAGGTGATGGTCAAGCGCGAGGATGAGCAGGCCTTTGCAGAGTTGAACGCGGCCAATCCGATCTTTGTGGAAGATGCGGCGCGCCTTTTCACCGAGCAGCTGCAGATAGATCCGCGCATCTCTGATTTCCGGGTCATCGCCAGCCATCAGGAAAGCCTGCATAGTCATGATGCGGTCTCCGTCCTGACGGAGGGAGGGACTTTTGCGGCCGAAAGCCTTGATCCGCGGCTCTTTGCGTCGCTGTTCCACGTTGGCTAAAGCAGCTATGACCGCATAGTCGGCAAACTGGCTGTCAGGCTTTGTGGGGGTTGCATGCGGTTTTCGATCACTATTGCGCTGATCCTTGTCCTGTCAGCGGTCGGTCTGACGTATGAGATCGCGGCGGGCCGTGTGCTGGCGCCGTTCTTCGGGACATCGCTTCTGACGTGGACAACGGTGATCGCCATCGTTCTAGCCGGGTTTTCGCTGGGCAGCGCGTTGGGCGGTTTGATCGCGGAAAACCCTCGTGACGTGGCGTTGGGTCAGGTGCGCTGGGCGCTTGTCGCCTCTGCCGCGCTGATGGCGGTGTCGCCCGCCTTTCTGGGTGTCGTGCATGCACTTGGCGCGCGCGGAACAGCCGGGATGGTGATCAGCGTGTTTCTTGTGTTCTTCCCTGCGTCCGTCTTCATCACGATGCCTTCACCCTTTCTGGCCAAGCTGGCGATTGAGGCGCGCCCCGGGCGCGAAGGGTCGTCGCTGGGGTTTGTGTTGGCTGCGGGATCCATCGGGGCGATCTTTGGGGCGATTATCGCCGGGTTTGTGGCACTGCCGTTGATCGGGTCGACGGCCACCTTCGCCGCCTGTGGGGTGGTTGCGTTGCTGTGTCTGCCCTTTCTGCGCGGTGCCCGCGACCAGAAACCGAGCGACGAGGCAGGCGGCCCAAATACCGTCGTCACGCTTGCTGCTGCAGGCTTCGTCGGCTTTGCCGGACTGGCGGGGACGCCGGTTTGCCAGTTTGAATCCGGCCTGTCTTGCCTGCATGTGGTCCAGCGTGACGGTACGGTCAGGCTATACTCCGATGGGACAACACAGGCGGCAGAGACACTCTCGCCCAGTAACACGGATGGCGCGTTGACCTTGGCCTACACGCGATGGATCTGGCAGCGGATTGACCGGGATTTGCCAAAGGCGTCAGCCGTCCTTTTCGTAGGTGGCGGTGGTTACAGCCTGCCAACCCAGCTTTTGGCCGCCGACCCTGATGCCACGGCCGTCGCGGTCGAGATTGATCCGCTCGTGACCGATGTGGTGCGCCAAAACCTGCCGCGCGCTGCTGTGATGATCCAGCAAGTTGGATATGAGGCGCCGGACGCGCCTTTGGGTTCAGGTCGGCTCGGCATTGTTCACGCTGATGGGCGTATCTTTATTAACGAAACCACCGCACGGTTCGATGCGGCGGTGATGGATGCGTTCTCGTCAGGCTCTGTCCCCGCACATTTGGCGACGTTAGAGACCTATCAGCGTCTGAAAACCATCACGGACGGGCCGGTCTATATCAACCTGATCGACCAGCCTGATGGGCGACTGGTCCGCGGTGTGCATGCGATTCTGGCAGAGCTTTATCCGCACATCATTGCCATCAGCGGACCAACGGGCCGGGAAGGCCGTGCCAATCAGCTTCTCGCGGCGTCGGACACGCCGCTTGCACCCTTAAGCGGCCTTCCCGAAGGCTACTTTCGCTTCGAAGTATCCGAGGGCCAAGTGTTCACCGATGACCGCGGCTGGGTTGGCCATCGGTAATGGTTCAAGTTAGTGCAGGCGTTTTGACGGCAGACGCAAAGCAGCCAAGCACCATATCCCAGCCTTTCAGATAGCTGGTGCTGACAGCGTCGGCCGTATCGCCCAGAATACTGAACCCGCCGTGGGTGAGTTCGCAAAGCGTACCATCTTCTTTCTGTGTGAACGCCACGGTGACGACGGTCGCCTCTTCCTCGCCCCGTCCGGGGTGCCAGGTGAAAGCGAGATATTCGCGAGGGTCATAGGCAATCAGCTTGCCCCAGACGTTCCGGCTGCCGTCGGGGCCTTCTTCGAGGATCTCACCGTCCTTGTGGGTGGGGAAGGTGACTTTTGATTTGGCGCCTTTCACCGAATGCGTCTCTTTCGGCCACCACAGGTCCATTTCCGTGGTGAAGAGCGCGAAGGCCTCTGCCGCAGACAGCGGTACGGTCAATTTCTTCTCGATTGGCATTTTCATTTTGTCCGTCCTTTCGCTTTTTCATTTGCCGCGCGGGCGAAAGCGGCAAGCGCGTCGTCCCACAGTGTATCAAGGTATTTTCGCACGTCATCGACCCCCTCAGGTGCGATGGCATAAAGCCTGCGGTTACCCTGCGGGGTAACTGTCAGAAGCCCCGCATCCGACAGAACCCGCAAGTGTTGGCTGACCGCAGGGCGGCTGACAGGCAGCCCATCGGCGATACCCGCAACGGGTAGGGCGCCAGTGCGCAGTTTTTCAATGATTTGCCGCCGCATCGGATCGGCGAGGGCGGTGATTGCATCTTCGTAAGCCATAACTTACCGTAAGTCATCACTTACGATTCGTCAATCGTGCTGTGGTGCCCTTGAAGCCCCTGACACCCACAACTAGACTCTGTCAGGATTATCAGAAATGTGGGCGGTCCCCGTCCCAATATGAGGCAACAGATATGCAAGACCCCGTCGAAACCTACATGAACCTTGTCCCAATGGTGGTAGAGCAGACCGCACGGGGGGAGCGTGCCTATGACATCTTCTCGCGCCTGCTGAAAGAGCGGATCATCTTTGTGAACGGCCCCGTGCACGACGGGATGAGCCAACTGGTTGTGGCCCAGCTGCTGCATCTGGAATCGGAGAACCCGAAGAAAGAGATCAGCATGTACATCAACAGCCCCGGCGGCGTTGTGACATCTGGTCTGTCGATCTACGACACGATGCAGTACATCCGTCCGAAGGTCAGCACGCTTGTCGTCGGTCAGGCTGCGTCAATGGGCTCGCTTCTGTTGACCGCTGGCCACCAAGGCATGCGCTTTTCGCTGCCCAATAGCCGCGTCATGGTGCACCAGCCTTCGGGCGGGTATCAGGGCCAGGCGACGGATATCATGATCCACGCCGAAGAAACCCAGAAGCTGAAAACCCGTTTGAACGAAATCTATGTCAAGCATACGGGCAACACGCTCAAGAAAGTTGAGGCTGCACTGGAGCGTGACAACTTCATGTCGCCTGAGGATGCCAAGGAATGGGGTTTGATCGACGAGATCGTCGAGAACCGCCCGAAGGCAGACGATTAAGGCAGAATGCGCCCGGGTCGTGGCAATTTGCCACTGTCCGGGCCTGGCCTGACGAGTGTTAGGACGGTGTTAACGCTGCGGTCCACAAAGTCATTTTGACATTGTGGACCTTGGCGCGCTGTCCTAGGATTGGGGCATGGCAATACCGACGTACCAGCGGCGACAAGGGCCAAGAGGTTAGAAATGGCGAATACCAGCGGCACAGACGGCAAAAACACGCTCTACTGCAGCTTTTGCGGCTAGAGCCATCACGAAGTGCGCAAACTTATCGCTGGCCCGACCGTGTTCATTTGCGACGAATGCGTTGAGCTTTGCATGGATATCATC